>NZ_FOVO01000068.1 GCF_900115195.1 Xenorhabdus japonica
GACTAAGCGCCAGAAGGCTGGCTGGGATAATGGCTATATGATGAAAATCCTGACAGTGGGATTTTCATCTGTATAAATTAGACCCGTTTGCCCTAAGTAGAAAGGCATAATTTATGGCTATAAGGGTTTATACAGGAATTCCGTAGTAATGGCAGATAGCATTAGTAAGTAGAGCAGGGGCGGCAGTACCAGCGATTTTAAGACTTCCTGAATAAGCTTTGCCAATCATGTTATCGATCCATCCACCAATTTTTCCCCCAAAACTATTTGATGAGGTTGGTTTAGGTGAATTTTGAACGATTTCTTTCAATTCAGAGATATCGTTATCCTCAATACCATAACCTTTTAGTTGACGTTCAAGAGAGTTAAAATCACCCGCCGTGATAGTATTTTGTTGATGAATGTCGCCTGTATTGCCTGCACCTATAGTGCCAGCATTATTTACATTTCCATGAAAATTATTAGTATTAACGCGATGCTCGACTTTAACATCCTATAACGTTGGCTTGTTGAAGCCAGCCGCGTTGACTTTTACCTTGTTTAAAATTGGCAAAAATACCCAACGTGTGAGAAAGCAGTTTTCTGGCAATTCGATTACTCAAATGCCACAAATCCCGTGCCCAGCACTTCTCGATAGCAAATTGTCCGGCAAGTTGACTAATCACGGTTTCAATTAAACGGCGTTTGGCGTTAATGACCCTTCTCGTTTTTCTGGGGATGGGATCATCCATATTGGCTCGTACCGGGGTAATCATTTCAATCCCCTCCGCCTTCATTTCCTGTTTAAATTCAACACCTAAATACCCTTTATCGCCGAGCAAACAGCCTTTTATCGAGCCGATCACATCCCAGGTTGCTTCACGCCCACTGACATTGGCGGGCGTCAGTGTCAACCCGGTTATCACGCCGATTTCATCTATCATGAGATGTCCTTTGAAGCCATAGTAAGTTTCGTTTTTGGCGGCGCAGTACCCATAATCGGCTTGTCCTTTGAAATTGGCACAGCCTTTTGCTCTTTTGAATCCACAGACGGGCAGCGGAAATCCGTCGATAATATGGACCGGTCTGTCGAATGCGCTCAATAACATCGCCAACTTCTCTTGCAGTTTTTGTTTGACAACCCAAAGGTTAGCGGCCTGTTTGGCAAAGTTGGCCCGTGAACCTAACCCCGGAAACCCGTCGCGCCAATGGTGACAAAAATACGTCCAAATCCCTTTATCTGTTGAAAATACTAAGAATTCACCAATCACTTCCATCGTGATGACTTCCGCATCACTCAATTTAGGTGGGAGCCCTCGGCTTCTGAATCGCATACCTTGTTGTAACTGCGTTAAATTGTCATCTACCCAACAAAACACCCAAATGACACCATCGAGAATACATGCCTTTATAATAAAACACCTTTTTATACTGTTTTTATTGCTTATTGGAATAAGCAATGTATCGGCTGGAGAGCTAAAACAAGAAACCACAGTTGTTGATGTTCCTGCATTAAGTAAACGTGTGACAGATCTCTCTAAGGTACTTACAAAAGCAGAAAACCAGCGCCTGACCCGTCAACTGAAAAAGCTGCAATCTGAAAGAAAGGTACAGACGGCAGTTCTGATTATCCCGACTACTGGCAGCGATACTGTTGAGGCTTTTTCTTCCCGTGTATTTGATAAATGGAAATTGGGCAATAAAGAGCGCAATGATGGAATTTTATTTTTGATCGCTTCTGATGACCATAAAATGCGTATTGCAGTCGGTTCCGGCTCAGGTGTGCCACGAATGCACCCTGTGGCAAATAAGGGTGCAATGCTGTGCGAGAGATGAGGGTCGGCCCCTCGGAGGCGGTGTCCAGACGCAGCCTTCAAACTACCCTGAGCTGCTGCCGTTAAGAGCGGTGGTGGTGAGCGTCAGGGAAAAGGCGCAATCTAATGCGTCATGTATGTGTTGTGAAGATGAACGAGAGTGAACTGTAGATGCAGTGTCGAAAGGAACAAGATGATGTCAAAAGCGCGTTTTCTAAGCGGCGTGTGATAAGTCCAACGGCTATCTGGTTACTGGCTGGACGGCATCCGGCATATAGACAGCATGAGCACAACACAGGCTCTGGCATGGAACGTGGGAATCTGTCGTCCCGATGTGAAGGGAGCGGCGTCAAGCAGAAAACCTGCAAGCGCCTGAGTACCGATGCGGGGCACAGGGGCAGATGGCTCCGTAGTAGTGATGAAACGTCTGTAATGGACGTGGAGCGAAGGGGGCCAGTCGTTGGGATTGTATTACGGGTCAACCGTACAAGTGGGAGGAGCCTGTGAGTCAGTCCAAACCGTTTGCGTTATCCAGACAGGCTGTCTGGAGAGCGTATAAGAAGGTAAAAGCCAATAAAGGCAGCGCTGGAATCGATGGTCAATCGATTGAGGAATTTGAGAAGAACCTCGCGGGGAACTTGTACAAACTCTGGAATCGAATGGCCTCGGGCAGCTATATGCCGCCAGCGGTTCGGCGTGTCGAGATACCAAAAGCGACGGGAGGAACGAGACCATTGGGGATACCCACGGTAGCGGATCGCATCGCGCAGATGGTGGTCAAAGACATGCTGGAACCGATTCTGGAGCCACAATTCCACGTTGACTCCTATGGCTACCGCCCGCATAAATCTGCGCACGATGCCCTGAGAGTAGCCCGGCAACGATGCTGGCGCACTGACTGGGTGCTGGACGTGGACATCAAGGGGTTCTTCGATAACATCGACCATGAACTCCTGATGAGAGCGGTGCGCAGGCATACGGATTGCAGATGGGTGCTGCTCTACATTGAGCGATGGCTAACCGCGTCGGTGTACATGCCGGATGGAACGGTGCAGATAAGGGACAAGGGGACTCCTCAAGGAGGGGTCGTTAGTCCGTTGTTGGCCAATCTGTTCCTGCATTATGCATTCGATATGTGGATGAAACGGGAATTCCCCGTCGTCCGGTTTGAGCGGTACGCTGATGATATAGTCATCCACTGCAAGAGTCATGCGCAGGCAATGATGTTGCGTGGCAAGCTCAGAAAGCGTCTGGCTGAGTGTAAGCTGGAGATGAGTCCGGGTAAGACGAAAGTTGTCTACTGCAAGGACAGGGAAAGAACGGAGGCATATCCTGAAATCAGCTTCGACTTTTTGGGCTACACGTTCAGGCCAAGAAAGTCGGTCTCGAAAGAAGGAAAGCTATCGGTGAATTTCCTGCCAGCAATGGGCACCAGAGCTGCGAAGGCAATCCGGCAGACAGTAAGGGGCTGGGATTTGAGTCACAAAACACCGCTGTCGTTGGAAGTAATGGCACGATGGCTCAATCCCATGTTACGAGGCTGGGTCAAGTACTATGGGCGCTTTTATCGGTCAGCAATGGACTGTGTAGCCAGTCATGTAGATCTGCACCTTGCTAAATGGGTTACCCGCAAATATAAGCGGGTGCACGGTAGCCTGGCTCAGGCATATGAATGGTCAGGCAGGATAAGGAGTGTTAAGCCTGGTCTGTTTGCACACTGGGCAATTTGTACGCGGCGCGAACGGTCAACGACAAGAGCCGGATGACGGGAGACTGTCACGTCCGGTTCCGTGGGAGCGCAGGGGGGAAGTTCCCTTGCGCGACCCGATATCGTAAATTAACTGATGGTCAGGTTGAATTCATTTTATTTAAAGATGTGAAACTGGCTTTCAAAGAAGAGGCTTATTATAAGGGAATTAGTGATGCAATTGATTCAATTGGCACATTGCTGAAAAAGTCCGAACAAGTGGAAATAAAGAAAGACGCGGAAAAGATTGCTAAGGTTTTTGAAGAGGATGGTGGTGCATTCAATCAGATATCCGGTAAGGACATCTTTATGCTATTAGGATTTTGGTTGGTAAGTATGTTCCTCTTGCCACTGAAAGTTTTCCGTACAGGGCACTGGTTTAAGCGTTTCCTCAAATCGGCCCTGACGATAGCAGTAGGAACTTATGTACTGAACCTTGTTGGATTATTCTCTTCCGTTCCGGCAGAGTTTTACTTGCTCATCATAATGTTGCCTGTGATTCTGGTATTTTTTGTGATCTCTTCGGTATTTTCATTATTGAAAAGTCTATTTGGCAGCCTTTTTGGCGGTTTATTTGGTGGCTGTAGTTCTGATCGTAATGATGATGATAGCTTTTCCGGTGGCGGTGGTAGCAGTAGTGGTGGTGGCGCTTCAAGCGATTGGTAATTTTTCATGATGCCTCTGCATGTATCAGCAGCAACCAGTTAACACTCTGAAAAATAATAAAAAAGCTCTCATGGAATGAGAGCTAAACAGACGGAAACATGAGGACAAAACTTTGCTTTTATAAAGCGATAGATTTTCAATATAAATTGATTATGTTCATTCAGACAGTTATCGAAATGAATTCTCACGCCTCAGAAGTGCTACTATTCTGAGTCAATGTTTCTCTTGCTTCTATTAAAATAGATATAAAGTCATCCAATGGCATTTTTGCTATAGAACCGTGCGCTACATCAGAACCAAATAACTCAATCTCAAGCTTATCTACACCCTTATCTTGGTTTATCTCCGCGATTTTTTCCCAACCTAACTGCACTTCTAATGTAAGGTTTTCATATTCAGCCGGACTAGAAAAGAATAATTCTAATTTACTTTCTTTCATTTCATCACCTTTGGATCTAAAACGGTATTAAATGAACCATCTGCATTAAATCGAATACCTTTACCATTAGGTAACCTATATTCCAATCCTCCTCTTGCTAATTCATTTCTCACTGTATTTGGGTTATTTAGAATACTGCGTACAAACTGTTCAGCTGCAGCATTTTTTTGGAAAATATTTCCTTTTAACGGCTTAAATGTTCCCCCAGGTCTTCCTGCGTGTTTATCCCATGCCCTAGCCACTGCTGATAAACCTTGCTTATTAATGGGCTTATTTGCTGAAGAAATAAGGTCTTTTTTCCGAAAACGATCAAACTTTCTTGTATTCTTCTCATTTTGCGGTTTCCATCCTCCCGGCATACCAGAACTAGCACCACCTAATTTAGCTTTTTGATCTGCTGTTAATCCCTTTCCGATATTTGGCTTAATTGATTTACCCGGAGCGTATTTCTCCTGTAAGCGATTCAGGTAACGTTGGGTAATTTCATCATTCCCTACCATCAAAAGTGTAATCAGATGATCGA
>NZ_FOVO01000025.1 GCF_900115195.1 Xenorhabdus japonica
ACACGAGATTACAAAACACCGAATGAGTTATTTAAAGGAATACCCACTCATTTACTTCGTTCATTACGGTGTTGCGCTTAATATGTGAATCCAAGAAACATTAACACCAAAGCTACTAAAAAAAATAAAATAGGAAGGTCACTCTTGTTATCAAGATGAGATAATAATATAAATGTAGTCATTACATAATCCGTT
Organism: Xenorhabdus japonica; assembly: GCF_900115195.1. Taxonomy (GTDB): domain Bacteria; phylum Pseudomonadota; class Gammaproteobacteria; order Enterobacterales; family Enterobacteriaceae; genus Xenorhabdus; species Xenorhabdus japonica. The sequence continues at coordinate 196 of NZ_FOVO01000025.1, forward strand.
ACCAGTAAAACAGTAGACAATAATGTTATCAGTAATGCCTTTTTTTGCACTCCGAAATCTAATAAATTCCGATATTTATTTAATCTATCTTCTGCCAGCAAACTAATATCATTCTTTTTTACTCTTTGGTTAAGATCATAGCTTATTTTAAGCACATCATTCAGGTTTTCATTTAACACACAATATTGCCAAATTTTTTTAAAAAAATTTATTTTTATTTTTATTTTTATTTTTATTTTTATTTTTATTTTTATTTTTATTTTTATTTTTATTTCATGATTTTCAACAGCATCCTCTCCTGCTATTCCATTTATCTTCTTTCTCAAAATATGATTAGTTGTTCTAAACCATAAAATTTCCGTCATTGTTTGGGAAAAAACCTTACTATTAATAATAATTCGGTTAGATAGGAAATTAAAAAACACGACTGTTAATAAATACCATTCGTGATGCATATAATAGACAAAGTAATCAAGCAAAAGAATAGCGATCGCAAATATGATACTTACTGTATTCAGCACATTCAGAATTTTTAAAGCAAAAAGGCTTCCTCTGTAGGCATACAACGTTAATAAACAGGTTATAGAAATAATGAATATACCGGCGGAACGTTGGAAACCAGCAATATCAGAGGAAAAGTAAAAACCATAGAATACAATAACCAACATGATATAGGAAATAGATATCAATATAGTAAATAACATCAGCAGTAGACTTGCTTCTGAAGTTCGGTTAATGACCATTTGATTTTTTAGCCTGGAAATATCTGGTTCACCCAACAGTGAAGAGTCATTTGTTTTGATCCTACTATTTATATTTTCATACTGAATCAAAATATTTCTAAATTGATTGTTAGTTAATATATATCTTATATTCATGTTTATTTTTCCAAAAAATAACTATTTTTATATTTCTTTTTTACTTAAATAATCAACGAGTTTGATACGTGACCGGATTTTTCATTCATCCTATTTTTCCTCAGAATGTCTTGCTCTTTTTTTATCTCTGATTTTTTTACGCTTTTCCAATTTCAACGCTCTGGAATACTCTCTTAATTGTTTTTTATTAAAAACTTTTATTTTATCCAGTTCACTTTTAAAAACAACACGATTAATTCTGAGACACATCCTAGTCCATATAAAATCAGAGTAATACTGACTATTCAATATAAACTTAATCAACAAGCAACATAACGCTATAGAAAAAAAATATAGACCATCAGAATCAAACGCCTCTTTTAAAATAGCAACAAATAAACTAAAAATAAATACAATTGAATTTACAATCTTATGAATAACAGGGCCATAATAATATCCACTCAAAGTAAACCCAATATGAAAAATTGAAATAACACCACTAATTAACAATGACAATAAGAAAGAAAATGCTTTTATTTCGTTACTTGGATTATTTATTAACAAATCAGGTATAGCTACCGCTGCACCTGAAAAAAAAGCCATGAAAACTATCGTAATAAAAAATATAATAAGAGTTATCTTAAACCTACCAGGATAATCGAAGAATTTTTTATAACTCCGTTCATCCACAGTGATATGCTCTATAGTTGGATCAGCCGTCTTTATCTTTGATTCCAGATCTCTAGACTTATCCAATAATTTTTTGAATCCTGCATTTAAAACAAAACTTTTTATATTCATACAATAATTATCACAAACAATGCGCCCATAGAATCAATAAAGTTATTAAAAATGTTCAGATAAATAACTAGCGGGGTTTTCGTAAACAATAGAGTGAATCGTGCCAATAATATATTTACCCGAAGTAAATATATTTTCTGGACTCTTAATTGTTCCTGTCATTCCACTACCTACAAATCCACTACCTGCGACAAGCGAATCCTTCAAATGGTTGCGCAATGCCTTTTGTATCTCTTCATTAGGATAACGCTTAATATATCTTCCCTGCTCTATCGCTTTCTTAATTACTTGATTAGATATTCCAGGATTATTATGTCGCATAATTTCTTCAGTTAACCGTTTTCTCTCATGTCTTGGCATGTTTTTTAGCCATTCTGATGCTCTACGAGGAGAAGTTGCTTTCATTATTTTATAAGTTTTATATGCATCCTTTAGTGCAGCAGCTCCAGAGGTAAGGGATATTACATCTAATATAGTTGTGGTTGTAACATACCAATCTTGCGAATCTAACCAAGCAACATGTTCTACTCCTTCCCTCCCTGCACCTGTAAGTTGATAAACTCTATATCCTCCATTTACACATTGAAGACCAGATGCTGTTAAACCGCCATAAGATAAAATAGCTACGGGTGTACTCATTCCTCCTGTAAATGGTGCTGCTACTCCCGAGCCAAATAATCCGAATGCCGATACCAGTGCTCCACCACAAGAAAGCGCCGTAGAGCCAATCTCCAGCATCAAACTAGGCTCTGATACCGTTTTTTTCAGTTCTACTTTTGGAGTAACTCCTGCCTCAAGATTGAAAATAATAATATGTGTTAACTCAGAAGAGACATTATTCCCACGTCTTTTTGATGGTCTAACTAAATAGCGTTTATAGAAGCCATCGGAATAAATAATTCCAGCACCATAAAAATCACGGTGGCAATCTAATGCATCCGCAATAGCCTGAAAATCTATATTGGGAACGCCGTGATGTATGGAACCAAGCATTCTGGCATACTGTAAGCTCGGTAACTTACTTTCATCAAACTCGTTTCTTAGTTGTGATGTTAGACTTTCAAATTGCATATTATTTACCACCCGTGATTATTATTTTATGTATTGTTCTGGGATAATTTATATAATCAGTAAACCGTCTCTTCCCAAGCACAATACCCTGATGTGCCTGCCACATAATGCTGACAAACAATATCTTTATATCTTACTGCAACAACTTCCTCTGGTTGCCGATCATTATGGTTCACAGAATGTGGATATTGAACATTAACATTTATTAACTTGGCATTTCTTAAATGGACAGAGTAATAACGTTCTTGCCCACCAGCTTGCGAAGTTCGGTAAAAATCAAACATGAGATCAAGTTCTTCATTGTTTGAAATTGCCATCAATAGTAATGGTGATGATTTATCCAGAGGTTTGATAAACTTAACCGGTTGATGAGCAACGTTTTGTGAACGAGAAACTCCATGATTAAATTGTAATACAAAAACTTGATCTTCATGCCCAAACTGAAATTTATTACCAATAGAATCCAGCGTGGAACACCCTTGAGAGATCAACCCTTGAAGCTTCCCTTTTATTGTCACATAAATAGAATTAGCCATATTATCTTAATCCTTCATCATTATTTTTTGCTTTACCTCTTGTTGTTATAGCATAAAAAATCAATCAACAAATACCGATTAGATCCTAAAAAACAAGTTAATCACATAGATAAAAATATTTTGCTTTAATAAGAAAAATATCAAACGAGTAAATTAAATAACTTTAAAATTATCAGCCTAATATAAAAAATCCCCACCTCACGGTAGGGAATGAATACAACAAAAAATATCTGCCAGGTATCAGATATTAAATTTGAGAAAGTGTGTTCAATGTTTTTTTTCGCGTTCGTCAGTGACTGTGAAATTAGCGGCAATTAAGTCAATTTTCTTGGAAGAAAGCAGGGGAATTCGGTTTGCTGGATTCGTTGGACGCAATTCCAACTTTACTCCCAAATCATTGGCAATATCCACATCACAGCAAAGCCGCCACCGCTATGCGAGATTTATTGCTAATCTTCATTGTACACCCCTGTTGGTTATTAATTTTTATATGCCCAACAAAAGCTATCAATTTCGATATAGCACCTAAAATAATATAAAATTCTATATTTATAACCATATAGAATATAAAAAAGAAAACGCCGGAGAAAAAACACCAGCGTTTCAAGCGATTAAAAAATTATTCTTTTTGGGTAAGCAATTTTTCCAACTTATCACCGCCAACATGGCGGAAATCCTGTCCTTTGACGTAATAGAAAATAAATTCACAAATATTCTGGCAACGGTCACCAATGCGCTCAATAGAGCGGGCACAAAAAAGAGCCGTCATAATATTCGGAATCGTTCTGGGATCTTCCATCATGTAAGTCATTAGCTGACGGACAATGCTTTCATATTCCTGATCAACTTTTTTGTCTTCACGATAAATACGGATAGCCTCTTCCAGATCCATGCGGGCAAAGGCATCCAGCACATCGTGCAACATTTGGATAGTATGGCGCCCCAATGATTCCAAATTGACCAGCAAGAATTGATGTTGATGTGAAAACTTTTCAAGCGCAGTCTGACAGATCTTATTGGCAACATCGCCAATACGCTCCAGTTCAGCAATGGTTTTTGAAATAACCATAATCAAACGCAGGTCGCTGGCTGTCGGTTGGCGTTTTGCAATGATGCGAACACAAGCCTCATCAATCGCCACTTCCATCATATTGACCTTCTGGTCATCTTCAATCACTTGCCGTGCCAATACTTCATCTTGGTTGTGCATCGCCAGAATGGCTTTACTAAGCTGTTCTTCCACCAGCCCACCCATTGTCATCAATTCTGTACGAATATATTCCAGTTCAGCAGTGAACTGACCAGAGATGTGTTTGCTGAGATTCAGATTGTCCATCTTATGCTATCCCCATATCAACCGTAGCGGCCAGTAATGTAATCTTCGGTCTGTTTCATCTTCGGTGTGGTGAACAATCTATCGGTATCGCTGAATTCAATCAGTTCACCAAGGTACATAAATGCTGTGTAATCAGAACAACGAGCCGCCTGTTGCATATTGTGAGTAACTATCACTACGGTATATTCTGATTTCAACTCGCTGATCAACTCTTCAATACGCCCCGTAGAGATTGGGTCAAGTGCCGAACAGGGTTCATCCAGCAACAAAACCTCCGGGCGAATGGCAATACCACGGGCGATGCACAGACGTTGTTGCTGACCACCGGAAAGGCTATATCCGCTCTGGTGCAATTTATCTTTGGTTTCATTCCATAGTGCCGCTTTTGTCAACGCCCATTGGACACGTTCATCCATCTCTGCCCGGGGCAGTTTTTCAAATAGGCGCACCCCGAAAGCAATATTGTCATAAATTGACATCGGGAATGGTGTTGGCTTCTGGAAGACCATCCCAACTTTAGCACGCAGCAAAGCAATATCTTGTTTGTCCGTCAGGACATTAGTGCCATCCAGAATAATTTCGCCTTCAGCTCTCTGTTCACCGTACAATTCATACATTTTGTTGAAAGTACGCAGCAAGGTGGACTTACCACAACCCGATGGCCCGATGAATGCCGTTACCTTATTTTTTGCGATATCCAGCGTAATATTTTTCAGCGCGTGAAATTTGCCGTAATAGAAGTTCAGATCACGTACCTGAATTTTGCTTCCTGCTATTTTGTCTACTGCTGTTTTATCTACTGTTATTTTATTTACTGCAACTTTATTGACTGCAACGTCATTAGACTTGTTCATCAGTATTTATCTCTTTAATACCTTTCATGCTTTTATTCCATCGAATATTTCATTAAAGATCGAGGAATGGCATGTTAAAAATGCAGGTTTGAAAAAATATTAGTGCTTTTTCTTCGCAAACAGCGCACGCGCCACAATATTAATCAACAGTACGCACAGAGTGATCAGCAATACTCCCGCCCATGCCAGCTGTTGCCAGTCAGCAAATGGACTCATGGCAAACTTGAAAATCGTGACAGGCAAGTTTGCAATCGGCTGGCTGAGAGCGGTGCTCCAGAACTGGTTGGAAAGCGAGGTGAACAGCAGTGGAGCCGTTTCACCAGCGATACGGGCAATAGCCAGCAATACCCCAGTAATAATGCCTGATACCGACGCCCTCAACGTAATGGCTGAGATCATTTTCCATTTTGGTGTTCCCAGTGCATAAGCAGCTTCGCGCAGGTTATCCGGTACCAGTTTCAGCATGTTCTCCGTCGTGCGAATAACAATGGGAATCTGCAACAACGCCAGAGCAATGACCCCTGCCCAACCGGAAAAGTGTTGCACTTTCGCTACCACAACCGTGTAGACAAATAACCCGACAACAATCGAAGGTGCTGAAAGCAGGATGTCATTTATAAAGCGAATGATTTCTGCCAGCCATGAACGACGGCCATATTCCGCCAGATAAATCCCCGCCATAATCCCCAATGGCGTACCAAATACCGTCGCCCATAAGATCAGCAAGCCACTGCCAACAATAGCGTTTGCCAGCCCACCGCCCTCTGTATTAGGTGGTGGCGTCATCTCAGTAAACAACGCCAGTGACATACCATCAATGCCTTTAGTGACGGTGGAGATTAAAATCCAACTCAGCCAGAATAAACCGAATGCCATCGTCGCCATAGATAACATCAGAGCCAACCGATTTTTCTGACGACGCCATGACTGCATACGGCGGCGGCTTTTCATATCCACTTCGCTGATTACACCAGCTAGACGTGACGGTTGCTTATTGGTGGTTGTCATCTCAGCGCCCCTCATTTTTTGCCAGACGCAGAATCATCAATTTCGACAACGCCAACACAATAAAGGTGATTACAAACAAAATCAGTCCCAGCTCCATCAATGCGGCGGTATGCAAGCCAGATTCAGCCTCAGCAAATTCATTCGCTAATGCAGAGGTAATACTGTTCCCCGGCATATACAGAGACAAACTATCCAGTTGGTAGGTATTACCGATAATAAAGGTGACAGCCATTGTTTCTCCCAATGCCCGACCAAGCCCCAACATTACGCCACCAATCACACCATTCCTGGTATAAGGCAAGACGATATACCAAATCACCTCCCATGTTGTACAACCGATGCCATAGGCCGACTCTTTCATCATCACGGGGGTTTGTTCAAACACATCACGCATTACAGAAGCGATATAGGGAATAATCATGATGGCAAGAATGACACCTGCCGCCAGAATGCCAATGCCAAAGGCTGGGCCGGAGAACAACTCGCCAACGATAGGAAAGCTCAAGAGCACATCACCGACGGGTTGCTGGAAATACGTGGCAAATAATGGAGCAAAAACAAACAGCCCCCACATGCCATAAACGATACTGGGGATCGCTGCCAATAGCTCAATAGCCACGCCCAACGGACGTTTCAACCAATTCGGAGATAATTCCGTCAGAAACAGGGCAATGCCAAAACTCACCGGAACCGCAATAATCAAGGCAATTAATGAAGTCATCAATGTGCCATAAATCGGTACTAATGCGCCAAACACTCCCGCAGGCGCATCCCAATCTTTACGCCACAAGAAAGCAAAACCAAATGTTTGTATACTCGGCCAAGAAGCAATGATCAGCGAAATGATAATGCCTCCCAGCAAGAACAAAGTCAGCAATGCCGCCAATCTAACCAGAGCGCTGAAGATAATGTCGCCATTCTTACTCGGTGCTTTCAGTGCCGTTTTACGTTCGGCCATACGCTTAATTCTCATTTTGGGTTATTTCCCCCTTGATAAAGGGGGAGATTTTATAATCGCAGATTCACAGCGGTGATAGGAAAATTTAATATAGCGGTTTGCCACTGCTGTCTTTGATGTTGCTCTTCCATGCTGCACGTACCTGGCTGATCACTTCTTTCGGCAGAGCGGCATAATCCAGATCTTGTGCCTGTTTTTTGCCTTTGTCATAAGCCCAATCAAAGAATTTCAGAACTTCAGTACCATTTGCAAGATTTGCCTGTTGCTTGTGGATAAGAATGAATGTGGTGGAAGTAATTGGCCACGCATTATCGCCTTTCTGGTTTGTCAGATCCTGAGCAAAGCTGCTGCTCCAATCTGCGCCTTTAGCCGCTGCGCTGAAATTTTCTCCGGTAGGCGCTACTACTGCACCATCCGCTGAGACCAATTTGGTATAAGCAAGGTTATTCTGCTTCGCATAAGCATATTCAACATAACCTATCGAGCCGGGCAAACGCTGAACAAACGCAGCAATCCCATCATTGCCTTTGCCACCTAATCCGGTTGGCCATTTGACGGTCGAGCCTGCCCCGACTTTTTGTTTCCAATCGCTGTTCACTTTAGATAGATAACTCGTGAAAACGTAGGAAGTTCCTGATCCATCAGCACGACGAACCACAGCAATGTTTTGATCCGGCAGCTTGAGATTTGGGTTCAGCTTTGCAATCGCCGGGTCATTCCATTTCTTGATATTACCCAGATAGATGTCACCAAGGGTTTTACCATCCAGAATCAACTGACCAGATTTAATACCGGAAATGTTCACCGCCAGCACAATACCACCAATTACCGTCGGGAACTGGAATAGTCCATCAGCCGCCAATTTTTCATCAGCAAGAGGGGCATCAGATGCGCCAAAATCAACAGTATTGGCAATAATCTGTTTTACACCACCAGAAGAGCCAATGCCTTGATAATTGATTTTATTGCCAGTTGCTTTCTGATAAGAATCTGCCCACTTGGTATATATCGGTGCTGGAAATGTCGCACCTGCCCCCGTCAAGCTGGTGGCAGCAAATGAAGACAGGGATGTCATGGCAAATACAGCGGCCATGATGCTCGCCACGGTGGTACGCATTGATTTCATACTCCCTCCTACTGGGATACGCATCATTAATTAAAAACAAATGCCAAGCATGGCTGACAATTTGATTTTTAGGTTAAAAGATGAATCGTGAAGGAAAGTAAGTGAATTCAATGACAATACAATGTATGAATTATGACATTTTTATGACAGGACGTTTCGGCTGGATCTTATTTTGCGCTTTCAATTTTTGTATTTTCAATGAAGTACTCAATGCTGTGCTCAATGGAATATATACGCGAATGGATAGCCCCTCTTTTTCACTGATTCCCACCTGAATGCTCCCACCGTGGATACAAATGATCCGGTGGATGATCGCAAGCCCCAATCCCACACCACCATTATTCACTCCATCATTATTCACCCCATCATTACTACTGATGCCGCTAGCCCTAACGCCTTGCTTAAAGGGCTGGAACAAAATTGTGGCTTCTTCTTTCGTAATTCCAGTGCCGTTATCCTCAACCTGAAACCAGCCAAATTTTTCTGTTGAGCCGCTACTGATTCGAATCCATCCATTGCCATAACGCCGGGCATTAGTGAACATATTGACTAATACACGCTTGATGGAAAGGGGATGGGCTAAAATAAAAATCGGATCTTTAGATAAGCGATTCTCAATATCTATCATATTGTCTACATTTGACATACCACGTTGTTCTGCCTCGATCACTTCTTCAAGCAGCTCATTCAATTCACAACATGTAAATGGCATATCCTGCCCCGCCCGCTGATAATCAATGAACTGATCAATCATGGCATTGCACTCTTCAATATCCTGATGGATAGATTCTGTCAGAAAATCATCTTTTCCTTCCATCATTTCCATCGCCAGACGAATACGAGTAAGCGGAGTGCGCAAGTCATGACTCACTCCAGCCATCAATACCACCCGATCACTTTCTTGTGATTTCAGTGCTACCGACAATTGGTTAAGTGCTCTAATAACAGAACGGATGGCGGGTGTTCCCTTTTCAGGCAACGGTGATACTTTTCTTCCTTTTCCCATGTCAATGACTGCTTTTTGCATGGCTTTCAATGTACGTTTTGGAATAGCGAAATACCGCCGGAACACCGCGAATAGTGATAGTCCCACCACAAAGACACTTATAAAGAGATAAGGAAATATCGCGCTGAAAGCGAGTTTTTCGAACGTCACCAGCAATAAAGTGATCAGAGAGCTGAACAGCAGGCTGCCCAGCATCAGGTACAGAATATAGGAAAACCAGGCACGCAGAGAAGGACAAGGCTTTTTCATACCTTACTTCCATCAGGGACAAAAACGTATCCCAATCCCCAAACCGTCTGGATATAACGCGGATGGGCAGGATCTTCTTCAATCAGGCGACGCAGGCGGGAAACCTGTACATCAATAGAGCGCTCCATTGCGCCATATTCTCTCCCCCGAGCCAAGTTCATCAATTTGTCCCGTGATAACGGCTCACGAGGATGAGAAACCAACACTTTCAGCACGGAAAACTCCCCACTGGTCAAAGGCAACAATTCATCTTGGTGAAACATTTCACGTGTTCCGAGATCAAGTTTAAATTTCCCGAAATTAATCACCGCATCATCTGACGCCGGCGCTCCCGGCAATTCATGTGTCTGTCGCCGTAAGACAGCACGCATGCGTGCCAACAATTCACGTGGGTTAAAAGGTTTGGCAAGATAATCATCAGCGCCAATTTCAAGACCAACAATCCGATCAACCTCTTCTCCTTTCGCGGACACCATGATGATCGGAATCGAGTTATGCTGACTTCTCAACCTTCGACAGATAGACAACCCATCTTCGCCCGGCAACATTAAATCCAGGACAATCAATTGAATGGATTCTCTGGTCAATAAACGATCCATCTGTTCTGCATTTGCTGCGCTACGCACTTGAAATCCCTGTTCGGATAAATAGCGTTCCAACAACGCCCGCAAGCGCATATCATCATCAACAACAAGGATCTTATAACTCTCTTGCATGTTTCAGCTCCCAAGATGCTCCATGCCCGTAACATCCATTACAGAAAACCCATACTTTAATAGAGACTAACCGCATGTATTTTAAGGCCATTCACGACATTGGCAAACATTGCTTATGTTTCAGTTTTTGATTCTTGTTCTCCCTATTTTTGCTCCGCAATCTGTAACTTATGTCAAATGCTGATAACTAATTTCCAGTATCCAGTAAGTTACCATTCCATTAGGTGTCATCACTGTGACTTCATCATCAACCTGCTTACCAAGCAGCGCCCTTGCCACCGGAGAATCAATGGAAATCCACTTCTTGGCAGGAGCGAATTCATCCGGCCCTACCAAACGAAAAATGTGTTCTTCCTCATTATCATTTTCAACTTTTACCCATGCCCCAAAAAAGACTCTTCCTTCTTGTTGCGGATCAGGATCGACAATTTGCAATACATCCAGCCGCTTGGATAAAAAACGCACACGACGGTCAATTTCTCTTAATCTTTTTTTACCATAAATGTATTCTGCATTCTCTGAACGATCCCCTAACGCAGCAGCATCTGAAACAGCCTGAGTGACTTTAGGACGTTCAATTTTCCAAAGGTATTTCAGTTCCTGATCAAGCGAATGCCAACCTTCTCGGGTAATATAGTTACTCTTGGCCATAAAAAACTCACTTGAGAAAAGATGATTGATAGCGAAGTACTATATCTTAATCCAGCAGACATTCGATCTTAATCCAGAAGATATTCGATGAATTCTGCCGCAATATGACCGAAATATCGCGCTAAACTGGAAATTATCGCGCTCAGCACGTATAAATGGAGCCAGTTTGAACCATGCCGATATTGTTTCAGGTGAAATTTGATTTTATCCGGCTCTGTCTGATGATGTCTCAGGATATCCACAAGCACCAAGAAAATTGAAGAAAAACAGACCATGAATGAATCTTTAAGTCGAATCATTGCCGGTGAGCTACAGGCTCAACCACAGCAAGTCCTAGCCGCCATTGCTCTGCTCGATGAGGGAAATACGGTTCCTTTTATCGCCCGTTACCGTAAAGAAGCCACCGGTGGTCTGGATGACACGCAGCTCCGCCAGCTCGAAAACCGCCTCGGTTATCTGCGCGAACTGTCCAATCGCCGTCAGACTATTCTGAAATCGATTGAGGAGCAGGGAAAGTTAACTGTTGAGCTTGCAGAATCGATTAACGCTACGCAAAGCAAAACCGAATTGGAAGACCTGTACCTACCTTATAAACCTAAACGCCGTACCCGTGGACAAACAGCCATTGAAGCCGGATTGGAACCTCTGGCCGATCTGCTGTGGCAAGATCCGCAACAAGAGCCAGAACTGACGGCGGCTGCCTATGTTGATGCAGATAAAGGTGTTACTGATACCAAAGCAGCATTAGATGGCGCACGTTATATCCTGATGGAGCGTTTTGCCGAAGATGCAGCTTTGCTGGCAAAAGTGCGTGAATATCTATGGAAAAATGCCCATTTGGTCGCCAAAGTTGTCGAAGGCAAAGAGGAAGACGGTGCCAAGTTCAGCGATTATTTCGATCACCACGAAGCTATCGCGACTGTTCCCTCCCACCGTGCTCTTGCCATGTTCCGTGGACGCAATGAAGGTATCCTGCAACTGTCTTTGAATGCCGACCCTCAATTTGAGGAAGCCCCGAAAGAGAGCTACTGCGAGCAAATTATTACCGATCACCTTAACCTGCGCCTGAATAATGCACCTGCTGACAACTGGCGCAAGGCCGTGGTGAACTGGACATGGCGCATCAAAGTGCTGCTGCATCTGGAAACCGAACTGATGGGCACACTGCGCGAGAAAGCCGAAGATGAAGCCATCAATGTATTCGCCCGTAACCTGCATGATCTGCTGATGGCTGCGCCTGCGGGTATGCGCGCAACAATGGGACTGGACCCGGGCTTACGTACTGGGGTAAAAGTCGCCGTTGTTGATGCGACAGGCAAACTGATTGCCACCGATACCATTTATCCGCACACCGGACAAGAAAACAAAGCCGCTGCCACCGTCGCAGCTCTGTGCACCAAACATCAGGTGGAATTAGTCGCCATTGGTAATGGTACTGCATCCCGTGAAACAGAACGTTTCTTCGCTAATATCCAGAAACAATATCCTGATGTCACGGCACAGAAAGTCATCGTCAGCGAAGCAGGAGCTTCTGTTTACTCCGCTTCTGAGTTGGCTGCACAAGAATTCCCTGATCTGGATGTTTCCCTGCGTGGGGCTGTTTCCATCGCCCGCCGCCTGCAAGATCCGCTGGCTGAGCTGGTGAAAATTGAACCAAAATCTATCGGTGTTGGCCAATACCAGCATGATGTTAGCCAGATCCAACTGGCCAAAAAACTGGACAACGTGGTTGAAGACTGTGTAAACGGCGTCGGCGTTGACCTGAACACAGCTTCTGTCGCCTTGTTGACCCGCGTTGCAGGCCTGAGCCGTGCCGTTGCCCAAAATGTTGTTAACTGGCGTGATGAAAACGGCCGTTTCAATAATCGTGACGAACTGCTGAAAGTCCATCGTTTGGGGCCGAAAGCCTTCCTGCAATGTGCTGGCTTCCTGCGCATCAATCAAGGTGATAACCCGCTGGATGCTTCAACGGTTCACCCGGAAACCTATCCTGTGGTTGAGAAAATCCTGACAGCAATTGAACAGACCCTGCCTGACTTGATGGGCAATCCTGCCGCCCTGCGTAATTTGAATGCTCAGGATTTCACAACAGAAAAATTCGGTATCCTGACCGTCACCGATATTCTGAAAGAGCTGGAAAAGCCGGGTCGCGATCCTCGCCCTGAATTCAAGACAGCCACATTTGCCGATGGTGTTGAAACCATGAAAGACCTGCAAATTGGTATGATTTTGGAAGGCACCGTGACTAATGTGACTAATTTCGGTGCATTTGTGGATATCGGTGTCCATCAGGATGGTTTGGTTCATATCTCCTCACTATCCGATCGCTTTGTGGAAAATACCCACACTGTGGTCAAAACAGGCGACATCGTGAAAGTGAAAGTGATGGATGTTGACCTCAACCGCAAGCGTATTGCACTGACTATGCGTCTTGATGAGCAACCGGGTGAGACTCAGGCACGCCGGCCTCAAGGTGACAACCGTCAGGATCGCAATGATCAGAACCGCAATAATCACAACGGTAATGGCAGAAACCGACATAATTCGCGTTCAGGTTCTGCATCCTTAACCAACAGCGCCATGAGTGATGCACTGGCTGCTGCTTTTAATAAAAAACGTTAATTCGTAAAACCGTTTGTTTACGTAAATGATTTCCTGAGCTGGCGCAATTGCGCCAGCTCAGGATCTTTTCTATATTCTTTCAAAACACGTGAAGCTCTGACTGGTTAATATCACTAAATATATTTTTAATTTAAATAAATTGTTACATGAAGATAATAAAACTTCTTCAATATCCACTCTAAAAACCCCATTGTTTTCATAGTAATAATTCTATTTATTGCTGACGTGATAAATTTGAATAAGTGATGACACCTGCATCTTTACATAAATAATTCGTATACTTCGTTTCGCAATAAATCTCATAACAATGGGAACTTATTGAATAATATAAAAAACTTCCTGATGTTCTTATACCCAATGGGCTTCGGGTTTTAGGTATAAAGAACTCATTCACACTGTTGAGGAAAAAACATGAACAAACACGTCCAAAGCAGTTTTGATCTACTCAGCAATATCCGTTTTTTCAGTCTTTCCACTCATGATCCAGATGCAGATACAGTCTGGTCATCAACAATGTTTTATATTCCGAAATACAATCCACTGACACTGATCTGGTACTCCAAACAAGATACCCGACATTCGCAAGAATTGTGTATCAATCCCAGTGTAAGCGGTACAATCTACAGTAGTCGGGTTATGCCTGATTCATCGCTGGATCTGGCTGGTGCTCAATTTGTTGGTAGTGCCCGCCAAGTCCCCGATGATCAAATAGAAGAAACCTATGACTACTTTTTCTTAAAAACTTATCCTGATCCCGCTATCAGAAAGAAAAAATCCCGTCCTATCAGTGACTATCAAGGCCATGCCGTACGCCGTTTTTATGAGTTGGAAATTGAAAAATGGTGGGTGTACGACTCAAATGCCTGGAGCCAACATCAAGATGATGAGCGTGTACAAGTATCATTGAGTGAACTAAGTTACCCTCCTAAAGGTCAATGAAAACCAACGAGCCCTGTTTATTGACAGGGCTTATCAGTTCAAGAAAATTTCCCGAATATTAAACAATTCCAATAGCGATTTATTTCCAATAAAGCCACCATTAATTTGATTAATATCAATTTATTCCTGCGTTATTCAGTATAAATAATCTGTATCGCAGTTACGTATTATTATCATTAACAATTAGAGTTCAGATCAATTACCGAATTTTTTTCTTGTGAATTTCCCTTTATTGAGGATAATAATTCTCATAATCACTTATTTTTCAGTCAGAATGGAGAGTTATATGGTTCTTATTCCAGAACATAGATATAAAATTCTGGGATTTTCTCCAGAGATTAGTCCCGCTTATCGGCAAAAATTATTGTCACTCGGCATGTTACCCGGCTCAACATTTCAGGTTATTCGCTTTGCTCCGTTAGGCGATCCAATACAAATCGAAACACGCAGAGTTAACCTTACCCTTCGTAAGCAAGACCTGGCATTTCTCATGTTGCATGAAGATCTGAATCCACAAAGCACTGAGTCGATGTAGTTCAGAACAACCATTGTCTATACCGTTTTATAACCAGCTTAATAACCAGAGTACGAAGGTATAACCAAATTTATAACCAGAGTATGAAAGTCGCTTCCTGATTGGCAGAAAGTATAATGAAACAATTAACTATAGGCCTGATTGGTAACCCCAATGCCGGCAAAACGACGCTTTTTAACCAGCTTACTGGCTCCCGACAACGAGTAGGAAACTGGGCTGGCGTTACGGTAGAACGCAAAACAGGCCACTTTACCACCCATGACCATCAAGTCGAGCTTGTCGACCTCCCTGGTACTTATTCGCTCACCACTATTTCTGAGCAAACCTCCATTGATGAACAGATTGCCTGCCACTACATTCTGGGGGGTGAAGCCGATATGTTGATCAATGTTGTTGATGCATCGAATCTGGAGCGTAATCTTTATCTCTCACTGCAATTGATTGAACTGGGCATTCCCTGCATCATTGCACTGAATATGCTGGATATAGCCCAAAGCCAACGCATCAATATTGATATTCCAGCACTGGAGAAACGCCTCGGCTGTCCGGTCATCCCGCTGGTTTCAACCCGCGCCACAGGAATAGATGCACTAAAAAACATCATTGATAATTACCCACAAAATACCTCACAGAAGTTCCGCCCTGTTCAGGTTGATTATCCTGATGCGTTATTGCAGGAAATTTTCCACCTTTCCAGCCAGATTACAGAGAAATTCACGCCACAACAGTGTCGCTGGCTGACTTTGCAAGTGTTGGAAGGAGATATTTACAGCCGTGAGGTATCCGGCCTGACTCACGCGCAACTGGCAGAAAGCAACGGGCGCTTGCAAAAACAACAAATTGAAGAACCCGACCTCATCATTGCAGGTTCACGCTACCAGACAATCAGTGAAATTTGTCTGTCTGTCATTGATACCCGCGCGGCAACACCAAATAAACTAACCCAAGCGTTAGATACCGTTATTCTGAACCGCTGGTTAGGGGTACCTATTTTCCTGTTTGCCATGTACCTGATGTTTGTGCTGGCCATCAATATTGGGGGAGCTTTACAGCCAATCTTCGACGGCGCTTCCACCGCCATTTTTATTGATGGGATGCAATGGCTTGGTCATACTCTCCATTTCCAGAATTGGTTGACGGTGTTCCTTGCTCAGGGAATTGGTGGAGGCATCAACACGGTACTGCCGCTGGTTCCCCAAATTGGCATGATGTATCTGTTCCTCTCCTTTCTGGAGGACTCCGGCTATATGGCACGAGCGGCGTTTGTCATGGACAGGATGATGCAGGCAATGGGATTGCCGGGTAAATCTTTTGTGCCCTTGATTGTTGGCTTTGGTTGTAACGTGCCTGCCGTGATGGGAGCAAGAACACTGGACGCCCCTCGCGAACGTTTGATTACCATCATGATGGCACCATTTATGTCCTGCGGGGCAAGATTGGCGATCTTTGCCGTCTTTGCAGCGGCTTTCTTTGGAAAAAGTGGGGCAAGTATCGTTTTCTCCCTGTATATACTGGGGATTGTCGTCGCCATCCTGACAGGGCTGCTGCTCAAATACACGCTGATGCGTGGTGAAGCATCGCCATTTGTGATGGAGCTGCCGGTCTATCACGTTCCTCATGCCAAAACTCTGCTGCTCCAGACATGGCAGAGGCTGAAAGGTTTTGTGATACGCGCGGGTAAAGTGATTGTCGCGGCGAGTATGCTGATTGGTGCCCTGAACAGTTTCTCCTTCTCCGGTAAGACCGTGGATAATATCAATGAATCAGCATTAGCTTCCGTCAGTAAAGTGCTTACGCCTGTATTGCACCCCATTGGTGTGGATTCTGATAACTGGCAAGCCACTGTCGGGCTTATCACCGGAGCGATGGCAAAAGAAGTGGTTGTAGGAACCCTGAATACCCTATATACCGCAGAAAACATTACTCAAGAGCCATTCAATCCAGATGCATTTAATTTATTGGATGAACTAAAGGGCTCCGTAGCAAAAACGTGGGATAGCCTGAAAGAAACCTTCACGCTGAATGCACTTTCTAACCCGATTGAAGCCAGCAAAGGTGACGGCGATATGGATCGCGGTTCAATGGGAACCATGAGCGCCAAATTCGGCTCTGCTATTTCCGCTTACAGCTACCTGATTTTCGTGCTGCTGTATGTGCCTTGCGTTTCCGTCATGGGAGCCATTGCCCGCGAAACCAGCCGTGGCTGGATGACATTCTCCATTCTGTGGGGATTGAACGTCGCTTATTCTCTGTCAGCGCTGTTTTATCAAATCACAACGTTTTCGGCTCATCCACAAAGTAGCTTGATAACAATCTCGACCGTGATTCTGTTTAACATATTAGTCTTTATTGGCTTACGCCGCGCACGCAGCAGAGTTACCGTTATGTTCAATAACACGACTGACCGTAGTTGCGAATGTTCAAAGGGCAGTTGCCACTAGTCGGAGCCATAAATGATTAATCTGCTGAAAATCAGAGATGCTGTTGCCCTCAACGGGCGTACCGATGCAAGGTCATTGAGCCATCAGTTTTCAGCACCGCTGCCAATGGTAGAAGCCATGCTCAAGCAGCTTGTCATTATGGGTAAACTGGAGGAAGTGGACACTTCCTCCTGCCTCAGCGGGGGCTGCAAACAGTGCCCGGAAACGCAAAAATGTGACACTAAGGCGTATCAGATTGCCGTAAAAAAATAAGGAGTTGCCCCGTTGTCTAAATTAAACATCAACGACGAACCAGGTGAGAGCCACATATAGCTAAGCCCTCAGCTTTTGTTCTACCCATTGTGCGACTCGTTGTGCATCTCTGGCAGCACCCAGTAATAACTCAGAGCTGCGACTACTAAGCCATTTTCTGCCCACGATAAACAGCCCCGAATAGGCTGTTTTTCCTCCGTTTATATTACCACTTTCGCAGACAAAACCTTGTGAATCACTAATATCAGGTAAGGTCAACCAATCAGTTGCGTCCTTATATCCCACACACCAAATCAGTCCATCAATCTGGTATTTTTTTCCTTGTTGGTCATATAGTGTTTCATGTTCAGTTTTTACCAATTTTTGTGCTATCTGCACATTAAGCCCAGATAGATGTTGATTAGTAAGTTCACCACATGGAAGTGGATTACGTCGTTGCACTATTTTACCGAGCAGGCTTGAAGTATCTGCATACAGTATCTTTGATTTATGTAGCCACCAGAATAGATCCTTCCCCAGAACTCTATTTGACACGAGAGGACGAGGAGAGCCGCAAAATAGAGTAACCTGCATAGAGGAGGAAAGTTCTTTTGATATCTGTCGGCCACTAGCACCATCACCTATGACAGCAATCCGAGACCCAGCCTGAAATTGCTCTGGGTTCTGATAACGGTCAGCCGTCAGTTGTTGGACTGAAGGGGACAGATCGCTCGCCATCTCAGGAATAATTGGTACTTGATTAGCACCAGTGGCGTTAATTAAACAAGGAGCAGAAAACTGCTCCTTTTTTTCTGTAGTCAGCGTAAACAACCCATCTTGATGCTTAACACTGATCACCTGTGTTCCCGTTAATACATTTAGATTATGATGATGTGCATAACGTTCTAGGTAATCTGCTATCTCATCCTTGCCCGGATAGCCATCAGGAGCGCCCTGCAAAGGAAAATCAGGTAACTGGCTCATCATCCGGGAAGTAAATAATAACATATTGTCGGGACGCCTACGCCAAACATCGCCAATATGCTGGTCTCGCTCCAGAATCAAAGTATTAATTTTTTTTTTGTTAAGGGTAACTGCCAGCGTTAGCCCCGCTTGCCCAGCACCAACGATCAAGCAATCGATTTTCATGGCATTGGCTCCAATTGCAGTATGTGTTCAGCCAAAGCGTGAATAGTGGGGTATTCATAGCCAAGGATAGGATCCAATTTTCGCTGCAATACTTTTTCTAACTGACCAATCAGGGTAACCCTGCTTGCAGAATCCAGGCCAAGACTATCGAAAGAAACGTGTTCACCGATAGGAAGGTCATAGCGTTGGAAATAAGGTGTTAAATATTCAATCAGCCAGCCTTTTAACTCCAGCTCAGTCATATTATGCTCCTTGAGTTTCGGTGGTAGACAGTACATCGGCTAGTTGTAATTTGCCTTGCAAGTAGAGCGAACGGCAGAGTTTTCGTTGTACTTTTCCACTGCTGGTTGTAGGCAATTTATTAGTTTGAATAAACACTAAATCAGCGATATCGATATCGAACGCTGCATTAAGTGTCTGGATTACATTTCGTCTCAATTCTCTGAACTTGTTGTTTTCCCGTTTCACATTTTTTTGCAGCTCTATGGCGACAACAACCTGCTGTCCCAGTTCAAAAGCTATTGCTTTTCCTGAACGAAAGGCTATGGATTGCATAGTGGCCGTATATTCAATGTCCTGTGGATAGATATTCCTCCCCCGGATAATAATCAGATCTTTCAAACGGCCTGTAATCAACAAATGGTGTTGATACAAACAACCGAGATCACCGGTACGGAGAAAAGGCCCTTCGCCAGTGGTCGTATAGGCCATGAAGTTTTGCTGGGTTTGTTGTGGATTATTCCAATATCCTACGGCTATACTTGGTCCCTGAACCCAGATTTCACCGATTTCATCAGGCTCACACAATACTTTTGTATCCGGATTAACAATAACAACTCGGTGACCAGGTGCAACCTGACCACAGGCTTGCATTATAATCCCATCGGGTTTTAAGACCAGTTTCCCTTTTTCCAGACTGCTGCTGCAAAGTGTTAAACTCAATGGAGGATCTTCACTCGTGGATGAACTGATAACCAGAGTCGCTTCAGCCATGCCGTAACAAGGTATTTGGCTTTGATAAATAAACCCATATTCTTTAACTGCCTGATAAAAACGCATCAATGTTTCATTTCTAACGGGTTCGGCACCATTACCAGCCCAACGCCAGCGGGACAGATCCAAATTAAGCCCAGAGCAATCTTGGTCAGCACATAAGTCATAAGCAAAATTGGGGGCACAACAGAATTCTGCCTTATAATCATGCATCAACTGTAACCAACGTAATGGCTGCTGGATAAATGATAATGGTGACATGAAGTTATATTGTCCACCCAAGGCCATAGTCATTAAAATATGTCCCACCAATCCCATATCGTGAAACTGAGGTATCCAGCCTCCAATAACTAACCCTTCATGCAAGCCAAAAGTATTATTCATTGCCCGCAAGTTATGGATTAAATTATCGTGAGTGACCATCACTCCTTTAGGGGTATCAGTGGAACCAGAGGTATATTGCAAGAAAGCCAATTGCTCTGGACTGATTGAGGGAAGTTCGGTTATTTCATCTATTGGCTGATTTTCCGAGTAATATATGATCCCCAACTCAGGAAATTCATTTGATAAAACCCTGCCTAACCCTGAAGTGGTGAGAATCACTTTAGCTTCGGAGTCATTCAAGATTTGAGTTAACCTTTGTAGATGGCGACTTCCGCGAACTACATTGGATGGAACAGCAATAACCCCAGCCTTAAAACAGGCTAATAACCCGACAATAAACTCCAGACCTGCAGGGTACATCAAAATAACCGTTTTCCCTTGCTGCCCAGCAGTAACGAGTGCACAAGCCAGTTGATGAGAACGTTGTTCGAGTTCTTGCCAAGACAGGGTAACAGTATCTGAATCTCCTGAAGGTAAAAAACGATATACAATTTGATTTGGCCGCTGTGAAGCATAATGTTTAAAACAGCATAATAGTGTTTGTGCATGCTCCAACATCATATTCTTTGTTCTCCTGCAATAGCTAATAGATGCCATGTTTCCTGTTGTAAAGCATTAGCCAGAACACTAACTTCATGCTGCTCAGTAACATGTCCAAAGCTTATCCTTAATGCACTATCGATATAGTCATGGGGAGATTGCATCGCAAGTAAAACATGTGAACGTTGGGGTGACTGTGAGTTATTGCTACAAGCAGATCCCAATGAAACAGAAATACCGTGGCATAAATCCAATCGGCTTGCTAACGCTTCGGCTCTAATACCAGGGAAACTGATATTTAATGTCCATGGAGCCTGATACTCAGGATTTGTCTCACCGTTGACGTGATAATTCACACCGAACTCATCTAATTGAGTGAGCAGGTAAGTTCTCATTTCACGGCAGTAATTAATGCGTTGCATCAATTCTTCATGAGCTTCTTTTGCAGCAGCAGCTAATCCGGCTATTCCTAATGTATTTTCTGTGCCACTACGTAAACCGTGTTCTTGTCCACCGCCATGTAGTAAGGGATTAATTTTCACTTGCTGGCTGTAATACAGCCCACCTATCCCTTTAGGGGCATAAAACTTATGCCCGGAAAAGGAGATAGTTAATGGGATATCATCAAAACTGCTCATCGGCCATTTTCCTACTGCTTGTATGGCATCGAAATGCAGATGGATACCTTTTCCTTTCAGTCTGGAAGCCAGCTTATCGTAGGGTTGAATGACACCAGTTTCATTGTTGATCGCCATCAATGCGATGAAACAAGTTTGGGGTGTGATGGCATTACACAAGGTATCCGGATCTATTCTTCCTGTTTTACTCGGTTCAATGACTGTGAGTTTCAGGCCTTGCGCTTGATACCAACGCAGAGGTTCCAGAATTGAAGAATGTTCAATTGCAGAACAGATAGCGTGATAGCGTGATAATTGACCAACTGGAAGCTGGCTGAATACACTGTGCAGCGCCAAGTTATTGCTCTCTGTTCCCCCAGAAGTAAAAATGATCCTTTCTGACGAACCTCCCACTAATTGAGCTATTGACTCTTTTGCCTGATGAATCAACGTCACCAAATTTTGGCTCAAACGATATCTACTGGAAGGATTGCCAAATTGATCCAACATACCCTGAATTGCCATCTTTGCCTTATGACTCAGTGGTGTTGTCGCATTGAAATCAAAGTACAACATTGTCATATATGCACCCTTACCTGCTGAAAAAGAGCATGCAACATAGCCAAACAATGCTGCTGTGAAGGTTGCAACTTACCTAACATACTATCGATATCTTGTGTGCTGAATTGGGCAATCTCTGTCAGCGTTTTTCCTTGAACCTGACGACAAAACTGATTGGACATGGCTAAAGAAGTCGTACATCCCCAGGCTTGAAAACGAGCCTCATTGATATGCCCTCCTTCACTCAATGACAAATCAATATTCACTGTATCCCCACACACAGGGTTACCCAACTTCAGTTGAATATCCGGATTTGTTAGGCTTCCCTGAAAATCAGGATTACAGAAGTTATCAGTGATAATTTCATTAAACATGATTAAACCTCACTGAGTCACAGGGCACGCATCCCTTTGTTCATCAGCAGACATTTTACCTTCGAGATTAACGGCACAGCAGCCGAATTCTGTTGCAGAAGGTGCCCGCATAACATATTGCATACGTTGGGAGTTACGCCCTGATGGATCATAATCAGTACGCAGATAAATCATGTCTTCAGTCAACAACATACCCGGTGTTGAGCGTGCTATGGGATCAAAAATAACAAGCTGTCCCATCTCACCATCAGCAACTTCCTGGGACAAATTTTCCGGATCACGCACAGAGAAATGAATATAAGGTGGTATGTGTTTTTGATTAAACTCATCCTCTATAGCCAAAAAGTTAGCTTCAACAAGTCCATACATATCACGAATCTGGTTAGCAGGAATACCCAACCAAGTTTCCAGCTCCTGATTAAATTCGGTGCGGGAGATCATGGCACCAGTGAAACGCTTCCAGCCACCGAGCGTAATGACCATACTTCCACTATCCAATTCCAACTTAGTGTTTGTAGCTTTTAAGAAGCTGATAAAACGATGAATAAGAAATGGAGGCCCAATCAGATGGCGAGTAAATTTTCCTTGCCATTCTTTTAATTGACTGACAGCTTCTTCCGGAACAAAACGTTCTTCCTTAACCATAAAGCGATTTGTATCCAGTAACCCAGCCAGCCAATTGAAGGCTTTTATCATGCCCATTTCAGGGATTTCCTCTGTGGAAGGACATAAACAGAGTCCCGCACCACTGGAGAGTTTAAGCATATCGCGAAATGAGTTATAGAGACCCAGAGTCGTATAATCCATTGTTTCATCACATCGACGGGCAACACTCGGAATACCACTAGTGCCTGTCGAACGCATTTCATGTTCGATGCTGGAAAGAGGTTTACTTAAAAGACGATGACTATTTGCAGATTTAAACGTAGATACGGGAATAACCGGGATATTTACTAAATCTGTGTAATTTTGAATATCACTAGGTTGTACCCCTTTATTTTGACATTGTTCACGGTAGTAAGCATTATTTTCAAAATGATATTTAAAGGCATCTCTAATAATATGGGTTTTTAATTCTTGTTGTTCTTCAATTGGAAGACTATAGAGAAAGTTACTATTTGTGATTAACCATTTTATAGAGTCACCATTTACTTCCTTTATTTTTTCATACAACTCTATCGATTTGAACATATAAACCATCCTTATAGTTATTATATATTTTTTTACCATCGTTTAACGAATATCTTTACCAAATATGCATAAGAAATAAGTAATTCGTATAAGTAATTTCTTGCAAACGCAAATCTAACGATGGTGCTTTAATTTTGCTTGAATAAACTGGCTAATTTTGTCCCTCTGTAAATAATTTGTATGGAATACATGACTGCCTGTCATAATTACATAAATTTTTTCTTAACATTACCTTCCATCTTCCTCAGTTCCACCCACCTCAGCCAGATTATTCAATTCAATCACTTCAATAAGTTATAAAGTGAATATTCCGAGTATCTTAAAGTGTTAGCAGGCAGAATTTCTAAGTATGAAATTCACTCTATGAACAGTATTTTCATTTGAGTCATATGAAACGATAAAGCTAAGAGGGTGATATATAGTTAAGTTGGTTTCTCATTTGAGGAGAGTGGTAAACCTGTGATAGGGCAAATACGGATGTCTGGAGATAGCATATCAATATAAGTTTTTGGATATGCCTATTCATTCAATGAATCGGAGTTGAGTATGGGAAATAACCAAATTGAAACAATGCCTGAACAACCACAAGAAGAAAATAATAAGAAAAAACGTAAAATAATACTTTCTTTTGTTGTATTACTTTTTTTGTTTGTTGGTTTAGCTTATCTGTTTTACTGGTACACAGTATTACGTTTCTACCAATCAACAGATAACGCCTATGTTGTCGGTAATCAGATCCAAGTCATGTCTCAAACCCATGGCAGTGTGAAAAATATTTATGTTGATAATACCGATTTTGTTCAGCAAGGTGACCTTTTACTAACGTTGGATAGTGCTGACGCTAAGAATATCTTCGAGAAAAGTAAGCATGCATTAGCCCAGGCAGTGCGTGAAACACGAGAAACTATCCTCAGTAATCCCAAGCTCCTGGCCAATGTGGAATTAAAACAACTTACCTTAGACAAGTTAAAAAGTAATCTAGCACGACGGGAAAAGTTGGGTAAGGTCAATGTCATCGCTGTTGAAGAACTGGATCACTCTCGTAAAGCTGTTGATATTGCTAAGGCAGATTTAAAAGTCGCCATGCAGCAGTATAAAATCAATCAAGCTTTGGTGATGGGAACGCCACTAAACAAGCTGCCAAATATAGAAAAAGCAGCATCCAATTTACGTGAAGCTTGGTTGTCTTTACAACGTACTAAAATCTACGCTCCGGTAAGTGGGTATGTATCACGCCGCAGTGTTCAAGTTGGAGCGCAAATCAATCAATCCACGCCATTGATGATTATCGTTCCTCCTGACCAGATATGGGTTGAGGCAAATTTTAAAGAAGTACAGTTCACTGATATGCGTCTGGGGCAGCCCGTCAAGTTAATCAGCGATTTTTATGGCGATAGTGTTACTTATCAGGGACGTATTACGGGTATGGATATAGGAACCGGCAGCGCTTTTTCTATCCTCCCTGCTCAGAATGCAACAGGTAATTGGATTAAAGTGGTTCAGCGCCTCCCTGTACGCATTGAATTAGATCCGAAACAAATTGCCTCCAATCCATTACGAATCGGTTTATCCATGCATGCGACAGTTGATACCAGAGAAACAGCAGGCACAACTCTGACTAATAAAACTCCACAACGGGTTATTTATCAGACTGATGTCCTTTCATTCAATAATAATGAGATAGATGAAATCATTGAGCAAATCATAAAAAGCAACGCAAGTGATGAAAATTGAGGATCACACAGCTATGGAACCTTTATCAGCCAGCCAACGCTGGTGGCTAATCCTGTCTCTGGCGGTTATCGCTTTTCTGCAAATATTGGATTTGACAATTGCTAACGTGGCATTGTCAACCATTGCAGGTGATCTTGGATCATCCGTGTCACAAGGAACTTGGGTTATCACGTCATTTGGTGTTGCTAATGCAATCTCTATTCCTTTGACTGGCTGGTTGGCAAAACGGGTAGGGGAAGTACGGCTGTTTATCATTTCGACTCTGCTTTTTATCATTTCTTCCTGGCTATGTGGCATATCCAATAGCCTTGAAATGCTAATTATTACAAGGATTATGCAAGGTGCTGTTGCAGGCCCTATTATACCTTTATCACAAAGCTTGCTTTTAGCGAATTTTCCTAAGAACCAACACAGTATGGCTTTGGCCATCTGGTCTATGACCGTCATTATTGCCCCGGTTTGTGGTCCAATCCTCGGTGGATGGATTAGCGATAACTATCACTGGGGCTGGATTTTCTTGATCAATGTTCCCATCGGCCTGGCTGCTATTTTTATCACTTACTTGTTATTGAATAAGCGTGAAACAAAAACTGAGGTTATCCCAGTTGATAAGGTGGGGTTGGTTCTACTCATTATCGGTGTTGGTTGCCTACAACTCATGTTAGACAGAGGAAAAGAACTCGACTGGTTTAATTCCAATGAGATCATCTTGCTGGCTATTATTGCAACGATAGGGATTATCCTATTTATCATTTGGGAACTGACTGATGATAACCCGATTGTTGATTTATCGTTGTTTAAATCACGCAATTTTACAGTTGGTACGATTTGTATTAGTTTGGCATTTTTATTACACATCGGTGTCCTAGTCTTACAACCTCAGTTGTTACAGACAGTTTTTGGTTATACCGCCACTTGGGCTGGACTAGCATTAGCTCCTCTTGGCATTCTTCCTGTTTTTCTAGCCCCAGTCATTGGCCGATTTGGTGCTAAAATTGATATGCGCTATTTGGTTACTCTTAGCTTTGTTGTCTTCTCTTTCTGCTTTTTTTGGCGAGCGTATACTTTTGAGTCTGGAATGGATTTTTCCAGCGCAGCATGGCCACAGTTTGTGCAGGGGATAGCGATCGCCTGTTTTATTATGCCACTCAATGTGATTATTTTATCTGATATTCCTCAGGAGAAAGTTGCCTCAGCTGGAAGTTTGTTTAACTTCTTTAGAACATTAGCCATATCTATAGGTACATCGTTAACCAATACGTTATGGGTTCAACGTGAAGCGGTTCATCATTCTCAGCTCACTGAGCACATCACACAAAATAACGTTCTTGTCGATTTAGCTTATCAGGATATCAAGCTCTTAGGATTATCTGACTTGCAAGCAACCGTTTTTTTGGCAAAGAGGATCACCAACCAGAGTTTAATTCTGGCCGCTAACGAAATTTTCTGGCTCTTTGGTTTTATTTTTCTGGCACTAATCTTGATTCTGTGGTTTTCCAGATCGAATTTGTCGTCTACATAATTTGGAGATGAGCCTCTTCTTCATGATGCTCTTGTTCCTCGGAAATACTATGTATTACCTGTTTATTGATGTTATAAAGGCATTGAGCTGTGTGACAGTTGAGCTGTGAATTTTGTTGAATTATCTGCTTAAGATCGGAGGGGCGCATTCCATAAGCCATTTTGCATGTCCGGCTAAAATGAGCAGTATCAGAAAAACCACAGTTATTCGCAATCAAGGTTAAGGAATCAGCCATATGAATCTCCTCAATAGCATCACTTAAGCGTAACCATAGTAAGTAAGCCCGAAAGTTAATTCCCACTTGATCACGGAAAAGATGTAAAAAACGGCTTTCAGAAAGGTAAATTTTATCAGCCACTTGACGGGATGAAATCCGCTTTACTGATAGCGATTCGATAAACGAAACAGCTTTCAAAATACGTTTATCAAATTGACAATGACATGACAAGTATGGGCTAAGTAACAAGTAAACAGTGAATGTGTCTGGTTTTTCACCACAAAGAAACGACTTAACCAGATAATCTGTTACTGCCACAATATTATCATGCTCTAGCAAAATTACTGCCACATTCTCTGTGAGATGGCTAAATAAATGGTAATGTTCATCAATCGGTTCAATAAGCAATGTAATGCTACAGGTATTGGAGGAGTCCATCTTATGCATTACGTTTGAGCGAATCAGAAAACCATGAGTGGAGTGAGTCTCATCCTGTATTGATAAGGCTAACGATTCATCTGTATGTAAAGATAGGCTGAGTTGAATACAGGGATGTTGATGCCACTCAGTTGATACATTGTAAAGAAAGTTTAATTCACTAGTAGCATATTTATATTGCTGGATAAACCTAGGGGCAGCCGGAATATTTGATAGCATAACCTCAATCCTTATCAACAAAGCAGTGAGTGAATGTAGTCGATCTTAATTTGCAATCTTCTCTACATTAATCTTGTAGCCGATATGCAGTCAACCATATACAGTCAACCAATAATAACAAGGCTAATAGCACAATTCACATAGGATTATTATGTTTGTTTAGAAATCGCAATATTATCACACTGATAACCTGTCAAAGATAATATGTAAAGAAATATTTACATGAAAAATGAGGATAAAAAATTCATTTTTTAACTCTGATAATGTTTTTTACCAGAACAAGTTTACTCACTGTTTTAATGTAATTTATGTTATTACTTGGGAACTAAATTTTATTAGTTTCATTAAAATTGAAAAATAAAAAACAGTCCCTTATTATCTGATTTGCATTTCTATCATTATTAATAACCTAAGGATACCAATATGTCTAAAGAGTTATTTACTGCAACTATAGAGCCTGTAGGGCCTCTGAAAATGAAATGTTCCTCACGAAACTTTTCCTTCTATGTAGACGAACCAAAAAGCTTAGGAGGGGAAGATGAAGCAATGACTCCGGTAGAAGCATTACTTTCCGCTTTCGGAGCCTGTCAGGCTATGGTGGCGAAAGTCTTTGCTAATGCACAGAAGATAAATCTGATTGATATCAAGATAACACTAGAAGGTGAATTAGACCTCGACCGAATCAAAGGCATAAATAAAAACGCCAAACTGGGTTTTTCAAAAATTACCTCAAAATTTTATGTTAAAGCAGATAATACCGAACAAGAGATCCGAGATTTTATTACTTTTGTCGAAAATCATTGCCCTGTTCTCGATACTATCGTTAATACACCCGAAATTGTGACTGAAGTTTATCCTGTCAAATAATATGGTTTATTACCCATAACTTTTCATGTTATGGGTAATTTTTAGCATAAATTACTATTCCATACTGATTACCATTCCATACTGGAAGTAAAGTTCATTAATATTTCGACAAACTCATCAGGATGGGAAATAAAAGGTGCATGAGCCGCATTACGCATAATAATGGAATGCGTATGTGGCAATGCACTATCAAGCTGCGAAGCAATTTTACGTGGCACCAAGCCATCAAGGTAACCATAAAGACGCAGGAAAGGTAATTGAAGCCGAGACAACTCTTCTCTTAAATCGTCAGTGCGCAGGATTTTCAAACCAGCATTCAATACATCGACTGTCGGCATCGGCTGGTTCAGTACCACTGATTTCAGTATACGGGCATCCTGACGTGCGCTGTCTGTTCCCAGTGTCTGCAAAGCCAGAAAACGTTCGACTGTCTTCTGAAAGTCCGAACTCAATTGACGTTCAAATGCACGCAAAACCTCTGGCTTAATGCCTGGCCAATCTCCATCAGCACTAAATTTTGGTGAGGAAGCCACAGTGACCAAACCCGCAACTTGTGTCGGATGATCTAAAGTAATCCGACTGGCCACTAATCCCCCCAAAGACCAGCCGAGCCACAAAGCATTTTCTGGCGCTTGCTGCCATACCGTATCTGCAATATCTGCCAATGACATTGCCGGATACAATTGGCTACGGCCATATCCCGGTAAATCCACCAGATGCAAACGAAAATGCGAAGCCAATCGCGTTTCCACTGAACGCCAAACCTCAGCGTTTAATCCCCATCCGTGCAGCATCACAAGATCACGTGGTGCATCTCCGATTATCTGCCAAGACAACTGATTCATTGTTATTCTCACTTTATTTGTCACCAAGGAAGGAAACTATGCTAACAATGGTTGGATACTGTTGGCTATGCCATCAAAATTTGTATCTTGCCCATCATGGAATCTGCTGCATCTGCCATTATTACTTAAAGCGGCAGCAACAGGTCTGCCCCCGCTGTGCACTGCCTTCTGAATCCAGCGATCTTCCCTGTGGGCGATGCGTGAGAAATCCCCCTCTGTGGCAACATCTGATCGCCATTACAGATTATACTCCGCCGTTAAGCCAGCTTATTAAGCGGTATAAGTATCACGGTACTCCGCAACTCGCGCCAGTGCTGGCACGCTTGTTCCTGCTGCATTGGTTACAAGGCTATCGAGAAGGCCGCTGGCATAAGCCGGATCGTATACTGGGTATTCCTCTGCACAACAGAAAACGCTGGCAACGTGGGTTCGATCAGATTGAACTCATTGCCCGCCCCCTCTCACGCTGGCTGCAATGCCCGTATCACCCCGGTTTTTTGCAACGCTCACGTGCTACACTCACACAGCGGGGCTTATCTGCTGCCCAAAGGAGAACCAATCTTAAGCGAGCCTTTCAATTACAGGGCGATTTTGCCGATCAACATGTCGCTATTTTCGATGATGTGATCACCACAGGCACCACGCTGCATGAAGCTTCACAGTTGTTAATTCGTGCGGGAGCTCGCTCTGTACAGGCTTGGGCAATATGCCGAACCTTGTAGTTCCTTTATAAATGGGCGTATTATAACCAACTAGAACAGTCAACTATTGAGCAAATGACATGATTAATATTACTGAAGCAGCGCAAGCGCATTTTGCCAAACTACTGGCAAATCAAGAACCGGACACACAGATCCGCGTTTTTGTCATTAATCCCGGAACTCCGACGGCTGAATGCGGCGTTTCCTATTGCCCACCGGATGCTGTTGAAGCTACTGACACCGAACTGAAGTTCGACCAACTCTCCGCCTATGTTGATGAAATCAGCGCACCTTTCCTGGAAGAAGCCGTCATTGATTTTGTAACCGATCAACTAGGTTCTCAACTGACCCTGAAAGCCCCGAACGCCAAAATGCGTAAAGTGGCTGATGATGCCCCACTTATTGAACGTGTTGAATATGTCCTACAGTCACAGATTAATCCACAGTTGGCGGGGCATGGTGGCCGTGTCAGCCTGATGGAAATCACCGATGAAGGTTACGCCATTCTGCAATTCGGTGGTGGGTGTAACGGCTGTTCAATGGTCGATGTCACCCTGAAAGAAGGGATTGAAAAACAGTTATTGCAGATGTTCCCTGAATTGAAAGGCGTGAAAGATCTGACTGAACACCAGCGCGGTGAACATTCATATTACTGATTTTTCATTCTTGTTTTGATGTTTCTATATTTTCTATCTACATTTCCACGCCTTTCCAATGTAAATATTGGGAAGGCGGTAAGGTCATACTAGACGACTATTAAGAAATTAATATATTGAAAATGAATATTTGAGAAACTATGTTGAGTATTTATGGACCATTTTCAAACGATAAACCCTGAACAGGCTTACCAACACTGGCTCGACAAAACCGCAGTCTTGGTAGATATCCGCGATCCACAAAGCTTCCGTTCTGGACACGCAACAGGTGCGTTTCACCTGACAAATGAAACAATTAATAGCCTTCTACAGGAAGCAAATTTTGACCAACCGATCATGGTGATGTGCTACCACGGCAATAGCAGCCAGGGTGCAGCACAATACCTGATCAATATAGGGTTTGAGACCGTTTATAGTGTCAATGGAGGCTTTGAAGTATGGCAAAGAGAATATCCTCACGCTGTCCATACTCAATGAATCTTTAACGCACTAATACACGATTAATCCCTGTGCAATTAACTTCAACTTAAGGCAGAGATAAGACGAGCAATGATCCATGTAACCTCAATATCCAACCCTC
Source organism: Xenorhabdus japonica (assembly GCF_900115195.1). Lineage (GTDB taxonomy): Bacteria > Pseudomonadota > Gammaproteobacteria > Enterobacterales > Enterobacteriaceae > Xenorhabdus > Xenorhabdus japonica. The sequence goes on from NZ_FOVO01000025.1 coordinate 31,721, forward strand.
GACTGGCTCAGGCCTTTATTGATTATATGGCGACGCAGGACATTCATTTGATCATGCGGCCCAACAATGAATCGTCACTCGTTGAACTCTGGTTAGAAGATGACAACCAACTAAACCGGGTTGAACAGGAACTTCACCACTTTACCCGCGATCCATTCCATGAACGCTATCAGGCTGCCAGTTGGCAAACTGGCAAACCAGCCAGCTCCTTCAAGTACCACAACAGCCTGAACTTGAAGACACTAAAAAGTCAGTCTGGGCCGCTGACAATTACTATAACGATGCTCTGTATCCTTGTTTATCTTTGGATAACAATGACAAGCATTCCCGATGTCATGAACTGGCTGGCGTGGCCGACTAACAGTGATCAATATCTGGAATTATGGCGCTGGATCAGCCCAGCCCTGCTACATTTCTCTCTAACACATATCCTCTTTAATCTTGCATTATGGTGGTATTTCGGCAGTCAGGTAGAACAAAAAATTGGCAGCAGCAAACTTTTTGAAATCACAATAGTCTCAGCATTTTTCAGTGGCTGGGCACAATCATTGTTCAGCGGAGCTAATTTCGGGGGGCTGTCTGGTGTGGTTTACGCACTGATCGGATATGTCTGGCTAACAGGTGAAATGTCACCTAAACGTGGAATAAGTGCTCCCAGAGGGTTAATCGCTATTTCTATCATTTGGTTATTGGTTGGCTATCTCAATCTATTTTCACTCAACATCGCCAATACCGCCCATATTTCAGGGTTAATTATCGGGTTATTGATGGGGCTATGGGATAATTTGAATAATTTGCGTAAACAAAAAAACCAATAAAATTCCAAAAAACACCCGATATATTTCATGTTGCAATAACGACTTGAAATAGAGAGGTAATTTTGGGCAACTATAATCTATGCAAACATTAGGGGAATGTTGTGAAGCAAACTCAGCGACATGATGCAATAATCGAGTTAGTGCGCTTTCAAGGTTATGTCAGCACTGAAGAGCTGGTTGCACATTTTGATGTCAGCCCGCAAACTATCCGGCGTGATTTAAATGATCTGGCTGATAAAAATAAAATCCAGCGTCATCACGGCGGTGCCGCGCTGCCATCCAGCTCCGTCAACACCGCCTATCATGACCGCAAGATAATGTGGTCGGATGAAAAAGCTCGCATTGCACAACACGTTGCTACCCAAATTCCAAACGGTGCAACCCTGTTCATCGATATTGGAACAACCCCAGAAGCCGTGGCGCATGCCCTGCTAAACCACCGCGATTTACGGATTGTCACCAACAACCTCAATGTCGCAACACTGTTTATGGGCAAAGAAGATTTCCGGCTAATTTTGGCGGGTGGTGAAGTGCGTTCCCGTGATGGTGGCATTATTGGTGAAGCAACGCTGGATTTTATTTCCCAGTTCCGCCTTGATTTCGGCATTCTTGGGATCAGTGGTATTGATAGTGATGGCTCATTACTGGAATTCGATTACCACGAAGTCCGTACCAAACGCGCTATTATCGAAAACTCCCGCTGTGTCATGCTGGTTGCCGACCATTCAAAATTTGGCCGCAGTGCCATGGTTAATCTCGGTAACATGAACCTGATTGATTTCTTGTTCACGGATAAAACACCGCCTCCCAACGTCCAGAAAGTCATTGATCAATATAACGTTAAGTTGGAACTGTGCTAATCACTTTTTACGCAATAATCTCATCGTAATATTCCCCCACCTGAAATTCTGGTGGGGCTTCTTTTCAAATGGGACTCCTTCCATAAATATTTCCTCTCAAAATTTGTATCCCACAAGATCCTTATTAATCTTATGAATATGATCAAGATTTGTTACCTGTATCACGTGGATATGTTTTTTCTGAGTTAATAGTTGGCGGCTGATGAATTTTTGATTACAATCTTTGAGCGAAAACGAACATTAAAGAACTGTTTCGAACATTTCAAAGGGGATGCAATGGAAACCAAAGACTTGATTGTAATCGGCGGCGGAATTAACGGCGCTGGTATTGCGGCAGATGCTGCTGGCCGGGGACTTTCTGTCCTGCTGTTGGAAGGTCAAGACTTGGCCAGCGCAACTTCATCTGCCAGTTCCAAGCTAATCCACGGTGGCTTGCGCTATCTGGAACATTATGAATTCCGTTTGGTCAGTGAAGCACTGGCAGAACGGGAAGTGCTTTTAAAACTGGCTCCCCATATTGCATTCCCGATGCGTTTTCGTCTACCACATCAACCACACCTGCGCCCAGCTTGGATGATCCGCATTGGCCTGTTCCTGTACGATAACTTAGGCAAACGCGTTAGCTTACCGGGCAGTAAAGGGTTGAGATTTGGTGCAAGCTCAGTATTGAACCCTTCTATCACTCGTGGCTTTGAATACTCAGACTGTTGGGTTGATGATGCGCGTCTGGTTGTTCTGAACGCACAGGAAGCTCAAAAACACGGTGGCGAAGTACGTACTCGTACCCAAGTGACCCGCGCATGGCGTGAGGACGGTTACTGGATAGTTGAAGCCAAAGATCTCAAGACTGGCGAAACCAACACATGGCGCGCAAAAGGTTTAGTCAACGCAACAGGCCCTTGGGTGAAAAATTTCTTCGATAACGGCCTGCAATTGAAATCGCCTTATGGCATCCGCTTGATCAAAGGCAGCCATATTGTTGTTCCCCGCGTTCACGATGAACCACAGGCTTATATTCTGCAAAATGAAGACCATCGCATCGTGTTTGTTATTCCATGGAATGACGAATTCTCGATCATCGGTACGACGGATGTTGAATACAAAGGCGATCCAAAAGAAGTCAAAATTGACGATAAAGAGATCGACTATTTGCTGAAAGTCTATAACGACCACTTCAAGAAACAACTTGTTCGCGATGATATTGTCTGGACTTACTCTGGCGTCCGCCCTTTGTGTGATGATGAATCCGATTCACCACAAGCGATTACCCGTGATTACACTCTGGATGTGCGGGATGAGCAAGGTCAGATGCCATTACTATCCGTATTCGGTGGCAAGCTGACAACTTATCGTAAATTGGCTGAACACGCTGTAGATAAACTGGCACAGTACTACCCCAACGCGGGTCAGGCATGGACGAAAAATTGCAAATTACCGGGTGGTGAGCTGGAAGGCTGCGATCGCGATGGTTATGCGCGTCTTCTGCGTCAACGTCACAACTGGTTACCAGAAGGTGTGGCACAGCGTTATGCCCGTACTTACGGCAGCAACAGCCAAATCATCCTGAAAAGCGCTGAAGCACTGACTGATCTTGGCGAATTTTTCGGTCATGGTTTGTATGAAGCTGAATTGCGTTATTTAGTTGAGCACGAATGGGTAACACAGTTAGATGATGCTATCTGGCGCCGTACTAAACTGGGTATGTGGCTCACCAATGAACAGAAGCAACGTGTAGCTGATTGGCTGGCACAAAACGTCAAAGCCGCTTAATTGCAAGTTTGATTCAGCGTGAAAAATGGCGATAGAAATTATCGCCATTTTTCGTTTCGATTTATTCCTATCATAATTTATTCCTATCATATGAGTTTTCCCCCGCTCATTAACATCCCCCAAACTGACCGTAAATTTTCGAAAACAATCATCCCTATTAATCCAATAAAATACTTTTTTACTAACGGGATATAAAATCAAGAGATTAGGGACTCCAATTATGTGGTAATCCAGTAAAAACTTCTGCAACAAATTCATTCGAATTATTTTTCTGTATAGCATAATCACTCACCTGTTCAACAATCATTGCTGGGATAGTATATTCCCCTTGCTCATCCGTCCTTCTAGCACACCAAAATTTTCTTTCTGATTCAATGCGCTGTGCATGAAGTATATGCCCAATTTCATGTACGATAGAAGCAATAACCCTAGTTGAACATTCGGGATTAGATTCCAATAATTTCCTTTTCCCTGATATGGACTCCTGATGAAGTTGATCGGAGACACCAGACACATTCACTCCAACTTGACCCGAGTGACTTGTATTTCTAAGCCCACTGCTTCCCCAGAAAGAATGTGGGAGAGACTTAACTTTATTCACTTGCGTAATTTGCTTATCATTTATATGAAGACATGGACTTTCAACCCATACTCTTTTCGAAATCAATTCATTATAAGTCTTTTTGTCTTCTATTTTCAGCCATCTAACTTCAGTTCTTTCTGTTTCCTCCGCTACATAAATGTTAATATTTTTCACCACTCCAGATAAATTTCTCACTTTTTTGTTAATCTTATTAAGAGCGTAAATAATAGAATTAAGACTGGGGTGAGCGAGCGTAGCCAACAAAGAGGCAACTTGAAAGATGAAGGGTATAATCTCTATTCCTTTACTTCTGAGATCACTCGTCAATATTTCTCCGCGATTTGGTTATTTTTTCCACCTAAACAAAATGTTCTCCTATATAACACGAGAGAATTAGGGTTATTAATCCTACTCCCTTCATTAAAGAAAACATAAAATAACAAAAGTTATAATCGCACATGAAACTAACATGTTTTTATCTATTGGTTATATATAAATGGCTGAAAATATAGATATAAATCAGAAATAATTCCTCTATATTCCCTATATTTTTCCATAATGGCGGTTTTTATATCTTCAATGAAAAATCAAAATATATCTTCAAGATATTGATAATATTAGACTTTATTATTTTTTAAATTTTCATTTTTTTCGCAATTGTGATACTAATCCCCTTTCTTTAATTCGCTTATTGCGATTTATGTTCAAATTTATGAAGATAAAAGAGAATAGATAAAAACTTGCAATGATGAGTCAAACATTCATTAAGAAAGAGGGGATCGCACAGTCATTTTTGGCTCGCTATCTCCTCTCTGAGAAATGCGGCAATCGCCTGAAAACCATAGAATTACTGTCTAAAGAATGTGGATTGTCCGTGGGTTTGATGCAAGCCGCATTAAAATCTCTCGAGCAGGCACAAGCGGTTGGAATTAAGCGTCGTGGTCGTAATGGTAGCTTGCTTGCACAGATAAACCACAAATTGCTCCTGGAGTATGCCGATATTGGCAATGTGGTTTGTGCGATGCCGCTCCCCTACACCCGTGCTTATGAAGGGCTGGCAAGTGGTTTAAAAACATTGTGTGCAGGTGTTCCTTTTTACTTTGCACATATGCGTGGCTCGGATATCCGCATTGAGTGTTTGCTGAACGGCGTCTACGATTTAGCAGTAACGTCAAGGCTTGCTGCAGAGCAACCCCCAGAAAACAAAGATCTATATATTGCGCTTTCACTAGAGACACAAAGTTATACCGACAGGCATAGGTTAATCTTTCGTCATGGCGAAATGGAATCCATTCGCCGCGTTGGATTAGATAGCACCTCAGCAGACCAAAAAATAATGACAAATCAATACGTTGCTGGAAAAGATATTGAATTGGTCGAGGTTTCCTATCATGAGTGCCTAAATCAAATCATAAAAGGCCACATTGATGCGGCCATCTGGAATGTTGGGCAAGGCCATAAACTGATAGCACAAGGCCTGATGACACAACTCCCCGACGACAGCGAATGTTTTATCAAGGCTTCTGAAGCCGTTATTCTTGCCCGCAAGGATAATATCCCCATCCAGCAACTCCTGCATACTATGGTTGACCGGGATCTATTGCTGACCCATCAACAAAATGTAGTAGCAGGTACCATCGAACCCGTTTATTGAAACTCGATCAGCCAAAATAAACGGTTTATTAACACCTACGTATATCAAAAAGCAATGATAGAACAACGGCTAACTATCCTGCTACAGGGTGGCGTTATAGATCAAGATATCTACGATAACATGCAAAACTTCCAGCATGTTATCGTAGATATCTGGCTTATTCCTGTCTGTCATCCACAAGGTGAAATGGTACTTACCCATATGGCAAGTGCTTTCATGCGCTCACGCCGGGGCGAAAGAGTTTCCCCGCTGGATAAAGACATATTGGTAAAACTCGAGCAATCTGAATATTACAATCAATTAATTACAGTTCATCGCTCTCTAATCAGAAAATTTACAGTGGCACTACATCCCAATGAAGAAGGCTATCTGTTAGCAAATTTATATGGTTTAATGCTTTCATTCGAAAGAGATTAGCTTTTGATTCCTATATGAATATTTAAAAAAATGAAGATTTACCTGTGTAAAAAATTTCGATTTTCACACAGCTTTGCTGCTTTGCAGACATAAAGAGCACCCTATGTTTATTGAGGCATTAACAAAACAGAACCCCAAATTGATTGAAGTTGCAAAAAATCTTTGGCATCAAGGTGCAATCTTGCCAGATACTTACGTCATTGATGTAGATCAGGTTTTAGACAATGGCCGTCTCTTGCTGCAAGTTGCAGAGCAATATGGCATTGAACTCTATTTGATGACCAAACAAATTGGGCGTAATCCCTGGCTGACCAAGAAACTAATTGAACTCGGTTATCGCGGCGTTGTGGCTGTCGATTTCAGGGAAGCCTATAGCCTGAGTCAGCATGATATACCGCTGTGCCACATAGGCCACTTGGTGCAGACACCAACCCATTTAATAGAAACTATGCTCAAGCATAATCCGAGTATCATTACTGTATTCTCCCTTGAAAAAGCACAAGCCATTTCGGATATGGCGGAGAAATTGGGGCGAATTCAGCCCATCATGCTGAAAGTATTTGATAAACGAGATATTACCTTTCCCGGCCAAGAAGCAGGAATCACCTTTAGTGAACTCGATACCGTCGTGGATGCTTTAAAGCTCATGCCTGGTATCAAATTGAGCGGACTGACTCATTTTCCCTGCCTATCATGGGACTCTCGGTATCAGACAACCTTACCCACGACCAATTTACTAACTCTCATTCGTGCGCGGAACCGGCTTGAACAACTCGGTATTAAACTTTCACAAATCAATGCGCCGGCAGCCTCAAGTTGTAGCACCATACCATTACTGGCCAAATATGGTGCCACCCACTTAGAACCGGGTCATGCCTTGACCGGTACCGTCCCTGCCAATGTCAGTGGTCAGGAGCCGGAATGTATTGCGATGGCCTATCTCACCGAGGTTTCTCATCACCATGATGGCAACAGTTACTGCTATGGTGGCGGCTCCTATAAACGCGGACATATGAAACATGCGTTGGTTTTTCCTGAACGCGCCATCTCTCCTAAAAAAGTGCGCATACTGCGTTTGGGTGAACCCTGTATTGATTACCACCTCCCGCTATCAGGCACCCATCCTATTGGCAGCCCAGTGCTTATGTGCTTCCGGCCTCAGATTTTCATAACACGCAGTGATGTTGCCCTCGTTTCAGGTATTCAGTCTGGCTCGCCAAAACTTGAAGGCATTTATGACAGTCAAGGAAATTGGAAAAATAGTGGCTATTCTAAATAGTCCCTCAGAAGAGGTATCACAGATAATATTATTCCATCATTAAATAATGTTATTTTCGCTATAGTGGATTTACCGCATGATCCGGCCGTTTGGCAATAAAAAATGGCGAAGCAGATTACTATCTTGGCGCATGCAATACCGGTGGGGGAGGTGCTTTGGCAATCGCAATTGCTCTTATCGGATTAGATCAATGTGCCACTATCAGCATGCCGGGGAAAATCCTGTCTGATGAAGAGATTATTACCCATGTAAAAGCAGGTAAAAAGGCTTTTGGTCATGCTCACCGCACTGATCGGCTATCTGGCGACCAAGGCGATTGGCCCGATGAGCTTCGGAGGCATGATCGAAAAACCCGTCAGCATTGACCCTAACGGTGCCGCGCTATTGCTGTCGATGATTGCGGAGTTTTTTGGCGCTGAAAATGCGGCCTTTGTCAATGGAGCGGGAACAGGTGCATTGCGCGCGGGACTGGCTGCCTTAGTCAATCCCAATTCAATATTGCTTGTGCATAACGCGCCAATTTACCCCACGACCAAAGCATCAATTGAACAAATGGGGCTTCGTATCGTTCAGGCGGATTTCAACCACACAGAACAAATTGTGGCTGCCATCCAGCAATACCAACCAACCGCCAGCCTTGTTCAGCATACACGCCAGAAGATATCTGACCGTTATTCCTTGCAAGAAGTTATCGATACACTAAATCAACATGACATCCCTTCGTTGATAGACGACAACTATGCCGCTATGAAAGTGGCACAAATTGGTTGTCAGTACGGTGCAACACTTTCCACATTCTCTTGCTTCAAATTATTGGGACCACAAGACGTTGGGATAATAGTCGGAAAACAGGCAATCATTGATAACCTACGCCACAACATGTATTCCGGTGGCTGCCAGATACAAGGTTATCAGGCAATGGATGCCTTGCGTGGTATGGTATTCGCACCAGTTATGCACGCAGTACAAGCAGAAGTGAATGACGAACTGGTCACTCGTTTGAATCAGGGAGAGGTGCCACAGGTAAAACACGCCTTTCTCGCCAATGCCCAATCAAAAGTATTATTAGTAGAATTTCACGAACCTATCGCAGAGAAAGTACTCACCGCAGCCCATAAATTCGGCGCACTACCTTATCCGGTAGGTGCAGAGTCAAAGTTTGAAATCCCGCCGTTGTTTTACCGCATTTCCGGTACATTCCGTCAAACAGATCCCCCGCTGGAACAACGTATGATCCGCATTAACCCCAATCGCAGCGGAGCAGATACCGTATAATGCGCATTTTACGAGAAAGTTGCCAGTTGAAATAAAAGAGCGCAGCTTAAATGGTAAATAACATGCATTCAGAAAATATTAGGGTCATGAATTCAAGGTCTTGTTCTTCATCTATAATGTCTATTTTTGCGAGATAACATTCAGCCTGAATTTAAACTTTAGAAAAAAGCCTGAGGCGCTTCATTATCATTGACAAATCCCCTCAGGCTCATCCATTCGCTTGGTTTAATGAATCAGATTAACTCATTTCCTGTATTCTTACTTTTAAGATAGACAGCAAGTGAACATATACCCCATTTTTCTATGTGGTTTACGTCTACTTAATGTGACGCTATTATGTATACATAAACAACATTTAAAAGTGATATAAGCGCCCACTTAAATGAATCAGATTACAGCCATTCAACGTTTAAATAAGTTCGATCAACAAGGTCGCTACGTTTTTACTAGTAAAGATCTCGCCAAACTGTTTTCAGAAGACAGCAAGCGCGCTTTTGAAGCCGGATTAAGCCGTCTTATTAAACAAGGGGTACTGTTACGTGCCTGTAAAGGAATTTACGTGTTTGCCTTGTCCCACCATAAAGGACTCTACACATTGGAATTGATTGCCAAAGCGATGCGGCGTGGTGAATACAATTACGTCAGTTTAGAATCCGCGCTATCTGAATATGGTGCCATCTCACAAATCCCAATTGATCGATTAACAGTGATGACCACTGGCCGCAAAGGCGAATATCAAACTCCTTTTGGTATGATTGAATTTACCCACACCAAAAGATCAGTATCAGACATTATTAACCATATTCATATTGTCGGCAGACCACTCCGTTTGGCGAACAAACAGGCTGCTTACCGTGATCTAAAAAGAGTTGGTAGAAACACACATTTAGTCGAAGAGAATATTATCTATGAAGATTGAAAGATCTGATTTTGTGCAGCTCGTTAAACAGGCTATGCAAAAAAATACTCATATTTCACACATGCAGCCAGTTATTGAAAAAGAGCTTCTCCACTATGATATTTTATTCTGTCTTGACCAAGCTGGTTTACTGGACACCCTTGTATTTCAAGGGGGAACCTCCTTACGTCTATGCTATGGCGGCAATCGTTTTAGCGAAGACCTAGATTTTGCTGGTGGGAAAGATTTTTCGTCCAGCCAATTGTCCGCAATGAAACAATGTATCGAAGATTACATCGGTACGCGATATGACCTGAAAGTAACAGTAAAAGAGCCAGAAATACTCAAACAAGAGCCTGAATATGCTGCACTTAAAATCAGTAAGTGGCAAATTTCCATTATCACCTTCCCCGGTCGCAAGGACTTACCCAAGCAACGGATTAAAATTGAAGTTGCCAATATTCCTGCCTATACCCGAAATATTCTACCACTACACCATAACTATGATTTTCTGCCTGATGGTTATGATGACACGTTAATCTATACAGAAACTCTTGATGAAATCATGGCAGACAAATTAATTTCTCTACCTGCTACAGAAAAGCGTGTACGCCATCGTGACATTTGGGATCTCGTCTGGTTGCAGCAACAAGGTGCGAAACTCAATGTTGATTTGGTGAAGAAAAAAGTTGCTGACTACAAACTGACAGATTTTGCAAACTTATTGGATAAACGTCTCCAATCCTTACCTGATATCATTGCCAGCGATGCGTTTATTGAGGAAATGAAACGCTTTTTGCCAAATGATGTATTTGTACGTACTTTGGCAAAAGAGAAATTCAGCATGTATTTGATAGCAACATTGACAGAATTATTTCAAAAATTACAACTCACATATGCTGCCGATCACATTCAGCCTGAATTTAAACTTTAGAAAAAAGCCTGAGGCGCTTCATTATCATTGACAAATCCCCTCAGGCTCTTCCATTCGCTTGGTTTAATGAATCAGATTAACTTATTTCCTGCGTTCTTATTTTCAAATATTCCTACACAGAAGCCGAAAAATCGCCCAACTGCCGTTCAACCAGTGTCAGAATGCTATAAAGCGCCACAGGCTGTTGCTCCTGATTCAATACCTGCACATCCCACATTACGACACCATGTGGCTTATCTTCCGGGGTTTTCTGGACTTTCTTGATCTTCTTCTTGCAGGTCAAACGAACCTGAATAGTATCGCCGATTTTGACCGGCTCAATGAAACGCAGATTTTCCATACCGTAGTTGGCAAGCACTGGTCCCACCGCATCATCAACAAACAAGCCCGCAGCAGCCGATACAACAAAATAGCCGTGTGCCACACACTCACCAAACAGGGACTCAGCCGCACCAATTTTATCCATGTGGGCATAAAAATGATCTCCGCTCAGGCAAGCGAAATTCACAATATCCGCTTCCGTCACTGTCCGGCGAGCGGTCAGCAAACTTTCACCAATTTCGAGCTGCTCAAAATACTTGCGGAATGGATGTATCGCCTCTTCCTTCACTTTCGCACCACGAACCCACTCACGACCAATCGCTGCCAGCATACTTGGGCTGCCTTGAATCGCGGTGCGCTGCATATAATGTTTCACGGCACGTAAACCACCCAACTCTTCTCCACCACCAGCACGCCCCGGTCCACCATGTACCAGCATGGGCAGCGGAGAACCGTGTCCTGTGGATTCCGCAGAAGCCACGTCATCCAACACCAACATACGCCCGTGTGCACACGCTGTCGCACGGATCACCTGTACAGCAATCTGCTCATCTGCCGTCACCAATGAGCCCACCAAACTACCTTGCCCCATCAGCGCCAATGCCATCGCCTGCTCGGTATCCTGATACGCCATTAACGTAGAAACCGGCCCAAAAGCCTCCGTGTTGTGTGCTACCTGATTTGTCATTGGATCAGTACAATAGAGCAACGTCGGTGGGTAGAATGCCCCATTACTGTTGCTACTACCTGTCAGCACTAATTTATCCAATGAACCGCCACACAAAACCTCACAACCGCTATTGCGCAATTCGTTGACTCTCGCCTGTACCTCATCTCGCTGCTCCAGATTAATCAACGCTCCCATACGCACTTCCGGCAACATGGGATCACCGACTGTCACACCAGCCAACCGTTTGAGCAGCGCTTGTTTGACTGTTTCCATCTGACTAGCAGGTACAATAATACGCCGGATAGCCGTACATTTCTGACCAGCCTTTACCGTCATTTCGCGGACAACTTCCTTGATGAATACTCCAAATTCCGGCATATCAGGCGTAACATCCTCACCTAAAATGCAGCAGTTGAGGGAATCCGCTTCCATCGTGAAGGGAATGGATTTTTCTATCAGTCGGGGATGAGCACGCAATGTCTGCCCCGTTTGTGCCGAGCCAGTGAACGTCACGGCATCCTGATAATCGAGATGATCAAACAGATCGCCAATGCCACCGCAGATCAATTGCAATGCCCCTTCCGGCACCAAACCACTGTCGATGATCATTTTCACCATCGCCTGTGTCAATTGGGCGGATGCCGTAGCAGGTTTGATAATCGCCGGCATACCTGCCATCCACGTTGGTGCCAATTTTTCCAACATCCCCCAACAAGGAAAATTAAACGCATTGATATGCAGAGCAACACTAGGACGGGAAGTCAGTACATGACGAGCCACAAACTGAGACTGTTTAGACAGCGGGATCATCTCATCTTCCGGCCACAGGGTATCATCCGGCAATTCACGCCCGGCCAATCCAGCATAAGAGAAAAGTGTCGCCACTCCTCCCTCAATATCCACCCAACCATCGGCACGGGTTGCGCCAGTTTCTGTGGAAATGGCATACAGTGCTTCTTTGTTGGCAAGCAGGTGTTTTGCAACCGCTTTCATCATTTGTGCACGTTGCTGGAACGTCATCGCAGCCAGCGCCTTTCCGCCTTTTTCACGGGCATACTCTAAACTTTCTGTTAACGGCAAACCTTCCGAAGATACCTGATACAAAGCTTCACCGCTTACTGCATGATGGATGGTTCTGGTGTTGCCTTGCCCATAAACCCAAGCACCACAAATGTAACTCATTAAATATTGCATTTTTTTCTCCACCGATTTAACTAATGAAACAATCATTAAGTAACAGCATACTATTTTTGTATCACATACATGATTGACAAAACCACTCATGAAATTAACAAAATAAAAACATTTGTACTAAGTCACTTATTAATATTTTTACCGCCATACAATAAAAATAATTAATCTTTTGTTTTATAAGAAATAAAAATCAATACTGTGATATGAACAACAAATATACAAATTTTATGTTTGATATTTTTGTTACTGGTTTGTAGATTTGTAGTTACAAAAGTGATTCGCTTTTATGCTTCATATCAAAAAATAAGAATCACAACGGAGTCGCATATGACAACAGATCCACTTCAGGCGAGCTTTGAGGCAAAAAGCTTTGAAGCAAAAATAGCAGCAGACCTTTCGATTGAGGCCAAAGACTGGATGCCTGAAGCCTATCGCCAAAATCTGATACGCCAGATCGGTCAACACGCACACTCAGAAGTCGTCGGCATGTTACCGGAAGCCAATTGGATCACCCGCGCCCCGACATTGCGCCGTAAAGCCGTATTGCTGGCGAAAGTACAAGATGAGGCAGGGCACGGGCTGTATCTCTATAGCGCCGCCGAAACTCTGGGCTGTTCCCGTCAGGACATCTACCAAAAACTGTTGGATGGCAAGATGAAATATTCTTCGATCTTTAACTATCCCACCCTCAGTTGGGCAGATGTTGGTGTGATTGGCTGGTTGGTGGATGGCGCGGCAATTGTCAATCAGGTGGCTTTGTGCCGCGCTTCTTATGGCCCTTACGCCCGCGCAATGGTGAAAATCTGCAAGGAAGAAAGTTTCCACCAGCGGCAAGGTTATGAGGCAGTCACAGTGCTGGCGAATGGCAGCGAAGCCCAACGAGCTATGTTACAAGATGCCATTAATCGTTTTTGGTGGCCGACATTGATGATGTTTGGCCCCAATGACAGTGATTCTCCCAACAGCGCCCAGAGCATGGCATGGAAAATCAAGCGATTCAGCAATGATGAACTGCGGCAAAAATTCATCGACAACACCGTGCCTCAGTTGGAAGCCCTGGGCATGACAGCTCCCGATCCTGATCTGGCTTGGGATGAAGCAACAGGGCATTACCGTTTTAGTGAAATCAACTGGGACGAATTCTATCAAGTGCTGAAAGGACAGGGGATATGCAATCACGAACGTCTGGAAGCCAAACGCCGGGCTTGGGAAAACGGGAGTTGGGTACGTGAAGCGGCTTCTGTTCACGCCAAGAAAATAGCCGCTAAAAATCGTGTTGCTTAATTTCTTGCTTTATCTATACCCAATGGATTTCAAGATGCATCGCGGCGGCAAGGGAACGAATCCCCGGGAGCATAGATAACTATGTGACCGGGGTGAGTGAGCGCAGCCAACAAAGAGGCAACTTGAAAGACGAAGGGTATAAACAGTATCGAAGGGAGTGAATCTAATGAACGATACCGATTGGCCTTTGTATGAAGTCTTCGTCCGCAGTAAACAGGGATTGGCGCACCGCCATGTTGGCAGCCTCCACGCGGCAGATGATCAAATGGCATTGGAGAACGCACGCGATGCCTACACCCGGCGCAATGAAGGCTGCTCGATCTGGGTCGTACAATCCATCCATCTGGTGGCTTCACAACCGGAAGAACGCGGTGCTTTTTTCGAACCCTCAGAAGACAAAATTTACCGCCATCCGACTTTCTACGCCATTCCTGATGGCATCAAGAATATGTAGGAGACGGGAATATGAATATACACAGCGTCTCATCACCCAAGCATGCTCTATTCAAATACGTACTTCGTCAGGGAGATACCCCACTGATTCTGGCACAACGCCTGTGCGAGTGGTGTGGACATGCACCAGAGCTGGAAATAGATCTCGCCCTGTCCAATATTGGCCTCGATCTACTGGGACAAGCACGCCATTTCCTCAGTTATGCAGCTACCCTTTCAGGAAACGGGCTGAATGAAGATCATTTGGCATTTGAGCGCGATGAGCGTGAATTCTTCAATCTGCTGCTGGTGGAACAACCCAATGGCGGCTTTAACGACACATTGGTACGCCAGTTTTTTATCGATGCCTATCACGTCCTGCTGCATCAAGTTCTGGGACAAAGCCGTGATCCCCAATTGGCAGCCATCAGTGCCAAATCATTAAAAGAAGTGGAATATCACCTGCGATTCAGCCGGGGTTGGATGATTAGATTGGGAGATGGAACAGAACTGAGCCATGAAAAAATCCAGCAGTCCATCAACCAACTGTGGCGCTTTACCGGCGAACTATTCCATTACGACGAAATAGAGCAGCAACTGGCAGAAGAAGGTATTGCCGTTGATCCCAGTACCTTGCATGAACCGTGGCAGCAAATCATCAAGGAAACGTTCGCCGAAGCCACGTTAGAAATGCCACAGGAGACACCTTATCGACAAGGCGGAAAGCAAGGACTGCATACAGAACATTTAGGATACATATTGGCAGAAATGCAGTACCTGCAACACACCTATCCCGACTGTAACTGGTAGTAAAAATGGATAGTAAAAATAAATAGCAAAAACGGATGGCAGAACGGATAGCAACGGGAGGAAATCATGGAACAGCAATGCAATACACACTTTTATTCAGAGATTCAGCCGCCGGAAATTCACCAAATCTGGCAATGCCTGCACCAAATTGCCGATCCAGAACTTCCTGCGCTCTCCATTACCGATCTTGGCATGATACGGGCTGTCACACCGTTACAAAATGGTTGGCGGGTGACATTTACCCCGACATATTCCGGCTGTCCTGCAACGGAATATCTAATCGAAGCCATTCAGGAAACACTGGCACAAGCAGGTTTTTCTCCGGTGTATATCGAAGTGAGTCTGGCTCCTGCGTGGACAACCGACTGGATAAAGACCGATGCCAGACAACGCCTGCGAGAATCCGGTATTGCACCACCTCAGGGGTTGATTTGTGAAAAAATGGCGAACATGGAACCCATCACCTGCCCGTATTGTGGCAGTCATGAAACAGAAAAAATCAGCGAATTTGGTTCCACTGCCTGTAAAGCCCTTTATCGCTGTCGAGATTGTTTGGAACCATTTGATTATTTCAAATGCATTTAACGAGGGATTTAACAAGGGAGTAGAAGATGTTTCACCGCCATAGCTTTCACCATCTAAGCATTGCCGCCATCGAACGGGAAACACCTGATGCCGTCACCGTTACCCTGCATATTCCCAATGAGCTGAAAAAATATTTCTGCTATCACCCGGGCCAGCACCTGACACTCAAGGCAAAAGTGGGTAATGAAGAACTACGCCGCTGCTACTCCATCTGTAGCTCACCGCTGGATGGCGTATTACAAATTGGCGTCAAAGCCATTTATCAAGGCCGTTTTTCGACCTTCATCAACCAGCAATTAAAAGTCGGGGATAAGCTGGAAGTCATGCAGCCACAAGGCAGTTTTGGCCATCGCCCCAATACAGACCAACAGGGACATTATTTGTCCATTGCCGCCGGTTCGGGTATCACCCCCATTCTATCTATCATCAAAAGTACGCTGGCATTGGAACCGAATAGTACCTTCACCCTGATCTATGGTAATCGCACCAGCCGCTCCGTCATGTTCAAAGAGGCGTTAGCCGATCTCAAAAATCGCTACCTGACCCGTTTTCAGGTGCTGTACCTGTTCAGTCAGGAAACCACCGATAGCCCACTGTTTAACGGACGCATTGATACTGAACACCTGCACCGCATCGGCAAAACTCTGCTTAATTTTTCTCAGTTTGACCATGCTTTTCTCTGTGGCCCTGAAACTATGTTGGATGATGCCCATTCTGCGCTGGAGCAGGCGGGAATACCTACTGAGCGCATCCATAGTGAACGTTTCAATACCGGACGCACCCACAAAGCTACGACGAATTCCCGCCCTGCCAATCTCGCAGAGCGCAGTGAAACCCGCGTAGAGATCCATTTGGATGGCCGCACCCTCCACATTGTCATGAACGCCAAAGACGACAGCATCCTAGATGCCGCATTACGTCAGGGCGCAGATTTGCCCTACGCCTGCAAAGGAGGAGTGTGCGCTACCTGCAAATGCCAACTTAAATCCGGCGAAGTGGACATGAGAGTAAACTACAGCCTCGAACCCGATCAATTGGCTGCTGGTTATATTTTAAGTTGCCAATCATGGCCGAAAGGCGATGGCGTGATTGTCGATTTTGATGTCTAGCAGCGATATCTAACAGGAATCCAACACAGATAGCGAGGAGCCGCCATGAATCAGGAGTGGATTTTATGCCACCAGCAGCAAAGAGTGCGCACACTGACCCTCAACCGACCAGAAGTACGCAACGCTCTCAGCAATGACTGCCTCGAACAACTTGTACAGCAATTGGAACTGGCAGATGCAGATAACGGCACAGGAGCGATTGTTATTACGGGATCAATGCGCTGTTTTGCTGCCGGCGCAGACCTGAAAGAACTACAGAAACAAAGCGTTGCTACAGCTATCACTGATCTCCGTCCGCAACTCTGGCAACGTTTACACCATATCAGCAAGCCTTTGATCTCTGCCGTCAATGGCTACGCGCTTGGGGCTGGCTGCGAACTGGCATTGGCTTGTGATTTAGTGATTTGTGGAGAAAACGCCCGTTTCGGTCTGCCAGAAATTACCTTAGGGCTGATACCGGGGGCGGGGGGAACACAACGACTCATTCGCAGTGTTGGCAAAGCGCTTGCTTACCAGATGGTACTAACCGGAGAAGCTATCGGTTCCCATCAAGCCCAAGAAGCGGGGCTGGTCAGCGAAGTGTGCACTGATGCCCTGACGTTAGAACGTGCAGAGCAGATCGCACAACGCATCAGTGAGTTTTCCCCTCTGGCACTGCGGGCAGCCAAAGCCTCCCTCAAAGTCGCACAAGAAACGAGCCTGTCACAAGGGTTGCTCGCCGAACGCCAACACTTTGTTGCTTTGGCGGGAACAACCGATCGGCAGGAAGGCATCACTGCCTTTCTGGAAAAACGTCAACCAATTTTCAAAGGATATTGATAGATGGAAAACATGCCAATAGTACTCACTGATATAAACACAGGTGTCCTGAGTATTACTCTCAACCGTCCAGAATGCCTCAATAGCTTTAACGAGGAACTACATCAACAACTAAGCAAGGCAATGGACATTGCTGAACAGGATGAATCCGTGCGCTGTGTCCTGCTCACAGGAACCGGACGCGGCTTCTGTTCCGGGCAAGATTTAAGTGATCGCAATTCCATCATCTCTAATGGTGATATCCCCGACCTCGGTCAATCCGTTGAACGCTACTATAATCCGCTGATCCGGCGCATGACTTCCCTGCCCAAACCCATTATCTGCGCCATCAACGGTGTAGCCGCAGGTGCTGGTGTCTCCCTTGCCCTGGCTTGTGACATTGTCATCGCATCCCGCACAGCCAGCTTCATTCAGGCTTTCTGCCGCATTGGCCTGACACCAGATTCCGGCGGTAGCTGGTTCCTGCCCCATAAAATTGGGCAAGCACGCGCCATGGGAATGGCATTATTGGGAGAAAAAATCAGCGCTGAGCAAGCACTGGATTGGGGCATGATCTGGCAAGTCGTCAAACCCGAAGAGTTGGAAGATAAAACACAGGAACTCGCCCGACACCTTGCCACCCAACCCACCGTAGCACTTGGCTGCACCAAGCAAGCGACTTATGCCGCAGTATCCAATACGCTGGATCAACAGCTTGATCTCGAACGTGATTTACAACGTCGTTGCGGACACAGTGAAGATTTCCGTGAGGGTATCAGTACATTCATGGAAAAACGCCAGCCAACGTTCAAGGGGAAATAATCATGACCACGCCTCTGCTCTACGGTCCCATAGCCGTTATTGGGGCGGGAACAATGGGTATCGGCATTGCTCAGGTCGCGGCTCAAGCAGGACATTCCGTCCTGCTGTTTGATGTCAATAGCGAAGCCGTAAGTCAGGCACTGGATAATCTACGCACCCGCCTGCATCAACGTGTGAAAGCAGGCAAAGCAGAAGCCGGCACAACAGAAGCCCTGTTACAGCGCATCACCCAAGTCAATTCATTACATGCACTGGCATCGTGTGGGCTGGTAATTGAGGCGATTGTTGAGCAATTGGAAGCTAAACAAAATCTCTTCCAGCAACTGGAATCCATTTGTTCAAACCAAACCCTGTTTGCCAGCAACACCTCATCATTGTCGATTACTGCCATTGCCCGTGTCCTGTCTATGCCACAGCGCATGGTTGGACTACATTTTTTCAATCCAGCTCCCCTGATGAGGCTGGTGGAAATCGTACAAGGTCTGGAAACATCCCCCCGAACGGTGGCAACGCTAAAAACCCTCGTGACCGACTGGAAAAAACAGCCGGTGATTTGCCGTTCTACACCGGGATTTATCGTCAATCGCATCGCCCGTCCATTCTATGCAGAAGCCTTGCGTGCACTGGAAGAGCAGATTGCAACTCCCGCCACGCTGGATGCAATCCTCAAAGAATCTGGTGGTTTTGCGATGGGTCCATTACAACTGATGGATTTGATCGGCCATGACGTTAACTACACCGTGACTGAATCCCTGTTCCATGCTTTCCACGGCGATCCTCGCTTTCAGCCTTCATTGCAGCAGAAAGAGCTGGTGGATGCCGATCATCTCGGACGCAAACGTGGTCGCGGTTTCTACGTCTATGACGTAAAGAAAAAAGATACTCAGCCACAACCCAAAATAGAACCGAAACAGAGCAAAACCCAAAAACAGCCGATGCGGATCAAAGCAACAGGGAATTGGGCAGCCTTACCTCATTTCGTTGCCTTGCTACAGAAACCAGAATTGCAGCAATACGGAATCATCTTCGAAGAAAGCAAAAATGACCGATTCCACTCCCCGACTTTACAGATTGATGACGTACTCTTGGTGCTGACCAAGGGAAGAACCTGCTCCCAGATTGCTGACGAAGTCAGAGCACCCGTAATGCAATTTGATCTTTCTGCCAATCACCAATCGGCTTCCATTATTACACTCAGTGCTGCTTGCCAGAATACGCCGCAACAAACCGCAAAAGTGATAGGCTTTCTGCAATCTCTTGGCAAGCAAGTGATTTACCTGCCGGATTACCCTGCCCTGCTAACGATGCGTACCGTCGTCATGCTGTGTAACGAAGCACTGGATGCCATCAACAAAGGGATCGCCTGTGCTGAAGATATCGATCTGGCGATGTGCCACGGGGTGAATTATCCCATCGGCCCACTGGCATGGGGTGGGCAACTGGGTTGGAAACATATTCTCAGCACACTGGAAAATTTGCAGAAATTCTATGGGGAACCCCGTTACCGTCCAGCTCCCTTGCTGCGCCAGCTGGCGGCGGGGCATACCCAATTACTCTTCCCACTGGCCAAGAACCACAAAAAAGGGGATACCCATGCAAAATAATGCCGCAAGTCAATTGGCTCGCCACCACGTTGAAATCATGTACGCTCAAGATGCCTGCGCCCAAACAATGGGAATGCATATTGAGCATATTGATGTCGGATTCGCCCGACTCAGCATGAAAATCATGCCCAACATGCTCAATGGTCATCAAAGTTGTCACGGTGGCATTCTGTTCAGTCTGGCGGATACCGCTTTCGCCTACGCCTGCAATAGTGAAGGATTGGCAGCAGTCGCTTCTGGCGGCAACATTGACTTCATCTGTCCGGCATTGGTTGGTGATCAACTGACCGCCACCGCTTCTGTTCGGCATCAAGGCAAAAAAACCGGCCTGTACGACGTGGAAATCATCAACCAGAACGGCAAAGTCGTGGCTATTTTCCGCGGTCACTCCCATCGCATCAGCCAGCCTATTTTGGATTAGAGAGAGCAATCATGACCCATGCATTTATCTGTGATGGAATCCGAACCCCCATAGGACGTTATGGCGGTACGCTATCCAGCCTGCGGGCTGACGATCTAGCCGCCCTGCCACTACGGGCATTAATGGCCCGTTATCCGGCACTGGATTGGGGACAAATTGATGATGTCATCCTCGGCTGCGCCAATCAGGCAGGGGAAGATAACCGCAATGTCGCACGCATGGCCGTACTGCTGGCGGGACTGCCAGATACAATCTCTGGTACAACAGTTAATCGATTGTGTGGCTCCGGTCTGGATGCGCTGGCCTTCGCCGCTCGCAGCATTAAATCTGATGACGCCCAACTGATTTTAACCGGTGGGGTTGAATCCATGACCCGTGCTCCTTTTGTGATGGGCAAAGCAGACAGTGCATTCAGCCGACAGGCTCAAGTCTTTGATACCACACTCGGCTGGCGTTTTATCAACCCCTTGATGCAACAACAGTTCGGCACAGACTCCATGCCAGAAACGGCAGAAAATGTTGCAGAACAGTTTCAAATCAGCCGTGATGACCAAGATGCCTTCGCCTTACGCAGCCAGCAACGTGCTGCCAGCGCGCAACAACGCGGTGTACTGGCCGAAGAAATCCTCCCTGTCACTCTGCCCCCAATCAATAAAAAAGGCGTAGCAACCGTTGTTTCACAGGATGAACATCTCCGACCAGAAACGACATTCGAACAGTTGCAACGGCTCAAAACCCCATTTCGTACTGGCGGCACGATTACCGCAGGTAACGCCTCCGGCGTCAACGATGGCGCAGCAGCGCTTATCATCGCCTCAGAAACGGCAGCATTACACCAAGGGCTTACACCACGGGCACTTATCATCGCAACAGCAACATGTGGCGTTGAGCCTCGCATTATGGGAATTGGGCCATTGCCGGCAACCCGCAAAATACTGGCACTGACAGGCTTAAACCTAAACCAAATGGATGTTATTGAACTGAATGAGGCTTTCGCCGCCCAGTCACTGGCTGTTATGCGCCAACTGGGATTACCGGATGATGCAGAACACGTAAACCCGAATGGAGGAGCCATTGCACTGGGGCACCCTCTTGGCATGAGCGGGGCTCGCCTTGCACTGACAGCCACCCTTGAACTGGAGCGACGCGCTGGTCGTTATGCCTTGTGCACCATGTGCATTGGCGTGGGACAGGGCATCGCCATGATTATTGAACGTATTTCATAGCAACGATTTAAGCAATAACGATTTATGCAGTAATGATTTATATAGAAACGCTTTTTTCAGTACCGATTTTCTTAGCAGCAATTGATACGCGATTACCTGATTTAACCAGCACCTGCACATAACAATAAACACAACCTGTTACAAACAAGTCAACAAAAGGACAGGCAACTATGAGCAACAGCGTACAAAACCTAAAAAAATCCCCTGAACAACCTCTGGACTCCATTGAGTTTGCTTCACGTGATGAAATTCAGGCGTGGCAATTTAAACAGATAAAATGGACTCTCAATCACGCCTACAATAACGTTCCCATGTATCGCCACAAATTTGATGCGGCAGGTGTCCATCCAAGTGATTTCAAGCAACTCGATGACATCACCAAATTTCCTTACACCACCAAACAAGATCTGCGGGAACACTATCCTTTTGGCACCTTCGCCGTACCAATGGAGCAGGTTGTGCGCATTCATGCTTCATCCGGCACAACGGGACGCCCAACCGTAGTGGGTTATACCCGACGGGACATCGACATTTGGTCGGAGCTGGTCGCCCGTAGCCTGCGATTTGCGGGAGCGAGTACCAAAGACAAAGTCCACGTCGCCTACGGTTATGGCCTGTTCACAGGCGGACTGGGAGCGCACTATGGTGCCGAACGACTGGGAGCAGCGGTCATTCCCATGTCTGGCGGCAACACCGAAAAACAGGCGCAACTGATTATGGATTTCAAGCCTGACATTATCATGATGACACCTTCTTACTGCCTGACTTTACTGGATGAACTGGAACATCAAATGGGTGGGGATGCCAGCACATGCTCCTTGCGTATTGGCATCTTTGGTGCAGAACCTTGGACGGCCGCTTTGCGTGCGGAGATTGAAACACGCATGGGCATCAAAGCATTGGATATCTACGGCCTGTCCGAAGTGATGGGGCCGGGCGTTGCGATGGAATCATTGGAATACGCTGACGGCTCCACCATTTGGGAGGATCATTTTTATCCTGAAGTGATTGATCCTGACAATCTGAATAATCTGGCCGATGGCAAAACCGGCGAACTGCTCCTCACTACCCTGACCAAAGAAGCCATGCCCGTGATCCGTTACCGCACCCGCGACCTGACACGTTTATTACCCGGTACAACACGTAATATGCGTCGTATGCACAGGATCACCGGACGTTCGGATGACATGCTGATTATCCGTGGCATCAACGTGTTCCCATCACAGGTAGAAGAACAGATTATCCGCTTTAAGGAACTCTCTCCTCACTATCAGCTGGAAATACATCGCAAGGGCAACCATGACTGCCTGTCAGTCAAAGTTGAACTGAAAGAGCCAAACCTGCTAAACCATGAACAGAGTTGCAACCTCTGTCATCAGTTGCGCCATCACATAAAATCAATGGTAGGACTTAGCACAGATGTCAGCATCGTCAACTGTGGTGTCATTCCTCGCTCAGAAGGCAAGGCGGTGCGGGTCATCGACAATCGGCCACGCAAATAACCTTTTGCCACCGCAAGTTAAATAATGTGAAACGACGGTGGTCTTATAGTTATGCTAATGTCATGACACACTTTTGAGTAGATCACAAAAAATATGGCACACAAACTCGACGACTTTATTCAGCACGCCCTCAATGCACAGCCTATCAGCGGAACATCGCTGATCATCTCCTTATACGGAGATGCGCTCAGTCACCGTGGCGGTGAAGTCTGGCTTGGTAGTTTGAGTCTCTTGCTGGAACCGATGGGCTTCAGTGACCGTTTCGTGAGAACATCCGTATTCAGGCTACAAAAAGAGGGATGGCTTGCGGTAGAAAAGCTGGGACGACGCAGTTATTACCGCATCGCTGAACGAGGCATGAATCAGTTTCGTTATGCAGAGAGCAAAATCTATCTCAGTGAGCAACCGGAATGGGATGGCAAATGGGATCTACTACTACTCGAAAGCGTCGCCAAAAACGAGCGTAATCGCCTGAAAAAAGAGCTGGACTGGCTTGGATTTGCGCAACTCAACACAACACTGATGGCCGCACCAAGCAGCGCACAAAGAGATATCCCCGCCCTGCTGGGGGAACTGAACGCCAGCGATTCCGTCATCTACTTCCGTGCTGATTATCCTTACCCGCGTTCGGAGCAGAGCCTGAAAGAACTTGTCTCTATCAATTGGTCACTGGAACAGATATCGCAGCACTATCACGAATTTATCGTTTCCTTCCGCCCGTTAATGGCCCTGCTGCGGGATTGCCATGAAGCCGACCTGACACCAGAACGTTGTTTCCAATTGCGCCTGTTGTTAATTCATTTTTACCGCCGCATAGTACTGCGTGATCCAATGCTACCGGACGCGCTTCTGCCCACACAATGGGAAGGGCTGATTGCCCGTAACTTGTGTATAAATATTTATCAGCACATTGACCTTGCAGCGACGCGTTACGTCAGTGAACGTTGTGAAACAACCATCGGTCAACTACCTCAACCCACCGCAGCGTATTACCGACGGTTTGGTAGTTCACACAGTGAAATGCTTGCACAGTGAAATTGATGAATGTGCAAATTACTGGTCATTCTCAATGCAATGGTAAAGTCTCGTTTTTATCCTGCTGTTGTCCCGCTACTGGCTTTTGCTGGTTTATCTGTCGGCGGTCAGTTGGAAGAGCTGAAAAAGATATCTTGGAAAGTTATCGTCATTTTCATGGTCGTTTCCACCTGCTGCTGCTTCTATCATTGCTCAAATTGGATTCAGCATAAAAGGGGTAATCTAGTGGATAAGAATCAATATAACATCAGTGAAAAACTGTTTGAATTGAACTCATTCAGCAAAAAGACACGTCAGGATTTACATAAAATCCCTGAATTATCCGGTCAGGAATTTAAAACATCCCAATAGTGCCGTGATTTGGTCATGCATTCAATCTGTTGATTTTTATGTATAATCAGCATTTTCTCGGAGAAATGAAATGGTGACGGTAGAAGTAAAATGTCGATTTTGTCAGCAAGTTGAATACGTCAAAAACATGGCAAAGGCGAGGCAGGACATCAACGCTATCGCTGTTTCTCCTGCCAACGAACCTTTCAACTCGAGTACGCCTATCGGGCGTGCCAAGCCAGTATAAAAGAACAAGTCATTGACCTTACCATGAACAATGCCGGTATCCGTAGTTGATGAAGTGTGGTCATTTGTCGGCAATAAAAAATGCCGGCGCTGGTTATGGTCTGCTTGGGAGCCTCGTCTGAAACGTATCCTTGCTCATACGTTTGGAACGAGAAGCAAAAAAACACTCAAAAAGCTCGCTTCGTTCAATATTGTTTTCTGGGGTACAGATAATTTCAAGGCTTACAATCTATTGCCTAAAAATCAGCACCTTGTTGGAAAAACCTTCACTCAACGTATTGAGCGGGAGAATTTGACATTGCGCAACCGACTTAAACGGCTCAATCGAAAGACCCTGGGTTATTCTAAATCGCCGGAAATGCATGATAAAGTCATCAGAACTTTCATTGAACGTGAATACTATATTTAACACATATCAACAGGTTAAATACACGCCCCAGGGGATTGATAAAATCACTAATGTACTGTCAGTCGGGCATGATAGTGATAAGTTCAAAATCCTAAAGAGGTGAAAATAGTGCATTTGTAGGTGCACAATTGGATCTAATTTTAACAGGAGAATTGAATGTTAAATTTGGCTGGGCATCTGATGAAAAAGGAGATTGGTCTTTTAAAAAAGATGGCGTACTCGAGGCTGGATTTGGCATTAAAGCTGAAACTAATATTCGCGGAGGGGTGAGTTATTATGCCATTTATGGTTATGTGGACGCGACGACCAAGGCTGATGCAAAATTACTGGTAGCACTGGAATCAAAACCCAAAAATTTAGATTTGGTTCTTTATCATGATGGAATTAAGGCATCGGTGGATTTTGCTTTTGGTGTGGGAAAAGATAAGTCTCGTGATGGTAAATTTAAATCAACTGTAAATATAGAAAAAAAAGAAGGAATAGGGAATGAATGGGTATTTCAAAAACCACTGTCTACGTGATAAATCATCCTATTGAGTTTCTTTGAGCTAAATAAGCTTTCAAAATAGTAGATCACTTGAAGGGAACTCAGTCCAATTTTTGCGATCTGATTAATCGCCAAATCAAAAAAATCCCAAAATG
>NZ_FOVO01000085.1 GCF_900115195.1 Xenorhabdus japonica
TTTATTGGGAATATCCGCCCCGTTCTTCGACCTCATGAGCGCAGATTGAAACAGTATATCGATATCCCGTGTCAGGGCATTAATCGATTTCAGTGACACTGTCCGGCCGTTCGGCAGGGTCACCTCAGCCGTTCCAAACTGCGTCATCCACTCATCCATGTTCTGGAGGAAATTGAGGGTGTAGCTGTAAATCGCCACCATATGCCGGACGCCATCCGAAACGGAATCGGGGACAGTCGTCTGAATCTGGTATTTCACGTTATTCAGGGTGGTTTTGGCTGTATCGGCCAGTACCAGTTCGGTATCCGAGTTTACCGCCTGAATCATGTGTAACAGGTTGCCGTTAGCGGACTGGATTAAAATCAGCTGCGCCGGGGCAACCCCGTTGATATTGTCTTTAAACCGTGTGCCCGTGCCGTGGACAATCGCCGAGCCGGACACGGTGCTAATTGTGCCTTGTGAATACATGGGGTGAGTCCTGAGAGGTTAGAAGTGGTTGGGTGTTATGGATTATGCTTTGAAAACCAGAATGGTTATCATGAACCGGTCTCCTTCTTGGTAATATTGAATTTTCCCTGACGCATTTTTTGGTAATGTTCCATAGCCTGTAATAACTGACGGAACATAACCTCCCATAACAACATGTCCATTGCTAGAATCCCCGCTCATGATAGACGCATATGTCCTCGCCCGACATATTGTATTTCCATTTAAAGATACCCAAGCCTGCTTGCTTGAACTGGCTGCAATTTGCAATGCGGGAATAACAACGACGCGATCGAACGGTGCAGGAGGTATGGTCAAACTCCTATCGGTCAGGGTGTAAACTTTCACGATATCCCCCACGATGTTGTTCACTGACAAAGTCCCCCTGATTTCGCAGTTCTCTTCGATGGTAACATTTCTCAAGGAGCCTGACGTTGCGTTAATTTCTCCCCTGGCCTTGATATTATCAAACTCAGCGAAGCCGCTTTTATCAATTTTCCACCCTGACCGTCCCGCAGTATAATTTCTGGACTGGATGTAATTGCCGATTTTGGCATTGGTAATGCTGCCATCCTCAATAAAGGCGTCACGAGCAAAGAGCTGTCCATTTTTTGCCATCATAAACGGCTCCATCTTCCCGCTGGCAGGATTAAACCAGCCGAAATTCTCTGCATTAAATCCAATGGAGGTGGTGACCTGTCCATTTTTCACCTCAGCCCCGATAATCATACCCGCTTTATAGAACTGACCCTTGTACTTCACCCCTGAACCAATTTCCTTAATGGCATACCCATTGCCATCAATATCAAAGACCGCCGTCGCTTTCTCTTCAATCGCTGCCGCATTCTCCCCGACGTCAGCCTGTACCTTCTTCATGTCCTCAGCAAAGGCCACCCGGTCGGTAACCTGTGTGGTCTGAATATGCAGGATTTCCGCCCGCATATCCCCGTTCACTTT
>NZ_FOVO01000022.1 GCF_900115195.1 Xenorhabdus japonica
ACACGAGATTACAAAACACCGAATGAGTTATTTAAAGGAATACCCACTCATTTACTTCGTTCATTACGGTGTTGCGCTTAATATGTGAATCCAAGTTATATATAAAAACATGGCATATCACGCTAATTCAGCAATCATTTTAATTTTTTATCCCGCCGTTGTAGGATGAGAGTTTTTATTTCACTTGATTTCATTTGGTTTTTACTTGTCCGTTATTTATTATTTTCCATTATTATTATCTGCCATGAATTAAACGATGCATTCTGACATCAAAGTTTATTCAAATTATATCAATACCGCTGTGTGAAATTTTCAGCTTACCTGGATGCCGGAAAAGAAATAACACCGCGTCGTGATTTTTTAATTATCGAATTTGTCAGAAACAACGTTGGTCTGATTGAAATCTTGTGCCCGAACGTTATGGCCTGCACGGCTATCAGGCTGGATAACCTGCCCCATAACGTTATCCGTCATTATCTCAGGGAGATACACCATGTCAGTAAAAAAGCACATTGCGAAACTTCAACAAGGAAGGGAGTTGTTTGAGCAGGGGCAACAAGCCGCCCGTCTGGCTCAGCAAACCAAAGGGATGTTGGGCGGCCACGGACAGGGACTGGCTAAACGGGCGGCAGATGGTCAGCACGCCGCCACCAAAGCCCTGCAAAAAGCCAGCCAGTTGCCGGGGGGTGAGGGCGAAAGTTCGCCCAGCGGCCTGCAATTTACGCTGACCGCCGGCAGTCTGGCGCCACAAACCTTTGTCGTCACCGACTTTACCCTGAATGAACACTTTTCCCAGCCATTCCAGCTGGAAGTGGGGCTGGCGAGCGCTGATCCGGCGATCGATTTTCCGGCCGTACTCGACCGCACCGCCACCCTGACGATTACACAGGATGGCGTGGAAAGTCGAAGTATCACGGGTATCGTCGCCAGCTTTGAACAGGGCAATACCGGACTGCACCAAACCACCTACCAGATAAGTATTCGCCCGGATCTGTGGCGCACCACCCTGCGTCAGAATTCGCGGATCTTCCAGCAACTGAACATCGCGGCCATTATCACCACCATTCTGAAAGAGCACGGTATCCGTGATGTCGTCTTCAGCCTGCGCCATGCCCACCCGGAACGCGAATTCTGCGTGCAATATCAGGAAAGTGATTTTGCATTCCTGCAACGCCTGACTGCGGAAGAAGGTATCTTCTACTTTTTTGAATGTGACAACGGGCGCAATACGCTGGTGTTTGCCGATGATGCCGGCTCTGTGCCACCAGGCATTGTCCTGCCCTACCAGCCGGGTGACACCAGTACGCTGGGAGAGCCGGCGGTGAGCAACCTGACACACCGAGCACAGGTTCGACCGGCGATGGTGCAACTCAAAGACTACACCTTCAAAAATCCCACGTGGCCGGCCGAATTCAGCCAGCAAATGAAGGAAGACACGCTCCAGCAGGTGTATTACGAACATTACGACTATCCGGGCCGTTTTAAGGATGAGGCGCACGGTAAGGATTTTACCCGTTATCGTCTGGAGGCGCTGCGCAACAATGCCGTGACAGGACAAGGCAGTGGTCATGCGATTGCCATTCAGCCGGGGCAGTTATTCACCCTGTACAACCACCCGCGTGAAGATCTGAACCAGTCCTGGCAGGTGGTGGGCGCCAGTCATGCCGGCAGCCAACCTCAGGCACTCGAAACCGCCAACAGTGGCACAGGCACCACCCTGAACAGCCAGTTCCACTTTATCCACCATAACCAGCACTGGCGCCCGGCTCCGCTACCGAAACCGGTCATTGACGGCCCGCAGATCGCCAAAGTCGTCGGCCCTACCGGGGAAGAAATCTTCTGTGACCAGTATGGCCGTATCCGTCTCCAGTTCCCGTGGGATCGCTACGGTAAGAGTGATGACCAGAGTTCCTGCTGGATACGCGTTACCCAGCCGTGGGCAGGGCAAGGCTGGGGGATGCTGGCGATCCCGCGTATCGGGCAGGAAGTGGTGGTGGACTTCCTGCACGGCGACCCGGATCAGCCGATCGTCACCGGCAGAACCTATCACGCCAGCAACATCCCGCCGGGCGGGCTGCCGGGCAGTAAAACCCAAATGGCTTTCCGCTCCAAAACCCACAAAGGCGAGGGCTACAACGAATTGCTGTTTGAGGATGCAAAAGGCAGTGAGAAGCTGGCCCTGCATGCGCAGAAGGATATGAGTACAGAAGTCCTCAATGACAGGTCAACCCGCGTGGTGCATGACCACACAGAAAGTGTTGGTAACAATCAGGCCATTACAGTGCGTAAAGACCGACATAAGGAAATCATTGGCACGGAAGTCAGCAGCATCGGGACACGACAGGTGACAGTGGAGAAAACCAGTGTGCTCAGTGCCAAGGGTGCCATCACTATCCAGTCCACCGAAGAGGGTATCCATATCGGCAATACCAAAGGCAGTATTTCGATCGATAAGGACGGCAACATCCATATTACCGGCAACACCGTCATTATCAACGGCCAGAAAGTGATCACCCTGAACTAATCCCGTTAACCATTTTAAAAAAGTGAAAAAGGAAACACGATGAGCGCACAACCTTACCGGATGAATGAAGGCACCCTGACTCTCCCTGCCAACTGGCGCGATGAAACCATGCAGGTTTTTGTCCTGCCGGATGACAGTGGGGTCAATCTGGTGATTAACCGGACACCTGTACCGCTGGGAACCGATGCGGCAACGTATTACGAACAAACGCTGACGCAATTTGCGACCCACCTGCCGGGCTATCAGGAACATCAGCGTTTACAAATGGCACTCAGTGGCGAAGACGCGTGGCGGCTGGATTACCACTGGCAAAGCCCGGAAGGGGAAATGCACCAGATGGTGGTATTGCAAATCCGGGGCTGCCAGTTACTGGCCTTTAATCTGACGTCACCACAACCTTTTGAAGAAGGGCAACGCACTGCGTTACTGGCGGTGATCACCAGTTTTCAGGCTGCGTGACGGGAGATCATCATGGGACTGGGTGACGAAATCGTAACACGGATTGCCCGTGTGGGGGCGACCCATGCCGTGGGCAGAGCCATGCCACCTTCACAACCACGCGGCCCGGCGGCGGCACGTGAAGGGGATATTATCCAGCACTCGAGCTTTTTGGGTGCGTTGGCGGGTGTTGTTGTCGGCGCATTAATTGGCGCAGCTGTCTTTGCGGCAGCATCGGCTGTGATCGTGGGCACGGGAGGGTTAGCGACAGCGGCGGTATTGGCATTAGGCACAGCGGGTACCATTGCCCTGGGCGGATTTATCAGTGATGTCAGCTCAGCAGTGGCCAATATGGTGGACAGCATCGGGCCACCGGATGGCGCAATCAGCAAAGGTTCACCGAATGTATTGATTGAGGGGAAACCGGCTGCTCGGGCAACAGTGGATTTAGCCACATGCAGTAAACATCCGCCACCGCTGATAGCACAGGGCAGTGAATCGGTGTTTATCAATGGCGAACCCGCCGCGCGGATGAATGACAAGCTGGTGTGCGGCTCCACCATCAAAAGCGGGGCGAGCAAGGTCTTTATCGGCTCCGGTCAGGGCACGTATCTGGAAATCGAGGAAGAATTTTCCGGCTGGCAACGGGCATTACTGATCGCTGTCGAATTTATCGTTCCCCCCTCACGCGGGCTGGCAAAAGGGATTGGCAAACTGCTGACCAAAACGGGCAGGCAGGCGGTTCTGAAAGGAGCGATTAAAGGCGCGAAAAAAGTTGGTGATGTGGTGCGTGGTAAATACTTCCAGTGTGCCAAAACCGCGTTTAAGGCAACCAAAGGATTAAAGCGTTACTGGGCCGGTACGAAAAAATTCTTTACCGGTGATCCGATTGATGTCACCACCGGGGCACTATTTGATCAACGTACCGATATTGAGCTGGGACAGACGCTGCCGCTGCTATTTACCCGTAGCTGGTCACCGGGGTTGCGAGGATATCTGGGCGAGAACTGGTTCGACAACTTCTCAGAATGTGCCATTGTCACAGGAGACAGGATAGAAATCCTGACCACCGAAGGCGCCTCGTTGCATTTTGCCCTGCCACAAAGTGTTGACCACAGCATTAACCCGGAGCACCCCGACTTTACCTTAAGCCGGGAAAAATCCGGATTTGTTCTGGCAGAACGGAATAACCCGGTACGCAAATACTTCGCCAGATTGGTGTCCACCGGGGAGAAAACGATACAACGCTGGTTACTCACCGAACACCGTGACCGCAATGGCAATGCCGTGCGTTTTCAGCATAACGATACACATCAACTGGAAAAAGTCACCCACAGCGATGGCCCGGAACTGAGGCTGTTCTACCGGGAAGAGGGTCTGCTGGAAGCGATCCATCGCACTGACAATGGGCTGAATGACGTGATGGCACGCTATGCCTATCATGGCAATGGCTGGCTGGCGGAAGCGGACAGTACCCAGCAATTTCATCTGTTCTATGACTATAACGAACAAGGGCTGATTAGCCGCTGGTCGGATGGCGACCAGACGGCGGTTGATTATACCTATGATGCACAAGGCCGTTGTATCCATAGCATCGGCAGTGGCGGGTTCTATCCGGTGCAACTGACCTATGAACCGGGTATCACCCGTTCAGCGACGCCACAAGGACACACCACACACTGGCACTACAATGACCAACAACAGGTGACTCAGGTTGAAACCCCGTGTGGGCATATCACGCGTTATGACTATGATGAATGGGGCAATCTGCGCCACCAGATTTTACCGGAAGGGCAAACCCTGACGTTAGATTATCTGGCGGATACCGGGCTGATAACCAAATTCACCGATGCCACCGGTGCAGCATGGCAGTATCACTACGATAATTCAGACCGGCTTATCAGCATGACCGATCCGCTGGGACGAGTCTGGTGGCAGCAATATGACGATAATGGCAATGCAGAGTGCTTTATTGCACCGGATGGCAACAAAACCACGCTGACGCGCAATGAGTTCGGGCTGGTGATTGCGGCAGAGGACACAGAGGGATACAAACGGTCGTGGGAATATGACCCACAGAAACGGCTGACCAGACTGTTTGATGAAGAGCACCGCAGCCTGCGGCTGGGCTACGACAGCCATGACCGCTTGCAACGGCTGGCCTCGGGTGGCGGTGCACTGTGGCTGTGGGAATACGATCGCCATCACCGGGTAGCTTTAAGCGATCGCCCGAACAACAGTCTGGAGCGTTTTCGCCATGATTGTCACGGTAACCTGACCGAGTGGACGGATGCGCGTGGTGTGACATGGCATATCGAATACGGACCGTTTGACTTACCCGTAGCCCGCGTGGATGGCGAGGGTCACCGCTGGCAGTACCGTTATGACCCTGACAGCCTGCAATTACTGGAAGTCATTAACCCGCAGGGTGAAAGCTACCGTTATACACTGGATGCAGACGGACGGGTTATTACTGAAACCGATTATGCGGGCACGCAATGGCACTATGCGTATGATGGTAGCGTTAACTGTATTGAAAAACGGGATGCATTGAGCAATATCACACGTTTTGAATACGATGCCTCCAACCGCATGACTGCCATGCACACGCCCGAAGGCACCACCACCTACTGTTACGATATTCTGGGGCGTCTGCTGGAAGTCACAGCGCCTGACAGTACACCACTGACGTTCGAATATGATGATAAAGACCACATCGTGAAAGAGACGCAGGCACACGGCGACATCCAGCGTGATTACCCGGATAGTAAAACCGTGGCAAGAACGCTGCAAACATCGGATGACCAATGCTGGCAGGTAAAATCGGAAGCCAATAAGGTGGGTGAACTGCGGCAATTCAATCTCAACGGTGAACACACGCTCAAGATTGAGCGGAATGACGATGGTCATGAATGGCATCGCCAGTCAGATAAAGGTTTTATCCTGCGGCAAGAACATTCCCTGATGGGGCAGTTGACCGCACAACGTGCCGGACGCAACACCGAATTCTTTGAAGCCCATGAAGTCGCGGATATTCCGCAACCGACACTGGCGGGATTGGACAGGGAATATCGCTATGACGCGGCGCTCAATCTGGTGGCCGCAAACGATGAGCGGCAATGGCTGCATTATGTGGTGAACAGCAACGGGCAGGTCACTTTGGTCAGTGACCGGGATCGTTTGCAGGAACATTATCAATATGATGCCTCCGGCTACCCTACCCGCCGTTTTGACGGATTGCACGAGATTGACGGTGAACGGCTTTACCAGAAAGGCCACCGGTTACGCCAGCTCGGGCAACACCTGTTTGAGTATGATGATGCGGGGCGGATGACTGCCATGCAGCTGTGGCAGGAAGGCCATCGCGCTCAGCTCACCAAGTTCCGCTGGAACAGCCAGAACCAGCTGATTGGGGTGAAAACGCCGGGCGGCCAGCAGTGGGATTATCGCTATGATGCCTTAGGGCGGCGCACGGAAAAAGTGTGCGAACAGGCAGGAATGCGCACCACCTACCTATGGGACGGCGATGTGCCAGCTGAAATTCGGGAGTACCGGCACAACCGACTGTACAGCATCCGTCATCTGGTGTTTGATGGCTGGCAGTTGCTGGCGCAACAAGTGCAGTTCTTTAGCCCAAATCAGGAAAACCGCAGTGAACTGAGCGCTGGGAAAATTCAGACTCAGTACGCTGTGTGTGCGCCAACTGGTGAGCCACTGGCCTTATTCGATGAATCCGGGCACCGGGTCTGGCGCCAGCCGCCGCAGAGCTTGTACGGGCTGCGGCTGGGTATTCAGGGTGAAAACCCCGAATTGAATCCGGGCTTAAAATTTGCCGGCCAATGGTTGGACGACGAGAGTGGGTTAGTCTACAATCGGTTCAGGTATTATTCGCCTGTTGCGGGGCAGTACCTGACACCCGATCCAATCGGGCTAGATGGAGGTGAAAATCCCTACGGGTATGTCCACAATCCTACGGGTTGGGTTGACCCACTTGGGTTGGCAGGATGTAGCGTTGTATTAACAGTTAATAAGCCAAAGATTTTGAGCACGAACTTATCTGATGCTGAGCGCAAGTTCCTTGAAAAGGAGTTTAGGATAAAACAAAATGCATTGAACAGAGCCGCTAAACGAGGCGAGTTAGTTTGGTCACCAGGCACACATAATGTAAGGATTTCATCATTACAAAGTGCCTATAGGAAAGCGCTTTCTGAACGCTATGAAAGAATATTTGGTAAAACACCAAACTTATCAAAACTCAATGCTGATCATCCAGTTGACCTTATAGTAGGTGGTTCTGCAACGCAAAAACTGAAAATGTTAAATGAGTCTATCAATAAAAGTGTTGGTAGTGCTTTAAAAAGCGCTGGCAGAAATGCAGGATTAAAGGCTGGTGATAAAATTAGTGAAATAATATTTATTTGAGGATGCTATAAATGAAAGACTCTTTTTCTTTCACAACAGATACAGCAACATTAGCTATATTTGATCTGCAAGCAATAAAGCATAGGAAAACAGATACTCCTGACTGGTGGTCTATTCCCGATGATGAATTACGTGAAATGAATGAAGGTAATATTGCTTTTTTGGGATTAGTGGATGATGGGATTTATTCTGTTGAGTTAGTTGATAATATAGAAAATCCTGATGTTGAAGTATGTATAAAATCTCCATCGGGAGAAATATTTATTGGGGCAGGAGAAGATACTACAGGAGGTGATCTTGAGCCTGATGATTCAGAATATATCTCTGGGAAGAAAATATTTATAACTCCTGGTAACTATACAATCTTTTTAAAGAAAGAAGAGGATAATTTACTAATCTCATTAGTAAAAGGTCAATGTGGTTCTAATAATTTTCAAGAACCAATCAGATTTGATTAAATCAAAAAATTGGAAATATTCTTAGAATTACTCCAACCAATAAAATATGGCTACTTTAAAAATCAAAAGTAGCCATGTCTATACTATTACAGCTAAATATATTCTAAATAGTTTTTCATAATAGTGAGACGCTCCTGTTTATTTTTTCTAAAAAATCCTTTTTGATGCGCCTTGCAAAAAATATCAATGGATACTTAAGTGCTGTAAGGAAATGGTCTAGTAAACGACTTCTTTTTGGCCCCACTGGATTTGCCTTTTTAACTAGGTGTACTGACTATGAAAGAGCAATATGCTGTTTGGTGTTCAACTTCAATGGACTATACATCCATTTTAAATAACTTTGTTAATACAGATAAAGGCTGCAAATTTGAGCGTGATTTTAAGTTGGAAAATAGTTTCATAGATTATGACCATACCATTGTTATTTGGTATGGAAAAGAGCAAGGTGAATTAGGCGAAGTTTCTAGAGAAGAAAATCCTATTTTAGAGCCAAATTTTGATTTTATAATCCAGCCAGTTTCAATAAAACTGAAAGAAAACAAGATAGATAAAATAAGCTATCTTTTTGCTATACCTGATTTTGAATATGATTTAGATATAAAGAAAAATGATCTATTTTTCTTTGTCGGAAATATAGAGTGTGAGAGGGAAAATAGTAGTTGGCTAGATGAAATATTAAATGGTATGTAACACATAAACTAGTTTACATATTACAAGCCAAAAACTACTTGGCTTGTCCATTTGAAAAAGCCGGAAAGATCCCCATGATTTCCGGCTTATAGAACTAAAGTAGCAAAGATCGTAATCAAGTTTATCATTGATTTTTTCATTACACTTTCTTGCTTGATTATTTTTATCGCATTTATCAGGTTGGAAGAATAGGAATTAAATAAAGTAATTATGGAAAAACATGAGATTACAACATGTAAATTTACCAGAATTAAAATTACAACCGGGTTGATTTCTTTTAACTCACGATCGACCTTATTACTCTTATGAATATCCAACAATAGTTCCTTTGTGTTATTCTTTTGATCATATTATTGGTTATCACAAGAAAATAGGATGTTATTTTAACGCGCGTTATGAAGATCATGAATATATCCCCGGAGGATATGTTGATGGTATTTTCACTGTCACATTTGAAAAGTTTAATTTTAATACAAATTCAAAATTCTATGGTGACTGTCTATTTTATGAAAATAAAAAGACAGGCAATATCAAGGAGTTTTCTCTCTGGTTAAATTACTTTGTTAAAAGAAAAAAGAATGAATGATTCTTTAAAAAAATAAATGGAACTGGCTCTGCTCTAAGAATTCATATACTTTATCAGAAAGTAGGTAGGAAAATATGGAATTTATTTAATCTCTTAAGGTGATATAATGAAAATTGTTGATGCTTATAACTTATTGAATGAATGTCTTGTAAAAAGCAATGGTGAATTGATTGATTTAGGCGATGGGGAATTATTTTCATTTATCTTAAAAAAGAAATTCAATCATACTGAACTTATTACTTTTGAAAGTAATAACAATATATTACTTCCTGATGAATATAAAGATTTCCTTGAAAATGTTGGCTCTGTAGATATATTTTCAAGTGATATTACTGCTGGAGTTGAAGTATTAGAACCAGCCGAAATAAAGAACTTTTCAAAAGAAGTATTTGAGGGATATGGTGAGGATCTATATCCTAATTTATTATTGACAACATCTATACCTAAAACAGGATATTTTGGCGGCTTTTGGATGTTAGAAGAGAATAAAAATTGCTATTCTATTTTTTATCCTGATGTTCCTCCTGAATATTGGATTGAAGAGGCAGAGTTTTCATCATTCAATGATTGGATTATTAAATTAGTCAAAAGCAAATCTAGGAAAATATAGTTTTCTTTAGATTTAATGTAGTATCTCTGTAGATCTATGCCAGCCCACCCTGTTTTGTGAGATAACAACAAGGTGGGATTTTAATTACCTTCCAGCCTCAAGCAAGAAAAAAGTTTTCGATATGATACAAACTGATAATCTAGAGTAAAAAAATCCATTCTTTAACATTTAGGTTTATCAAGAGGGAAAACTCATGAATAAAGAAGAAGTTTTAGAAAGATTAGATTTTATTGAAAAAGAAATAGATATTAAATTACCCCATTGTTATAGAAAGTTTTTGTCTGAGGAAATTCAAGATAAACCTTATATCGAGATAACTGGTAAAGAACAAGAGAATATATATGTTTATAATTTCGACTATATTCTTGAAAGAAATAAAACATATACTATTCAACAAGCTGAGAAAAACTACTTTTTAATTGGTCAAGATGGTGAACTTGGTTATTTTATTTATGTAGAAAAAGGTCAGGAAAGTGATGTTATTTATAGCTTAGATTTGGGTGCATTAGGTAGCGTTGATATGGATGAGGATGGGGATAAGGAAGCCGATAATATTTATAAATTAGGAATGTAAATATCTAGAAATCAGCCAAGATAATGAGTTAAATCTATCTTGGCTGAATAGTTCACATCAAGTATAAAACTGGAAAGTCCCTATACTATTTCAACCTATAGGGATCAAGTAGAAAAGGTCATCATTAACTTTATCATTGAACTCTTAAAGGGGAACGACAAAGAATGTTTGATCATTGAGTAAAATATTAGAGTGATATCAATGCATGAAACGATAGATTTTTATCTGGAGCCAATGATTTTTTTAAAAAGCTCTGATTTTCTTTCTGGTTCTTCTGATAAATTAAAAGGATATGAAATTATAGAAGATAAAGAAGATGCTATAAAACTTCTTTTTGATCGGGATGTTCCAAGTCCATATGCAATTTGGAGCAATTTTTTTTCCGATCTCATATCTGAATTTTATCTTCATGAGGATTATAAAAAGGCAGATAAAGATATTCTTGACAGAACAAAGGTGTCAACTGAGGATTATGTAAAGGAAAATGTTAGAAAAAGAAAATTATATCTGATGAGAAAGAAGCAAGGATTAGCTGATAATGTAGAATATGATTCATTTTTAGAAGAAGTTAGTGATGAATGTCATCATATGCTAAATATAGTTAGTATTTATCGATATTTATCTTCTTTCAATGAGAGTTCTAAATTAGAGGAAATATTTTCCATATTTAAAAAAGGCTTTATGCCATGTGGTGTTACTAAGGACAAAAAAATAGTTGTTTTTAACCCCATGGTATTAAAAAATAGTTGATATAAAGGCACATCATCATGAAAAAGCCAGAAGATTACAGAGATCTTCCGGCTTTTTATTATCATCCTGCCTGATAATCTCCAATCAGTTCCCGCATCCTGAGCAGAATAAGGTGTACTCCGAAAATTCACTCCCGAAGCACGACACTATTTCCTTATTCTTTAATTTCCAAAGGGATTTTACATTTAATTCCGGTTAGTTCTGACAAATCAACATCTTTTCCTGTCGTGCGAAAGGTTTCTTTACGCCTTTGACTAAATAGATGCTGGCAATGCACACACATATCATTAATATTACTCGGGTTTTTAATTGCTTTTAATGTCCTGACGGCATATTTACCACACCGACACCTGACGACATAAATAGCATTACTTTTTCCGTCACTCCGTTGAGACAAAGGGCGGACACCTAACACGGTAAAAAAGCCATATTCATAGCCTTGAATCTGTATCAGGATGTTGATTAAATTTGTCTCCCTTTTGCTTAAACGTAAATCATACGTCGTTTGGTAAGGAATAAAATAGTTAGGGTGTTTTTTATTTATCCTGTTCTTACCCTTTTCTTTGGTATCGTTCATCACTTCTTTTAATCCATTTCTCAGCACATTAAATAGGTTCTAATTTAACTATTTTCATTATTAATTCAATAACGAAAAAACTAACCTTAACATTTAAGTTAAATCAGTCAAATCGCCTTTTCTCATTGTGATACATTAAAAATGATGAAAACACATATTCCGCAAAATATGGACATGACCTACAATTTTATAGGATTATGTAAATAAGACATCTAATCAGATGAAAAATTTGACTAACTGTTTTTACGAACTATTTATTGCCATGGTAATAAGTAGCGAAGCCTCAACGGTTGCGACCCTTGAGGCTTCTATAATAATTAAATATCGTCTATTACCCTAAAAAGGATATCGATACAAACATGAAAGTATAGCGCTTTATATATAAGGTATATTGACTGAAATGGCATTACATAATTTACTTTTTTGTGATACAGGTCATAAGTGCTGTGTTAGTTATGTGAATATAAGACCTGAATTCAGCAGAGCATGAATTAAAACATTAACGCGACAATATGACTTATTTTAATTATCGAAATAATTATCAATAGATTAAAAAAAGGAAATATCACATTCAAACTCAACTTAGGGGATAACGTTCTCTCCCTTAAGTTTTAAGCACCTCATTTGACTACTTTCCTTTGGACAACACCTTCTGCATCACCATCTGTCCGAACATGCCCGCAGATTGCCTGACCTGCCCTACGCCCTGACTCATCATGCCGGCCATATCCCCCATCCGCACACCGGCCCAGGCCAGTGCACCCAGCCAGACCATCGGCAGCACAATAAACAGCGTACCCATCACCAGCCCCATGATTAAATCATCCGAGGTGTTCTGAATGCCGGCCAGATTAAACAGGCTGTGGGTTTCTGAGCCGTACAAGGCTTCCAGTAAATAGCTGTCCAGCCAGCGGGCAGTTTCCCACCAGAACGTCAGGAAATTCAGCGCGAAAATCACAAAAGTCAGCGTGAATACGGTCTTAAACTCATACGCTGCAAACAGCAGGATCAACGGGATTAAGATATACAGCGCCATCAGGATCACCGCCTGCATCATCGGCAGAGCCTGACGCACCGCGTCGAACATCGGCATGCCGAGTAATCCGCCCAATAGAGCACCAGCCGAAGCACCAATCCGATTAGATCCATCTAACAAGCCGGGATCGGCATTGCCGCCATACCCGGCATAGACATAACCGTCCTGAGAAACCGTCAGATTCACCGGACTGACCAGACGGCGGATCACCGCTTCCTGATATTCCTGCGTATCTTTGCCCAGTATTTTCAAGGTTGCAGACAGGCGCAGCCACAAGCCCGGATCGGCTTGTGCCAGTACCCGGTCTTTCAGTCCGGTTTTGGTGGCTGACCACCAGGCTTTGCAGGTCGGATATCCGCCCTGCCCGGTATAAGGCCGCCCATTGTCCCGGCTCGCCTGCCACGGAAAGTCAGCTCTGGGCGTGCGCGATTGCAGGGTTTGGTAATCCCCGGCTAAAAACGTGCGGCTGCCCAGCCAGTCGATATCATTCAGGGTAGCCGGATCGGTGGTTTGCCCCTGATCACTTTGTTTCCACTGATAAAGTGCCAACGCATAACAATCGTGGGTGAAATCCTGCAACTCCGCCGCCAGTGCCGGGTTGCTGATACGGGTATGCTGTACGTCAAAACGCAGTTGCCGTAAATCCGGCCGACAGGGAATAGAGGCCACTGCTGCCTGCGTTACTCCCTTGGACAACCGGTGTACCACCGCCCACCAGAGGGGTACGGCTGCCGTCTGATTATTCAGGCTGGATATCACCGGCGCATAACCACTGCTATCCGGTGCTTTCGGTGTCCAGGTGCCACAACTTTTGGCACGGGACGGGTCGTACTGAAGGGTCGTCAGGCTGACATTGACCAGCGGCACACAACACACCACCATGACGAAAAAAGCGCAGTACAGGGTGTTTTCAATCCGGGCGAGCGACTGTAACCCACCATTGCCCTCTTCTTCGCCACCTTCACGCACTTTCAACCAAATGGCTATTACCTTTATCACTAAAGGCAGCGTAAACAGCCCGGTTGCAATCAGTATTTGCCACAGGCCATTGTTGACGACCCAACCGAGTAAGGTCAGAAAATATTCCAGATAACTGTTGGTGGTCATATTGTGCCCTCAACATGGCCTGACAGGGCATATTCACACAGCAGAATAAACAGCAGGCTGACCACTATCATCCTTATCAGCGTTGCGTGGTGTTCCGTCTGATGTTTTACCCTTTGCCAGATTTTCCGGCAGCCCCAAAGCAGCCATCCGTAAAGGCTTAATCGCCACAACAGCCAAAGCGATTGATGACTTTCCATCCAGCGATTGAAGGCAGAAAGGTTTTCGGGATAGCGCATCCCCGCCCAGCCTGTTGCTAACGTCACCGTCATCACCAGAGCGATAACCAGTAATAACCCGACACCTTTTCTGACTATTGAACGTTTCTCTGCCATCATACGCCTTACCTGCGCTCACGGTTTGGGGCTTCCAGCTGATAAAAGCGTGCATCGGTGCTGTCCGGGATCTGTTTTTGTGGATGCATTCTGATGCGCTGGGTGTCCCGCTCGATAATGGTCAGGATGGCATTGTGAGCCAGTTCGCGTTTCAGCTGCATCTCATTTTTTAACGCATTGATTTCCCGGTCCAGTGCCTCAATCCGCCGTTCGCCTTCTGCCAGCGCTTCTGATTGTGCCGCCGCATTGGGTTCGGACATGCCAGTGATGAGCATCCGCCGCATCAGCAACGCCGTCTCTGTGGTTTCTGCCATCGCCAGTTCGCCCGCCAAACGGGCTGTCAGTGCGGCCTTATCCGGATCACGCTGCAACGCCTGAATCACGCCTTTAGTCACCGTCAGACTACCGGTTTTCAGTTTCGCCAGATTTGCCAGCGTCGGTTTTTCCGTGCCGCTGACCAGTTTCACCAATTGTTCTGTATTGGTTTTGGTATGCGCTTCCAGCATCGGTGCAAACCCCGTACCTGCGACTGTTGTGCCCGGCTGGTGTTTTTCACCACCACTGACGCATTCTGCTGCGTGGACACAGGTACGGATTGCCCGGTCGCCCAGTACGCTGACCAACGCTTCGGCCGCTTCACGTGCATTGCTGAATTTGCGACAGGCACTGCCCTCACAATTTTGGGTGCTGACAGACGACTGGCTCAGTACCGGCAGCTGATTCATCATATTAAACCCGGCGCTGGCTAAATCGCGGGTCGGACGAATGGCATTCTGTCCCTTGCCCCCCTGCCGTTGGCCGCCAATCCACGGATGCCCACTGGCACCGGTCATTTTGCTGCCGGCGTTATTGACGCGCACCGCATCACCATCCCCGCCGTTGACCAGGCTTTTGTACTCCTGCAAGGCCGCCGACTGAGTCCATTTGGTGTTCTGCGCAAAATCCATCATTTTATTGGCCATCGCCCGGCAATTGAACTGGGCTTTGTCGAACGCCACATTGGCCTGCAAAACGCCGTTAGTCAGCATGTCATACAGCCCCGGATTGGCCCGCTGGATAATCATCGCCGGCAAGCTGGCTACTGCACCGGTCGCGCCCTGAATCACATCACTCATCAGGTTCTTGAACCCGGCCGTGATACCGTTCAGCTGATTACTGACGGTGGCTTTCAGGTCAAAGTTGCCGCACATCAAATCCGAGCGCCAGCCCATCTCCAATC
Organism: Xenorhabdus japonica; assembly: GCF_900115195.1. Lineage (GTDB taxonomy): Bacteria > Pseudomonadota > Gammaproteobacteria > Enterobacterales > Enterobacteriaceae > Xenorhabdus > Xenorhabdus japonica. The sequence continues at coordinate 15,324 of NZ_FOVO01000022.1, forward strand.
CGCCAAGGGTGGCTGAACCACTGCGACTGGCAGGTTCAGAAATTACCGAACCGCCCCCCAGGGTATAGAATAGCGTATCGGAAACCGCACCGCTGGCTTCTGCCCCATAACCCAGTGCACTTTGGTTCACCTGCGGTAATGTGAGGGACAGACCGGCTGCATTAGCCTGTGCAGAAGCAATGGTCAATCCGCTGACTATCAGCAATAAGGCGGTTCTTTTCGTCATTATTCATCCCTTTTTCAGATATCCGTGCTGCTGAGAAAACGCTGGCCACGTCGCTGGCAGCAGCTGTAAGGCTGCCACAGGGCATACGCCTGATTGCCATTGATTGCAGCAGTCTGTTCCCCGTCAGGAAACACAGCGCAGGACGGGCTTAACGTCGGTGATAACCGCTGCCATTGGTGATTTTTGGCACCAGTATTTTCGGTGACTGGTTCCGGTGGCCAGTAACCGGCGGTGCGTGTGCCTTTCAGTGTTTGATAAACATGGGGTTGCCCGACACGGGTGATGATATCCGCCACCCGCTGTGCCACCACGGCAGACGCCTTATCATCATCGGTCTGATTGACAAACCCTGAGCGCGGATAAATATTGCCCCACATATTACCGGCCATCTGGCTGCCCAGCTCCCGCTGACCGGGAATAAAGGCTTCCGGGTAGAACGATTCCGGCAAACCGGAGCGCCACGCCATTGTATCCAGCGTGCTGAGAAAATAAGGCATCAACGGTGTGGCCGCACTGCGGCACGAATAACCGGGGATTTGCCCGCCTATCAGGTTAGTCGCGGGATGCCCGATGGCATCAGCATATTTGAAACGCAGGCTGGGACGCCGTTGCCCAGCAATTTGGATATTGTGATGTCCCCCGCCGGTACTCAAGTGAGATAACGCCCCGGTCACTGCATTTTCCACTCCGCCGGAGAGTTGACTGACCTGTGCCATTTCTGACCACGGATTGCCACCGGGGGCGTGGTAGGTGGACACCACCGCTTCAGGCAGGTAATGCGTGACTTTAACCGACGTTTTCACTGTGCAGCCATGCCAGCCACAGAGCAGCCAGTAACAAATGCCGCTGACCCGCCACTGAATGCAGGCGGGCGAGAGACTGCTGGCGACAATCTGAGCGGTATTGATTGAGGCCTGCGTAACCGGGGAAAATGCCGCTATTAGGGTGATAAGCGCAGGAAAAGTCACACGTTGAATACTCATGGTTGAGCCTGCTCCCTGAGTGCACTCGCCTTTGCCACATCCGCTGTGCCATACACTACATCACAGTCATCAAATACCACCGCAGGATACTTGCGCACACCTAATTGCCAGGCATCAACAACGACACGGTAATCATTGAAAATTTGTTGTTCCTGTTCACGCCATTGGGGAGATTGCAGCATAGCCTGTGCTTGAATAGCGGCTTGCTGCGGATCGGCAGAAAGGTGAGAGAAGATTTTTTTCTGATATTGTTCAGCCGTATCCAGCCAGATAATAGGTGTCTCTGGGGAAAAATTGACGGGAGGATGTTGGCTGTCGGTATAGATAACCATTTTCGCATTGGCCGATAATGATGCCAGCAATCCCCCCCAGAATAATAGAGCCGACTTCCACATAGTGCACTTCCCGTTTCATCAAGTACCGGGATAGCCTGAAGAAATACGTTGCAGAAATCAGCCATTAATTAGTTTTCCGAAAAATGAAAAAAAGGATTGATGTGCAAAGTAAAACATCCCCTATCATTCATTAATGGCCACACGCGAATCCCGTCATCGCCCAACCATTTCGCATCCATCTGTCTGTCTCTGCCCAAAACGCCCATTTCGCCTGATGCTCTGCTGAACCTGAGCTGGCTGCCAGATAATCCGTAGAAGTCACATAAAACTCCCGTGCCCAGCCATTGTAGAGATAAAAATTACCCCATTCTTCATAGAGCTGTTCGAGTGCATATTTGGAGGCAATCCGGCTGCCAAGTGATTTGCACAGTTGTTTTGCCTCAGAATAAAACGCTTTCGTCAGGCCGGAGCGCTCAAACCAGGTGTGAACCGTCAAGGTCAATTCGACCTGCTGCCCGGTCTCATCAGTACCGGTGAATCTTACTCCGTCAGGATTTTGTTGCACCGTCACCACATCACCCGATACTGTGACCGCGGGCGAATCACTCTGCCAGCTTACCCGGCCTGTATTGCCTGCCGTGATAAGGCGAAATTTTGCACCACGCCAGAAAACGGAAGGCCCTCTGGTACCAAATGATTTCTGGTTGGCATTGCCGCCCTGACTATCAACGGCAACAATATCCTCAATACGCAGCGGCGAAACAAATTCGATCACTGGCGATTCTTGTTGCTGATCACCGATCCGCGCAATAACCTCACCTTTTCCCGGACGGTGGCTGACAACAGTCACAGTTGCATTTCCCCAGTAGTCGGTCTGGGTTTTCACAGAAATCATCTCGCTGAAGTCCCCCGACCACTCAACAGTCTGATCCGAAAGCCCCCAGCCACGACTGTCCATGACCGTGACGGTGAACGTTACCTGCTCAGTGCCATTAGCTACCGCATGGGTTTTATCCACCCGAACAGTTGACAACAGGACTTCTTCAAACATAATCACGGGTGCAGCCAACAGCTCATCGCCGACTCGGATCTGCACCTGATGCTCGCCTGTCAACGCACTACTCAGCTTAACCTGTGTTTGCCCTTGGCTATCCGTTTCTGTTCGTTCTGAAGACAACACACCGCGATCCGTTTGCCACATCACCGACTGATTTGCCACGGGTAACCCCAATGAGTCTTTCACCGTGGCGGTCAACACCACCGTATCCTGGCCATCGCTTTTCGCCCGGTCTTTATCCACTGTGATCACGGGTTTCAGCCAGCGTTCAAACGTCACCGGCGCAGCATGAAGTGTTTTTTCCGCCACCTCTGCTTTCATCGTTGCCGTTTCTGAGGTTTGGCTGACTAACCGGGCTGTCGCTTCTCCCTGGCTGTTTGTCTGCCCCTGCTTATCCAGCAGTTGCCCGTTATCCGCTGACCATTGCACTTTGCTGTTAGCAACGGGTTGATCTGCTGCATCGCGCACGTTCACCGTATAAAGGATGCTGTCCTGACCATCGGCAATAGCCGTTTGTTTGTCCGCCTGAAGCGTATGAGCTAGCGAGGCAATAAAGCTAATTGAAGAATACATCACCATTTCGCTGCCAACCGCCACCGTCACTTCCGCATTTCCTGACACCCGGCTGGTTAAATAAGCGGTGGCCTGCCCTTTCGCATTAGTCATTAATGAAAATGAGGAGAACTGTCCAATATTGGTCTGCCAGCCAACGGCTTGATTTGGAACAGGTTGACCGTCGGCGTTTTTAACCGTGACAGTCAAGGACGCCATGGCTTTTCCATTCTCCTTAACGCTCTGTTTATCAACGGTGATTTCGGGTATCAGCACTGCATCAAACTGTACCGAAAGCGCCATGGTAACGTGCTCATCGACAGTAACGCGTACGGTGTGCAGACCCTGCTGACGGCTGCGGAGCACAACCGCTGCCTGCCCCTGTGCATCCGTGTTCTGCCGGGTTTGGGCTAATTCGCCTTTATCACTTGACCAGATAACCGTTTGATTCGGGACGGGAGTCCCCTCCTGATCGGTAACAAGGACGGTATAGATCACATTATCATGACCATCGGCTTTAGCCTGAGTTTTATTCGCTGTCACCTGCAATCGCTTTTCGGTCGGCAAACTCACCATCATGATTTCTGCCCGGTTGGAACGGTTACCCCGGCTATCGATGGCTATTCCCGCAAGCCGAACAGGTTTTTCCGTGGCTTTCGGCAACCGTAACGTCACTTTCTCCGGCCGTTGATCAAGCATTTTCCTGCCTGCTGTAATTCAGCCGTATCCAGCTCTAAACGTGCCAACGGATATTTGGATTGGATAATCGGTACAAAGGTCACTTCTTTGCCTTCATATCCGTTGATTGATGCAGGGAAAGCCAGTGTCAGCAACGTTTGTTTCTGATAATCCAACACCATATCGCTGCGGCGATTTACAACATCAAATTGGCTGGATCTTAAATTGCGCAATGGCGCGACTGCGTTTGGATCAAACTGTTGGCTGAACGGAACGCCCAATTGATAATTGAGGTTCAGAGTAAAACGGTTCTCACTGACACCTTGTTTACCCTGCCGAAAATCTGCGCCCAGTGTCACTAAGGGAACTGGCGTGTAAGTCAGCCCGGTGGTGACGCTATACGGATTTTTCTGGCGTTCTGATTCCCCCAATAATGCAACCTGCTGCCCGTAATAGTGTTCATACTTCAATTGCCCGCCCCAATGAGGAAAAGCAGGCAAATACGCTTCGGCCTGAATATCCCAGCCATTGGCCGGTCTTGCATCAAAATCCGTGAGCCTCGCGGTTTTCCAGTGAGATAAGCGCTGGTAAAGATTGGCGGACAATTTGACGTTATCATGCCAGGCTTCCAGCCCAAGACTGTAACGGTGATGCAGCTCCGGCCACAACGCATCCCAGAAGACATTGGCACCCCATAACCAATTATCGGCGACATAACGATAGCCAAATCCGACTGCCGTTGTTGTCTGACCGTGATGGTTTTTTACCCCTAACTGGCTGAATGCAGTACCCGAAACTGGTTGATAAAAAGGCAGTAACCAATCAAATGAAATGTCTTTTAACGAAAAATGATTGTCGAAAGGGAGTGTGAGGCGGGCATTGCCGTATTGATTTAACCACGGTGTCAGTGTCGACGCCACCGCAGACGTTAACTTCTGGGCGGCCATTGTTTTTGCCGCTTCGCTGGGTGATTGCGATTGAGTAAGTTGACTCCATTGGGCGGTGATTTCGGCCAGTTTTTGTGTCTGCGGGTCTTGGTTTTGATCTTCTGGCATAGCCTGACCGGAAAAACTCAGTGACAGACTTAACAAGCTGATAATCAGAGATTTTGTTCTATTATACCAAGTGGATTGGATTTTTTGCACCACGAGTTGTTACCCTTTTCATTCATGCTGAAAGGGGTAACATGCCGAAAACACAGCTTAAGTACCGCGCTTAATTCTTTTTTCGAACATGAAAATTAAACGACTGTCACCCATTGGATTCAAGATGTAATCCCCGCGCAATATCCATTTTTCTGGCCACCAACACCGCCGCTTCCAGTTCACTGCACTGATACGCCCGCATTAATGCCCGTCGCTCCGCTTTTTCTTCTTTTTCCGTCATCCCCAGTGCCAGATAAAGGCTCGGTGGCACCACCCGGAACAAGGCTTCGATTTTTTTCGCCAGCACTACGCCTTCGGTATAGCAGCGCGGGAGTTTACTGGCGGAGAGCAACACGGCTTTTTGTTCCTCGGTCAGTTTTTTGAAGCGGGCGATTTGTTCGACTTCATCCGGCGGCATGGTCAGGCACAACCACCATTCAGCCATATTCAGCATTTTTTCAGCGGTATCCGGGTAGTCAGCGAGGTTTTGGGTTGCGAGCCACAGCCAGGCGCCCAGTTTACGCCACATTTTCACCACCTTGGTCATATAGGGGGAGAGCAGCGGGTTGGTGGTGGTGATATGCCCTTCATCGATCACCAATTGCAGTTCTCGATCCTGATATTGATCCCGTTCGGCCAGATTATTCACGGTATTGATGAGTGAGACCATTGCCAATGCCATCTGTGCCGAATAGTTTTCCCGCGCCAGTGTACCCAGATCAATCAACGTGACATCCACTTCCGGCCACGGCGTACCGGGACGGTTAAACAGTTCCCCTTCAAAGCCCTGGGTAAACATCGACATGGCACCGGCCATTTCATCCGCCCGTGCCCGGCGATGTGCCGTGATTAACGGCTGACCGTGTTCATCCTGTTGATGGTTTCGGGCGATGGCATACAACGCATTTTGTAAGTCTGAGGCCACCATCTGACGTCCCTCAGCAAAGCTGGTGTGTGCTGCCATCATAATGGCTTCACGGATTAACCCCCGATCCGAGCGGGTCAGGCGCTCTTCCTCTTTTTTCTCACCGCCAGTGATCATCAGCCGGGCGGCAATTTCCATCTCACCCAGAATATCGCGCTGTTCATCATTTTCGTCTTCCTGCGATTCATCAGGAATGTCCTGCCATTTATTGGGACTGAGTTGCAGCAGTTGATGGGCATCGGCAAATAGCGCCAGACTGACGCCACAACCCGGTTTGATACCGATTTTATTGACCGTCAGCCCCAGACTTTCGTAATAATCAGCCAGTAAACCAAAGCTGTTCCCCGCTTCCACAATAAACAGACGCGGTCGGTGGATCGCCATCAATTGCACCAGGGAGGCACACAGAGTCGCAGATTTACCTGCTCCTGTCGGGCCAAACAGCAATAAGTGGGCATTCTGGGTGCGATCCTGTTTGTTCATCGGATCAAAAGTCAACGGTGCCTCACCACGATTAAAAAAGCTGAAACCCGGATGCCCGGTGCCTGTCGAACGGCCTGTCACCGGCAAGAGTCCCGCCAAATGTTGCACCCAGCTCAGGCGGGTAAACCAGTGTTTTTTGTCCTTCTGCGGGTTAAAGCCCATCGGCAGGGCACGCAAATATGTATTCAGCGGGGAAACACTGAATTCCGGTCGCACGGGTTGTAATCCAGCACTCAGTAATGTGGAAGAAAGCTGATGAACCCGCTGATTCAGATTACCCAAATCCTTGCCACGCACCAGAAAGGTCAGCGCACTGCGATACAGTTTATGGCGTCGCCCCAGTAATTCCTTCACTTCCAGCACATCCTGCCGGACACGTGCTGATTCAGTATTTTCCCCCACCGCATTTTTTGCCAGCCGGGTAAAATCTTCTTCCAGTGTATCCTGTGCCTGCACCACAATAGTAAGCGTTACTACGGTACCTTCCGGCATCATATCCATCAGTGCATTGATATTATCACCCCGTTTCACTTCCCCGGTCAGCGTGCCCGGCGCTGGCGGGCGGCGCAGGCGTTCAACCGGAATGGCTTTATGCGGCAGGCCGTCAAACCACCAGAGTCCGTTTTCGGGATCAGACACCGGCGGGGTAAACCACAGACTTTCAGCAAAATCATTATTGACGGGAAGATCCGATTGTGTGGATGCCTCGTAACTCACAGTACGGTAAAAATCAGCCTTTTCCATGCCCCAGTCCGGAGCCGGATTAAAATGGCGCAATAGCCAGCTGTGGATCTGTCCGCCACTTTGGCGGGTGGCCATGACACCGGCAGAAGCCAATGACGACACCAACCGCTCACAGACCTGATTAAGTGCAGCGACGGATGACAGAGAAGGGTTATCAGCACGGGATTTGTGGCCAGAGGGGTGCCAGCGGTAAATCACCATACGCGTCTGACGTTGCTGACCTCGCCAGGGTTGCCCGGTAATCAGAGAGTCCTGAAATATCCCGTCAGGTTGAGCAATCCCCTTCAGGTGGCGTTCCGATTCAGCCAGAAAGGTGTCTGTAAAGGCAGTGCCCTGCGCCCACGGTTTCACATAGTCCCGTAATGTATTGAGATAACTGGCCGGCTCATCTTCATCCTGACAAAAAAACTGCACCACCCACGGTGAAATATCGTCTTCTTCCAGACTGTCCTGAATCGCATCTTCCAGCTGATCCCGAATCTCAATCAATCGTTCAAGGGAACGACCTTCCGTTGCCACGGGTTCAATGCGGTAAACCGCCCCCACGGAAATACCGTCGTCCAGCAACAAACATTGCCCGTCTTCCAGATATTCCACCCAGGGCAGGTAGTCGATAATGGACGGATTCGTCCGGTAAATCGCCGCTTCATCGGCATCCCGCAGTTGGCTGGGGCGATTCAATGCTTTAATGTTTTGCATTACAGTACCTCCGTGTGTTCACCCGGCAGGGCATACTGCACCTGCTGATAAAACGGGAACACCGTGCTGTAGCCTAGTATCGGTGTCTTGCCAGCAACCAGATGCGGATAGACATACATCACCATATCGGGATTGGGTAAGCGGGGAAACTGCTGGCTGATTTCATGCTCAACCGAACGACTGTAATGGTAAGGTTCTTCCAGTGCCCGGTTTCGTTCGGCAGGGGTTAACGCCCGGCGCAAGGTTTGCCTTGCCAATATTGCGCTATGACCCGCCTTATTCCCCTCCCACATCGCCAGCACGGTCTGTTTGCCGGCAGGGAGTAAGGCCTCTTTCGACGTCGAACAGCCTGCTAACAACCCCGCCAGACACACTACCCAACCATATTTTATTTTCTGCATGATCCAGACTCCGTGGTGCCAATGGCCGTAAACGTGGCAAATTCGGGGTGCACTGCCAGCTCGGATAAGGTAAAAGGCAGGCGTTCCCACTGCTCAGGCTGAGCCTCTGCGTTGCCCTCAACAATAGCCTGCCATTGCATTTCCGTCAGACGAAAGACGGTAACATCGCCGTCACCAAGCAACCGGTATACCCTGCCAGCTGAGAGATATAACCGATACTCTTCTTTATCGACAAAACGCCAGTCAAGCTGAACCCGCGCTGGTTCAGACAGACACGTAACGGGCACTTGCAGGCAATAAGGCTGGCTGGCACTAAACAACCATTGAAAGACAGGCTTTTCCATTAATCTAATACATCCTGATGATTATATTGGGTTGACTCACTCAAGCCGTAACGCACCTTACGTCCTTTCGCTTCGTAATCAATCGCCAGCGGTTGTGTGATATGCACCACTAACCGGGCACCGGGTGGAACATAAACCGCATCAAAAGTCTGGCTGTAACGTTGTTTGAGCCATTCGGTTATGTCATTCATGCCACCGGCCATGGCTTTTCCTAATGCCGACTGTCCGGCATTGCCCGTTAAGGCTGACGTGATACCGCCAGCACCGTTGGTTTGCGCGGTTCGCTGACTTTCGTTCAATGCGTCCCCGGCTGAATTCATGGCCGAAAGGGCAAACAACGTCGGCAGATAGGTGCTGGCGTTGGATTTACGCTCACCGCTGATACAGGGAATGCCATTTTCATCAGACAGCCAGCCGATACCCTGCGGATTTTGCCCGGTGCCCGGTAAGGTACGCACCGTGCCATCCTGAAAAACAAAGGTGATGGAATTGACCTGCCCACGCACGCAGGCCAGTGTCCAGTCGCCACTGGCCGAGCCGGAGACAACAGCGCCTTCCACCTCTGGCAGTTCGATACCGTTGGCGGTCAGGTTGTTTTTGCCGATAAGAATTTTGAACGGATACGGATCAGTGACCGTGCCATTGACAGGCACACGGCCTAATAACGCGGTCATCGCCTGACTGCCCACCAAAGTGGCATTTTCAGGCAGGGTATAGACCAGTTTCTCGTTTTCTTCCTTAAGCGAGGAATTTTGGGGTGTATTTTGCCCAGTTGTCGGTTGTTCACTTAAAAAAGAAGTCGGAAATTGCGCCGTGGTTTTTTCATTACCCATAGCTTGCATATCTGAAGACTTTTCATCAGCAGGGGGCACCCAGATAAGTTCATCCTGCCCCTTGGCTGGCTGAGCAGAATACGGACTACCGGCCAGTCCCAACCCAAGCGGCATCTGATTATCCTGAGAAGGCAAAGGCGCTGAATTTAATCGTTCCGTCAGCAAATCAATCTGTGCCAGTACCCCCTGCTGCTCATCCTGTAACTCGCGTCGGCGTTGTTCATCTTCCTGACGGATGGCGGCAACGGCCGCGTCTATCTGCCCCGCGACATCGTGACGCTGACTTTTTAACTGGTCATTTTCTTTCAGGATATCGGCATTCTGCTGGCTTAAGTGTCTCTGCTCTGCCCGCACTTTATTCAGTGTCCCTATCAGGGTACGCAGGGTATCTTCCGGTGTATCGCCCCCTACCCCCAGCGCCTGTAACTCCTCCGGTGACAGCGTAGCCAGTACATTATTCGACGTCGTGTCGGGCGCTGCACCTTCCGTTGAACGGCAACTTTTGATGCCAATAAATCCGCCGATAAGCAGCACCATGGGCACCAGTATTTTCACCAACGCATTGGATTTAACCTGCATGACGTCCTCCCGGTTTCACTGATACCGGCTCAGGTATAAGGGCGTTATCCGGCAGCCCTTTTGTGACGAGATACAATACCGTGGCCTCTTCCGGTGTCCCCGCCTCACCCAGCCAACGATGCTGGAACGTGGCCACTACAAATTTCCCTTGTAAGGCCCGTGGATCAAGGGTGATTTTTCGTTGGGTGGGATTGCGCAGTTTCAGTGCCACTACAGTGTGATTGTGCAATCCCCAACCTGCCAGCGGCATAATTTCAATCGGCTCTGACGGATAGAGGGTAGTGATGGTTCCGGGTAAATGCAGGTTCACGGGCTGAATACCCGTAACTGGCTCTACAGTACGTAACGGTGCATAGAGCTGCTGCGCCGCATAGCGGGTTAAAACGACCGGAACGGGCGCCGACAATTCAGGTTTACTCTGGGACTGGGATTGTTCTTTTGAGACCGGTTTTTTTTCATCCAAATAAATAATGCGTACCGGCTCTGCTGGCCCCGCTTTGGCGGCCGTAATATCCAGTAAAATGATTTCGCCGTTTTCGCTGTCCTGCAATTGCAGGCGGGTTTGCGGGAAGGTATTGTTGGCTTTCAGATAAATCGCCCCGCCTACGCTTTGTACCCGCAATTTATCGCTGAGCGACGGAGGAAAACCGATACGGACATTTCTGTCCGCAAAAATAATCCGCTCCTGACCGACCTTGAGCGCAATGGATAACGGAATACGTTCCCATTTCATCAGTTCATCGGCCTTTGCGCTGACGCTGAACAGTAAGAGGCTGACCAATCCCAGCCAAAAACTACGACAGCCAAATGGCACTCTGCTCATTGAAATACACCCTTTTTCTCTTCCGACAATTGTGGTATCGCTTCCAGCCGCTGTGGCATGCCGTCGTAACAATCCAGTGCCAGCCCGAAGGGATTACGCTCGGCATCGCCTTCCCAGCGCACCACTTTCAGCGGATAGCGCACTAATGCCCGTTTAACCGGTTCGGCGTGATAATATTCATCCGCCACCAAATCCAGCCGGACTACCCAGTTATCCCGGTCATGCACCGTCACACTGCGCGTCCCATAGCCCCGGCCGGGAATTTCATACACCACGCGCACCCGATCAAGCAGCTCGCCACTGTCGGCCCGGGTTTTGGCATCCTCCCGTAAAAAATCCTGACACGCGGGGGTCAGATAAGGGGATAAAGCATCAATTTTGGCCAGATAGTCCTGTGCCCCGTTTTTCGGCCAAGCGTTCAGTTGCTGGAAAATATAAAAGGCAAAACTGTAGACACTCGACGCAGGCACTTCCCACCACGGGCGCGTACTGCCGGTGCGTAAGTCCGGCGGATGATGGATGGTGAGATTGCGCGGTGAAGCCATCCAGCCGGTCAGGGTCAGCAGCAATACCAACACCAAAATGCTGCACGCCATTCTCAGGGTCAAAATATGCTGATCCCGATTTTTGATCGCATGACGAAACCGGCTCATCGCAGGCTCCTGCTGCGGCGCAACGACCAGCCCTGAGCGGTAAGAATCCATGCCGGATCACCGATACCCAGTCGGCGTTTTTTCTCTGCCAGTTTCAGCCAGATATAATTCTCCGGCTTGCCACGTTTGAGGTGTGCGAGCCAACGCCCGCCAAAGCTTACCAGTAACAAGGGCATGACCAACATGCCGGTCGGGAGCATGACCCAACCGGTTAATGGGATCAGGGGAATACTGACTGCCAGTCCGAGCGTGATCCCAGCCAGTGCGGCCAGTCCCATCTCAGGCGTGGTGAACCCGCGAAATACCACCGGTTCAGCGTTTAAACGGTCAGGTAAGAAAGCGATCGTCTGCATGGTTATCACCTTAAAAGATAATGCTGGCCGATTTCGACAGCAACCAAATCACGGCAACCAACAGCACCACGCCAACCACGACGATGGCGCCAAATTGGGTCCAGGTCGATTTGCCATCCCGCACTTCGGAAAAAGTTTCGACGGCGGCCGAGGCGACCTTAAAGAACGCTACTGCCGAAAGGATCAACCCGCCAATCACAATGCCATCCTGTGCATACCCTTTCGCCTGTCCCAGCAATCCGCCTCCGCCACCACTTTTGGGCGGTTCAATAGCCGGTAAATCGGCCCAGGCTGATTCACAGGAAAATCCGAATAACAGCATGAACGTACTGAGCCGTGTCATCAGGTTTGTGCTGATACGTCGGCAGACGGTAAAAATGTGCTTCATGTTCTATCTATTCCTTTTCATCGTATTCGCTGCATTAACTGGCAAACATCCAAATAGCCATGACCAGCAATACCGCGGTTCGAAGGGCAAACTGGCTGAGGGTCTGATTACGCACTTTTTCATTCGCCCAGCCATGCCAGACATCTACCGCCGCCCAGGCCGCCCAGAAAAATAAGGTGGCTAAGAAAAATCCGACACACACCAGATACAAAAAAGTGATATCAAAGTGCCCGGATGCCACTTCAAAGGCATTGCGTTGCACCTGCGTCATTGCGGGTTTTCCTGACGGTAATGGCCGGATAAGGTGCCTGACTCACGAGGTTGGGCACGGGACGGAGTAAGGTAGTAATCGATACCGGCTTTGATGGTATTGAGATCGGCTTTGATGCGTGAATAATCAAAGTCATAACGAGGGCGTTTTGCTGTGTCAGACTGATTTTCTGCGATGCTTGCGCGTTCCAGTGCTATCTGTACCTGTTCAATCAGACGCTTTGCGCTTGCCAGCTCGTCTTTCTCAGCCGCATGTGCCAGTGACATACACAATACGGTCAACCCCAGCAGACAAGCAGAACGGGACAAGAAAAAGCAACAACGCATAAACACTCACCTCATCATGGAGTTCGGGATGCCGAGGATGCAGTGTTTTTTAAATCTGATCAGCAATAAACTCTTTATGCTTTGGTAAAAATTAGCTAAATAGTCTGACTAATTTATTTTACCCAATAGATTTCAGGCTGGATCGTGGCGGCAAGAAAGTGAATCCCCGGGAGCATAGCTTACTATGTGACCAAGGTGAGTGAACGCAGCCAACAAAGAGGCAACCTGAAAGATAAAGGGTATTGCCAACGATTTAACAATGAAGGAAGTAACATGCTGAGGATTGATTTACACGTCCCTGATGATGAGTATGAGACGGTGAGGAAACTGGGCGCGCACTGGGATGCAACCACCCAAATCTGGTATATCGACGGCAGTTTTGACCCGGAGCCGTTTATGCAATGGCTGCCGTTCTACAATGTGCATGCGGAATTTTGGTATCTAGCCCAGACCCAAACAGCCTGTCCACACTGTCATGAATACACCACCGTCACCGCATTTATACTGCCTGCCGAACATCAGCTACTGGAAGCAGATAACGGCGATGAACCCGGCACGGAAGTAGACTACTCAGAGCAGGATAGCCCGGCGTTTCTGTTTTATATCGCGGATATTCCCACTATCGTGCGTAACGTGCTGCCCGGTTTTCATCATACGCTGCGCAAAGCGGTCAGCCAACGGCTGCGCAGGCAGCACTGGATAAACCACTGCGAACACTGTGAGGCGCAACAGGATGATACCTATATGTTTGCGGAAGTCGGGGGCGCATTTTTCCCGACGTCCAGGGAACAAGCGGCGGCTATTCAGCTTCACCGTATTGATCAGCCTTTTGTAGGGTATTGTGAAGATATTTCGCACAATCACTACCATTTCGATCCGAAGCTGGGTGGCCGTATCTGTAAAGCCTGTGACTGGTTTGAATGCATGACGCAGGTGGTGAATGTGCCGTCAAAGTATCTTCAATAGGCTGCGGAATAAGCAGTAAAAGAAAAATATGACCTATAGCACCTTGTGGAATGACAAGTGCAGATCATGGTGACCACCTGAATGGTCACCTCTGATAAAAGGTATTTACACAAATGCAGTACAGTTTCCACTTGCAAGATCACTGAGTTAACCTTTGGATTTCCTTGATCTCAGTAATGAACTCCATAACATTTTGTAAATCATTGGCATAAGATACAGGGTAAAGTGACTGAACAGATTCAGGAACCACGAGTTGTAGCGATTTATCCTTCATTTCTGCCAGTTGTTGCTCACTTATCCCCGGCTGCATCGTTATCAGATGCTTGCGCTCCACTCGGTCTCCTTCAGCCAATACTTGCCGCCAGCGATCTTTACATGTCGTTTTTGCGCCAAGTAGCCGCAAATTTTCCTGAGGAAAAGATTTATCGTGATAAGCAAAAAAACATGGGAAAAGAAAATCGGGTTTAGACTTATTCTCTGTTATATTTTTGGCAGAACCCTGTTGAAATTGCAGATTATGCAATGAGAAAAGATGATCCAGGTGATTTTCAAAGGCAAAACCGGCACGGGATTTTCGCCTGTTCTGAACACTCAATGAGAAATGAATGAATTCATCAACATCATTCCCATTTTCCCCAAATCCCTGCGATAATTTTTTCTCTACCTCATAGCGTTCATACGTTTTAAATAATTTTTCTTCCTGTTCCATCCATAGCATCAGTGTATTATCGGGTTCATTTATTGGTTCACCTGAAGCCAGTTCCCTTGCCAGTAAAGAAAATTCTTTTGACTTAGGAAAACCAGCCGGAAAGCGCTTTAATAATGTGTCCAGTAAATTTTCATTTTTACTTTCAGGTTCTTCAAGCTCTATTCCCAGGTCTTCAAATAACATCCTGACCGGAAGGATAAGCGATTTTTCCTCAATCGAAGATCGGGAAAAATTATGACCAAGACTACCCAGCCCAAATAAAGTATTCAGCTGTAATTCAACTGAAGATCCCGGGGGAGTTATAATAAGCAGCAAATCGCCATTATTACGTTTAATAATTAGAAAAAAATCACCTTCGTTCATCAGAGATGAAACAGGATTCGTTTTATAATACATACGATATTCAGCCGATCTGTTTGGCTGGTTATAACGAGTATCATACCACGTTAATTGATCTTCACAGATGACCGGCTCGCTATCTTCTCCGGCAATATAAGTCAGTGTTGCCTTAAAAAATATTTTTTCTCCTTGTTCGGGAACGGGAAGATATCTTGAAAATCCTGCTTTGACCAATCCACCAATTTCATGTTGATTTGATTTTTTAGGATCAACATCAACAGCCGAAAGATATTTTGCAACTGCGACTTCGAAATGATCAGATAACTGCTCAAACATTTTTATTATGTATCCCCTTAGTATCAATTTCTACAGAACCACTACCTGCACAAATCCACTCTTCTATTCTTTCAGATAATTCCTGAGCGGGTAATCTGAATCTGCCTTTTATAGCACATTCCCAGATAACCATAACGTGCCAGCCGTTACTCCTGAGCTTCTCATTAATAGCTTTATCCCGTAATACATTCTTCCCAAGTTTGTTCATCCAAAATTCGGTTCTGGTCATCGGGGCTTTAAACAGATAGCACTCATGGTGATGCCAGAAACACCCATGAGTAAAAATGATTTTTCGGTACTCATCGATCACAAAATCAGGCTTTCCCGGTAATTCTTTTACCTGTGTCCGAAACTGAAAGCCCGTGTCTGCAAGGATCGCTGCCAGTTTTATTTCAATGGCTGTGTCACAATTTCGGATCGCTTTCATATTCTTGCTACGAATTGCAGGATGGTGAACATCAGCCATAATCAAACCTTATGCCACTTTCTTGCTGGTTTTAAACGCAACCGCTCTGGCAATATAAGGTGCTAATAATTGGGCCACAGCAGCAAAAGCAGGAACAATCACAGAATTGCCGAATTGCCGGTAGGCCTGAGTATCTGATACGGGAATACGAAAAGTCGTACCACCCGGAGATTCAAATCCCATCAAACGCGCACACTCGCGAGGTGTCAGCCTTCTTGGTCTGTTTTTCTGGTTTTCTTCATTGTCAAAATCTATCTCTCCAAGCTCTTGGTTCCAACCTCGGTCGATAAGTATTTCAGAGCCATCTTTATGGTAACGGGCGGACAAGGTGCGGGCAACGCTATTCGGGTTATCAGGGAAAACCAGACCAAAGCCAAAACCATTTCCTTTTGCCTGATGTTTTTTCGCGTAGTTGTATAAATATTTCCATAAAGCAGGAGTAAGGATATATTTGTTATCTACATTACTGCCCAGTAATTCTTTAAGAGTCGGTCTTTGCGCAGGAAAAAGTTGATTCATATCTCTGAGGGTAAATCCCTGGTGGATATTAAGATCACGCCGAAATCCAACCAAAACAATACGTTCACGGTGTTGTGGCAGGAAATTTTGTCCATCAATAATCTTTGGATCATCTTTCCCTGTATGTTCAACATCTGCAACAGAATATCCCAATTCATCCAAAGCCTGCAAAATAACCCGAAACGTTTTCCCTTTATCATGGCTTTTCAGGTTCTTCACATTTTCCAGCAGGAAAATGGCTGGTTTTTTGGCAGCAATGATCCGGGCTACATCAAAAAACAATGTTCCCTGCGTTTCACATTCAAAGCCATGAGCACGGCCTAATGAATTTTTCTTTGATACCCCCGCAAGAGAAAAAGGCTGACAAGGGAAACCCGCCAGTAATACATCATGATTGGGGATTTCACGATCTATATTCTGGTATGCTTCTTTATCACTGGCAGAAATATCATGGCTCAGAGTTATATCCCTGATATCAGAATTAAATACATGCTCTTCAGGATCGCAATACCAGTTTGCTTTGTAAGTACGAACCGCATCTTTGTTCCATTCGCTGGTAAACACACATTGCCCACCAATCTCTTCAAATCCTTTTCTGATCCCACCAATGCCGGCAAACAGATCAATAAAACGAAAAGTGTAATTCGGATGGTGTTCAGGCGGTGATGGCAACAAACTATTGAGCATCTGTACTTCCAGCTCAGTTAATTGCTTTTGTACCATTTTACCATTTAACCAGCGATTAAGTGTTTCACGAGTCCAGTCGCTATGACTAATAGCCCGAAGTGCCTCAGCAACATATTTTTGATCATAGATTTCAACGAGTTTACTGATTAAAGCTTTGTCTTCTTCCTTTTTCCGGTATTGTTCTTCTTCGTTTTGTGCAATTAGTTTTTGTGCAATTAACTCTAACTCTTTCATAGTAAAAACCATTTAATCAGAGGGATATATTAGTGTAATAATATCACTCAACTGACACAGGATAAAGTTAAACTGACAAAAAGAAGTCTCAGGTACGTATAATAATCACTGACGCGCCGCCATGCGGCTTGTCTGCTGACGATAGAATACAAAACAAAAAAACGTTTTGCATTCCATCGTACAGCGTCATTCACTATAAATATTTTTTAAACATCGACGTTGTTATCACCACCGTCATACCCAGCAAGAGTGCCGCAGGCAGCAATATCACCGTGGGATACACCACATCCGGCCACGATAAATACAGCACACAGGGAATAGTGCAGGCCGGTTTAATACCCCGCTTGGCATGGTGATAAACAAAACTCGATTCATACCCCGCTCCGTAACGGCGTAAATCCCGTCGTCCCAACCCGTCAACCAGTGCAACTAAAACCACCATCACAAACAGCGGAACTGATAGCACCAAGATCGCCAGCCGGGTCAACGTGACCATCGTAATAAACATCGTGGCCAGCCCATATTCCTGTAAATAGCCCGATACACCAAGTAATACCGCATTGAATTCACGCATAAAATCATTGCGGCTATTGAGCTGATATTGTCGCTGCCCCTGTATCCAGTGCATAAAACCACTGTCGACAAACAGCCATTGATAAGCCTGTGTCAGCCAGTCAGAGACCGTTTGTGACGGTTCGGATAACAGCAGGCTCTGGGTAAATTCCGTGGATAAAAATTGCAGTTCGGTGTTCATCATCGTCTGGCTGTGGGAGGCACCCTCATTCTGCCAGAGAAAAGTCATCCCGAGATATTCCAGTAACAGGCTGAATAGCCACGACATCACAATAAACCCAATGAGTTGCCACGGCCATTCCCATAACACACGATACAGCAGGCTGTGCTTACGCGGTGGTTGAGTGGATTGACGGGAAGCCGGTTCTGATTGTGCCATAAGCAGAAATTATCCTTTTTCTTCCCACCAGGCTTCACTGGTGCGGTAGTGCCGTCGCATATGCTCGGCGATTTTCTGCAAACTTGCCGGCATCAGGGCATCATCGTCATCGCCGGTTGGCAAAGGCATGCGAATCTTCCACAACTGTCCGCCTTCCAGTAGGGCAAACGCCTGTCCTTTCGGCAGGTTAATCATCTCAGCCGGCGTCACCAGCGGTGTTTTGACTGTGCCAACCCTGTCCTGCGTGGACGAGGTGAAATCCTGCCCCTGTTCAACATCGGCGATATCAGAATGCCCTGAGACCAGGGTCTTACTGTAGATTTCCACTTCGGGCAGCTGGCTGGTAAGTAACTCCGCCGTCCGGTTATCCCGCACCCGCAACATAACCAGGGTATTGAAGTTACCAATCACTTGTGCGGTTTTAGCCGGGCTGCCGATACGGGCTTCGATATCGGAGGAGGTCTGGGTATAGGCCGTGACCTGCATACCGGCACCACCACCTTTATTGATCAGCGGGATAAACTCATCCCCCATCAGTTCATTGAATTCGTCACAATGCAGGTTAATCGCCAATTTCCCGTCCTGACGTACCGGTAATCCCGCATTCATACCGTACTTATAAATCTGCCCGGCCACACTGACCAAATCCGCAAACATGCTGTTGCCCACTGCCGAAGCCACATCGCTGTCAGATAACGCATCCAGCCCGATATAGACAATGCCGTTCTTGCGGATCACCTGCTCCCAGTCGAAAATGGGGCGCAAGTCCGCCATATTGAGATAATCCGGTGATAACAGTTCTGCGATTTTTCCCGTGGTCAGTTTTTCCAACAACGGCAGCAAAGAAGCGACGATTTTATCAAAATAGGTGCGGTCATAACGCACGGCAGAACGTAATCCGTCCAGAATGGGGTCATAGAGTTGCTTACCCGCTTCTGAACTCAGCGTCATTTCCATTGCCCAGAGCCGGAACGCATCCGGCTGCCCCTGCATATTGCGCGGAATATCTTTTTCTTTCAGTTTACCGAGGTAATGGTTAATTTGTTCCAACAGAGCTGGTTGCCTGTCTTCCATCACTTTAGTGGCATACAGCTGATACAGTTCGCTGATATTATTGACGTAACGCGTGATAAGCGTGTAATCCGGCCGGTGCCCCAGTGCAACTAACGCGCGGGCGACAATATTGACAAACCGCCAGGCAAACTCACGAAATGCCGCACTGTTCCCTTCACCACTCAATTGTCCCGCCAGAC
Source organism: Xenorhabdus japonica (assembly GCF_900115195.1). Lineage (GTDB taxonomy): Bacteria > Pseudomonadota > Gammaproteobacteria > Enterobacterales > Enterobacteriaceae > Xenorhabdus > Xenorhabdus japonica. The sequence continues at coordinate 34,583 of NZ_FOVO01000022.1, forward strand.
GGGAAGCGACTTCCGAAACCCGGCCAAACCGCCCGACGGCATTATAACGCGCCGAAATTTCCGGCCAGCCCAGATGAAAGAGGGAAAGTTCACTGCCACGTCCAGCCCGGTGAGCTTCCGCCCAGATACGTCTTAACAGGTCGGCATCCCCTTTGGGATCAAAAACAATCACTACCTCATCGCGCCGAATATCCTGCATAATGAGCAATTCAGCCAGCCGGGTTTTTCCCACCCGGGTAGTACCCATCACTAAGGTATGCCCGACGCGCTCGCGCAGATCCATAAACACTTCCGCTTCCTGTGGTTCAATGCCGTGGATCACAGGATTGCCACCCACCGGAGGCAGTGGTCGCACCAGATTTAACGGCGAATCTTTGCGTAACAACGCTGATAACCTAGGCCAGCGGTATTCGGTACGGCGTTCCAGTACCCGGGCAAGCTGATAGAACCGGGGTGGCTGCACAAATCGTTCGACCTCTGGTCGCCGCGTATCCTGCAAACGCTGGGTATGCTTCTGCTGCCAGCGAAATCCCCTGCCCAGAAACAAGCGCTGATGACTGACGGGAATTTGCTTTGTGCTCATCAGGTAGCGTGGCAGACGGCGCAGGTTTCGGCGATAGCGGATAACCTGAATGCCCTGCCACATGCGGATCATCGACAATATTGCAAAACCACCGGCCATCACATAACTGATTGACGGTGCCAGTGCAATCGCCCACGGTGCCCGGATGCAGATAAATGCCGCCACAGCTGAAACGACAGCAGTATTCAGTTCTACCGCCGGACGCAGCAAGGCTTCAACCACATAACGACGGCTCATAGTGAGGGTTGCTGTGTGAGTGTGCTTTCAGTGATCAGCACCGGATAATGTTGCAGTTGCAAACGACGCGCCAATTCTGAACCGGAAGCCGGCGATAACAGGATATCCGGTGCTAAGGTGCGCAATGACTGTAATCCTGCTATTGTACTGACATTAACAACCAGCCCCACCGCGTGCAATTGCGCAAGCCGTGCTGCATGCTGGCTTAGCCACTGACGTGAATCCGGATCATCACCAATCAGAAACAATGCGCCAATGCTTGGTAGTTGCAGTGATCGGCTTGTTACCTTTCCCGGTATCAGTTCCGGTGTGTTAACCGGCAACATGGCCGCTTCACCCGATTTTTCCGGTAAAGAAGATTGTGGTAATGCAGAAACAGCATCCGACTAAGCATTAATGCCTTCATAAAAGGGCGAAGCATCTTTTCCGCCTAAATCGGCAATCACATTCAGTTCAGCCTGACCAGTATTGATCCATAACAGGCCGATAATAGGAAATATGCTCAGCCATTTCATTGTAATGACGTGATATGCCATCCTTGTTCCCCCTGTCGTAATAATACCGGCATCAATCCTTTACCAAACCGGAACCAGTATCCCGCATCATGATTCAGTGTGATTTGTCGATTGCGTACCCGCTCAACCGGGATGTGATGATTTTTAGCCCACTGCCGTAGAGTATCGTCACTCCCCTGACTGTCGATCAGATAGATATCCACCAGCTGCTTTGCAGCAAGCACTTCGGCCAAACGGGTTTCACATTGCGGGCAGTCTTTGGCTCTGACAAACAATGCCAGCCGACCATTGGTCGCACGCAATTTTTCCATATTGACCGGCAAGACATCAAGAAACAGCCGCTGCCAGGCGGCATCCACTTCCCGCTGGAAACGCAGCTCTTTTTCGGTACGGGCAAACTCTGACTTAACCCACTGTTCAGCATAACTGCGGCGCTCGGTATCGTTTTCGGCTTCAATACCTAATGTCGTTAACGGATCAAGCCCCGGCGACCGGATACCCCGTGGTCCACTCATCAGGTGCTGATAACGCTGATATTCATCGGCACTTAACTTCCACTGTTCAGCCTGACTTTTCAGGGATTGCTGCTGGCTTTCTGTCGATTGTGTCTGCTGCGAAGCTAACGGTGCGGGTGTTGCAGCCCATACAGAATTGCTTAGCAGCATCCACATCAATAGACCGGATCGGTATGATTTCATCAACGTCCGCCTCCATGCTGCTGTTGTTTAGCCGGAGCCGGGAGTTGATAACCCTGTCGCAAATGGTGGCAAATGACACGCTGCACCTCATCCACTTCCAGTTGCCAGGCCGGCCCTGCCATCACTTGTAATGCCGTGCGCAACCGAATTGGACCTAACTGAGCATGTACTGATGGCAGCGGCTGACGATATAAAATGTCATTCTTCTTGTCAGGTGCACAGAGTGTATAGCCGGATTGACGCAATGCATAACCCATAGCATCGGCAACAGAGGGATTCTGGGACGCGGGGAGATGAATATCCATCAGCTGGGAAAGTGGATCACGCTGCGCTGCTGTCGGGTCGGTACTGACCAGCACATAGCGGCCATAACGGACGACTTCGGGTGTTTGCTGATAAATATCCGGTGAAACCGATTGGATGTTTCGTGTCAGCGTAACGGAAGAAAAGCTATTTTGGGAAGGCTGAGGGAGCGGTTGTTTTACCGGAGCCGTGCATCCCGTCAGTATGACCGCGATTAAGCCGATTAACATCGTTATTTTCATGCCAAATAGGTTCCTGCTCAGTTGTAAAATAATCCTGACTATGCAAGGAACCCTGTGATGTATTCAATGAACAACTCAATTGTGTTTGCTGAAACAAAAAATAATGGATAGCCTCTGAATAGGTATTATCACATTGCACATGATGATATCAGAGCATTATTCAGCCACTGGCTGGCTTTCATCAACCGGCTGACGTATTTTTCGTTCAATAAAATTGCCATAATCGTCGAAATAACGGCTGGGCCAGATTTCAGCGGGTTCCATTCCCAAACGGGTGGCGATGATTAGTTCTCCTTTGGGCCATGAGCGGGATAAGGTATTTGCCAGTGTGGAAGAACTGAGTCCCGATTCACGGGATAAAGCGGCGAGTGTGGTACCACGCTTGCGTAATGCACAAATAATTTCGGCTGGGTGCCAGTCTTGTTGAGTGTTAATCATACCTGCGTCCCCTTCTGTTGATTATTGGTGGTGGTTCAGACAGGGATTCTCAGGTACCGGAAACACTCAACCGGCGAGGCCGAAGCCTCCCCCGCCTGAACCGCCATTGAAGGTGCGATAACAGGCACACTGGTAGAAACTACCTACCAGTGGAGTGTTTTTATGAGGCCTGAGATTCCTCACTACCGGATTTTGCCGATAGCTTTTTTACTTTAACTGATTGAGTTATCGAATTCAATAATCGAACATGTAAGTTTAATCAGTAAAATTAAGTGATTAGTCCCCCGTTAATTCAGCGTTACCTCTGACGGTCAGCATAACCAAAGGAAGATGTGATTCAGAGAATAGTGCTCCAGCTATCAGCGGCTTATGTTAACATTGAATACAACTGTCCTGATGCAGAGTTTATCATCAATAGTTATCCCCTTGTCTGATACTGAAGTAAAGCATTTCAAAGGAGGCGATATGACTACGTCTTTAGACAAGCTCACGATTAAAGGGTTTAAATCAATCCATGAGCTTAGTGAGTTTGAACTTAAAAGCTTAAACGTGATTGTTGGCGCTAATGGCGCAGGTAAAAGTAATTTAATCTCCTTTTTTAAAATGCTGCGTGCATTAATAGACGGCACATTAAATCGCTATGTACGCGATAGTGGTGGCGCTGGCGATTTACTCTTTAATGGCAATAAGGTCACGCAGAAAATGGAATTTGAGACACGCTTCGGGGAAAGAGGATTCCGCTTTAAATTAGTTCCCACACCAGCAGATAGCTGTGCGATTGAAGATGAAGCCTGTTATTACGCAAAAGATACTGCCGGATGGTGGTCACTGGGGGATAGCGATGATGGCAGATCCAGAATGGTCGCTGAAATAGAGAACAATTCCTCTGATGCACCGTATTCAAAACCGGTCTATGATGCCATCGCTTCCTGGCAGATTTACCATTTTCACGATACCAGTGCGACAGCGGGAATGCGAAAATATGAAATTATTCAGGATAACAAAACGTTACGTACAGATGCTTCTAACATTGGCGCATTCTTATTAAAACTCAAAAATGAGACGCCAAATGAGTACAAATCGATTGTAAATGCCATCAGGTTAGTCACCCCGTTCTTTGATAACTTCATTCTGGAACCGCGTCAAAGTGGTTTAAAGGAAGAAGTTAACATTAGCTGGACGCAAAAAGGCTCAGATTATCCGATGCAGCCTTATCATTTATCCGATGGTTCAATACGCTTTATTTGTCTGGCAACGGCATTATTACAACCCAATCCGCCATCGACGATTATTATTGATGAACCTGAGCTGGGCTTACATCCTGCGGCCATTGTTATCCTTGCCGAGTTGATTCAACAGGCCGCTCAGCGTACCCAAGTCATTATCGCCACTCAATCCCCTATTTTAATCGATCAATTCTCTGCTGAAGATATTGTCATCGTGAATCGTAAAAAGGGCGCTTCACGTTTTGAGCGTTTAAATGAAGAAGATTTTTCTCAATGGCTCGACAACTATTCTCTGGGTGAATTATGGGCTAAAAACGTCATTGCCGGAGGGCCGACTTATGAGTAATTACATCGAAGTCATGGCCATCGTTGAAGGTAAGACAGAACAGATATTTGTTGAAAAGATACTTCAACCTTATCTGGCTGAGAAAATGATTTTCATCTCTGCCACACAAGTTTCTAAACCCGGACAAAAAGGCGGGGATGTGCGTTTTTCAAGAGTCAGGAAAGACATTGAGATGCATCTGAAACAACGTCCAGATACCTATGTCACAACCTTTATTGATTATTACGGCACCCATGAATGGCCGGGATTAGAAACGTTAAATAGACAGTGGGAACCAAAGAAAATCGCTGAACATCTGTATCTGTCAACACAGAATGAAATTCACCCATTCCTATTCGCACAGAGAGCCGATGAACGTTTTATTCCCTACATCGTGATGCATGAATTTGAAGCTTTACTCTTTAGTGACAAAGAGATACTCGCCAATGAGTTAAATATCCATGTACAAGAGATAGAGCAGATACTTCGAGAGTGTGGAGAACCGGAATCGATTAACAATAGCCCACAAACGGCGCCTTCAAAGCGATTGGAAAAATGGTCAGCAAATGGAACATTTGGCAAAACGACAACAGGGATAGCGATTGCCGAGAAAATAGGCATTCCTAAGATGAGAGAAAAATGCCCGTTATTCAATGAGTGGCTATGTAGGTTTGAAATATTAATGACCGTTTAAATGTGTGCGTAGAATTTAGAATCGATTGACTTACCCAATATTAGCAATAAGCCCTGTGTCACAGGGCAATAGGTTAAACCACGTCAAAATGGGATCTCATCAGACCAATCTGGTTCTTCTTTCTCCTCTTCCGGTAAAGACGAAAGCTGTGCCATTTGTGTTGGTTTTCTCTCCTTTTTAGTCGGTTGAGAAGGTTGTGGTTTTTGTGCTGACTTAGCCTTAGCCTGTTGAACAGGAACCTGTTTTGTATCGCCACGACTGCCCAACATCTGCATCGTGCCATTCATATTGACCACCACTTCGGTTGAATAGCGATCCTGTCCCTGATTATCCTGCCATTTGCGTGTTTGCAACTGGCCGTCAATGTACACCTGAGCCCCTTTTTGCAGATACTCCGCCGCAATTTCGGCTAATTTTCCGAAGATCACTACCCGGTGCCATTCGGTTTTTTCCCGAGTTTCGCCGGTTTGTTTATCCCGCCAACTGTCTGACGTCGCCAGTGACAGCGTTGTCACCGTGCCGCCTGTTGGCAGGTAACGGATTTCCGGATCTTGTCCCAGATAACCCACTAAAATCACTTTGTTAATGCCGCGCGAAGACATGCTGATTTCCTCCCTGTTATGCTGACTGGCGTTGTGTCCAGCGCCCTTGTTGCAGCGCCAGTTCTGCCTGCTCACGGCTGGCAAAATATTCGGTTGATTCACGGGAGCACGGAACGCCCGCCTCCATGGTGCCGATATAAAATCCCGCACGGCTTTGTAACACAGCTAACGGTAACTGTTTATGGCAGTATTGCAGTGCCAGAACACCAATCGGGGCAATATTCATCTCTGTATCCTGTTGTCTTTGAGAATAAAAGGACTGCCCTGAAATATCAGGGCGAGTCGGTGCGGTAAAAGGAATATCAGAATGAATTTTCTGCATATTCAGTTTGCGCAACTCCGTTCTGGGGAGGAGCCGAATCAGACTGTTCAGCCTGATAGACTTTGTCCTGACCGATTTTGATCCAGTCAACTTTAATCAGACGGGCTTTCAGGCTGACACGCTGCTCACCAGCATGGTCACCGCGTTTCAGGGTAAAAATATCAGTAGACGGGTTGCTTAAGGTAAAGCCCAATAGTACTTTTTTATCCTCATCCACCGATTTCTGGCAACGACCCACCAGACTGGTCGCTTCCTTGCCAACCACGGTGATATCAAAACGCACATAGACCGGATTATCACTCGGGCCATTTAATGCATTGATCACACAACTCAGAAACGTGCCGCTGGCAGTGCTGACATGGCGGATATTATTCAAATAACCCAGTCCCTTAATATTCAGGTTGAAATAGTCATTTTTGGTTAACGATGTGGTGTTCTCAGACATACGATGTTCTCCATGGAGGTCACAATAAGGAATGACGGAGAAAATCCCCTCCCCTGACGGGAATGGCTTTTCCCGCCGGGAGTCAGACGTATACGTTGCTGACGTTCTGATAAAGAATAATGAACCTTCATTGCCGTTTAGCTGGCAATATCTGCTTCCAAAGGGGGGGCAGATGTACCGCCTTGAGGCACTCCCTTTCAGGCTACGGGAGTTTCACAGCCACCCAAAGGCGATCGTTGCAGGCTCACCGATCATTTAAGAAACAGGCTGATTCTTAAAGCATCCTGTCAGCACGTCAATCAACAACCAGATCATCAAACTTTTTGATTTGCCCGCCGGGCTTTTCGCGATTGGCTGACCGCTTTGTCATTCAGCATTCCTTTACAACCCGGGTAATCCACACAGCCCCAGAATAGCGAGGTTTTTCCCTGCCGTTGCCGCATCCGGCTGCCACAGTTCGGGCAGTCCGGGGTTTTCGGTAACGTCAGGTGCAGCGGCAGGGCCTTGCCGCGCTCGACTAAATGTAAAAGCCATTGGGCCTGTTTCTGCATAAAAACAGCCAGCGATGTTTTGCCCTGCGCAATATCATCCAGCGACTGCTCCCATAACGCCGTCATGCCCGGACTGGTCAGTACCTCCGGCAACCCGGCAATCAGTTCCCGTGCCAGTGGCGTTGACTGAATCGCTTTCTTTTTCCGCTCAATCAGCCGGCGTTTAAACAAGGTGTCCAGAATCCCGGCACGGGTCGCTTCCGTACCTAGCCCGGTGCTCTCACGCAGAACCTGCTTTAATTGCGGATCACTGACCAGACTGGCCGCATTTTTCATCGCGGCAATCAATGTGCCTTCAGTAAACGGAGCCGGAGGTTTGGTGTGCTGTGACTGGATGCGCGCTTCAATAATCTGGCAGCAATCCCCCTGATGCAGTACCGGTAAAGGCAAATCCGTTTCCTGTTCTGCCTGCTCCCCGGCTTCATCGGTCAACAGCGTTTTCCAGCCTGTCACCACATTCACCCGCCCTTTCGCCCGGAAGCGTTGTCCTCCGATATCCAGCGTCACTTCCGTCATATCCGTTTCCTGCGCAGGCAGAAACTGCGCCAGATAATGCTGACGAATAAGCTGATAAATCTGTAACTCATCGGTCGTTAACCGGGTGAGGTCAAAAGCATGACGTGTGGGGATAATCGCATGGTGGGCCGTGATTTTTTTATCATTCCAGATGCGGGAAACCCGTTGTTTGTCCAGCTGGCTGATAATGTCAGTCATGGCCGGGTCGGTTCACGTCAGTGCCGTTAATACCACCGGAATATCCGCCTGCATGGACACAGGCAGATACCCACAGTCTGTGCGTGGGTAAGTCGTGGCTTTATGGGTTTCATACAGGGACTGGGCAATTGTCAGCACCTGACTGGCGCCCATCCCCCAGAGACGGGATGCCGTCTGCTGCAACGTGCCCAAATCAAAACAGAGCGGTGGCGGGGTTTTCTCCCGTTTTTTGCTGACGGCCATCACTGTAGCCTGTGTGGCCTGCTGGCAACATTGTTGCACAGCCTGTGCCACGGCCTCCCGGGTACAGCGGTTTTCTTCATCGCCCTCCTCTGCGGTGGGCAGCCATTTAGCCTGAAAATGAATAGCGTTTTTTTCCAGCTTCGTCATCACCTGCCAATAGGGTTTGGGCACAAAATTCGCAATTTCCTTATCCCGGTTCACCACCAGTGCCAGTGTCGGTGTCTGTACCCGGCCAATGGATAAGACCTCGCCAAAACCCAGAGCCTGCGCTTTCAGGGTATACAAACGGGTCAGATTGATACCCGTCAACCAGTCGGCTCTCGCCCGCCCCAGCCCGGCCTGATATAACGCTTCCGTCTGCTCCCCCGGTAAGATGGCCGCCAGAGCCTGCCGGATGCTGGTGTCATCCAGTGCCGACAACCACAACCGCCTGACTGCACCGGTGAAACGACAATATTCCAGCAACTCGCGAGCAATGACCTCCCCTTCACGGTCGGCATCGTTGGCAATGTCTTTAGCCTGAGAGGGCTTTTCACATAAATAAAGCTGCATCTTTTCCCCTCCGTTAATCGTGTTCTGTAGAACGCAAAGGAGAGGAGAACGCTGAACGCTGCTTGCCCGACAGAATATCGGGATGCGGTTCACCCAGCAGTTTAATGGCATCCAGCCCTGCCGGGGTTTTCTCCGCAATATCCTGCCGTGTGACAGCCAGTGAACGGTAAGAACGCACAAAACCGTAAATCTGGCGGATGGCACGGCTGCCGTTGTGCAGGAAAGCATCCCGCTCTGCCCGTGAAATCAGTCCGTAATGAAAAGCCTGAAATGTTTTCATCGCGAGCTGGTCATAACCAACCAGCAACCAGACACAGCGGTAACCTAATGGCGAATGACTGTAAACGCCGATATTCAGGGGTTCGACAGAGGAAACGGCGGATAGGGTAATCTGCTTTGGCACCGCATTCAGGGTATCCTGCAAAATAACAAGACTCTGTTGGAGACTGGTGGATGCGGCTTCCAGCTTCTGCTCCAGCTTCACCAGCCAGGTATCGGCATACGGATTATCGGCAACAGCATCCACATTGATTGTGCCCGCGCGCTTAATCACCTGCGGCATCCCCAGGATCTCCGTCACCGGATGTGTCTTGCTGATATCTTCCCGCCGGCGCCCTGCCCACAGCCGGATGGCATAGTGGGTATGCAGTTCAATCGTTAATGAAGAGGTTAAGACACCAGCACGCTGCGGCGGCCGGGATACGGATTTTTCTTCCCAATCTGACATGCACAAAAACTCCTGTTTAGCCTTGATAAGTCAGTCAAACTATCAGGGCAAAACAGGCGGTGGCTCAATGAATAACCAGTTATCGAAAAAGAGAAGATTGAAGGATGTTATTTATTGTCAGAAATGATGATTTTTTAGTCTTGTGTGCCATGGGCACAACCGTATGATTTTTAATCATCATTGACTCAGACGATACAATAGGGTTTTCCGTCTTCGTTACACGGGTCAAAACAGTTTATTTTTTAATCTTGTGTGCCACGGGCACACTTGTATGATTTTCAACCACTATTGATTCAGACAACACAGCAGGATTTTCCATCTTCATTACGCGGGTTAAAACAGTCTGTTTTTTAATCTCGTGTGCCACGGGCACAGTCGTTTTCTTTTTAATCAGTATTATCATGACGGTATTTCGCCATTGTCAGTCGCTGACGGATGTCTTTCACGACACTGCGCACATGGGCTTGCGAGGAAGGTGATACAGGCCGCTCAACAGGTTGAGTGAATTCAACAGATGTCTTTGCAGCAGCAGGCGTAGTAGCCGTAGTTTCAGCCTGCCCGTATAATTTCCCGTCCCGTGCCCGTTTCATCATCGTCAGCAGCCAGCCGACCGGATTGCCAATTTTTCCGGCCCGTAACGCTTTGTCCAGACAACTCAACACGGTCTGCGCCTGTTCAGCGGGCAGCGCCTGCAACTGGCTGGTCAGCATTGTCACATCGTCCGGCTCCAGTTGTCGGCAAAGTCCTTCCGGCAGAAAAACCGTGGATTGCGGATCAACGTATGTTTTTTTATTCACACTCTGTGTGAAAGAACGTACATAACGGTTCGGTTTAGCTGAATCACTATAAAGCGTTGATTTCAGACTGAGTTCGGCATCCGAATTCAGCTCATTCTGTCCCTTTGGAAGACTGGGTTCGGTTTCCGAACCCGGCTTAATTTCCCTGAGTTCGGTTTGATGTTTACCTTGTTGAAGCGACTGACGCATCACTCTTTGCTGCGGTGTCTGCACCGCATTCAACCTCTCTTCCAGCAAACGGATATGACTGTGGCGATGACGCATCAGCGGATCTTCTTTGATGTCAGTCAGCACGTCCCGGGCCGTCTGGCTGATAGTGCGGTTTTTACTGCGACAGGCTTCCGCCACGGTATCCAGCCAGTGGGGATCGAGCATTTCGGCATCACGGCAGGTCAGCGGTTCATCATGTTGCGCATAGATATTACCCCGCACCCGCCCATGCTCATCCCGGATACGCTTGCATAGACTCAGCCAACCGGTTATTCGCAGCATCAGTAATACCCGGCTGACCGTTTCACGCGAGGCCTTGCCTTTATAGGGGGACGCCAACAACGCCTGTAATTCGTCATAGCTGGGAAACACCGCGCCTTCATTATTCAACGCATACAGACGGATCATCATCCAGCCGGTTTTATCCAGCGGCGACAGACGATCATCCAGTAACAGGCGGCGGGGATAGGCATCCTGAATATTGCCCATAAACAACAGACCACTGCGAAGTTGTGAAACGTCATCGTCTGAATGTTGTTCCAGACGTATTTTCATCTTGGCAATTGTGTGAGCAATTATGCTGTCTGCTGACAGGTTTATCATGATCCCGTATCTCCGGCCTTTGCCTTTCAATTTAATCGGTAAAAATAATGTCAGGGCTGCATCCTGTTGTCTTGAACAAGATGCAGAATGACACCACTTCAATACTGACTATTTACGAATTTCATTGTTGTAACGTTCATGGAGCATCAGCTCCCACGATTGTCCGTCATCACGACTTAACAGACGCCAGAACAACCCCACATTGATTTTCAGATACCCGGTGCCTCTTTCTTTCAGCCGGACGTAATTGCGCTCACCCCGCTGATAACATCGCACCTGATGCTGCGCCTTGCGACGCAGTGACAGTGGTGTCGTTGCAGGGACATGCAGGCTGGGCATCATTTCCGTTAATTTTCCTGACATCGTTTCCTTTTCTGTTTATTTTTCACTGAGGACTTTCAGGCCTGTTTTTTGACAGATTCAGACGCTTCGTTGTGCGGCCAGTCTTTCACCGCATGCCAGACGGCCGTCAGCGAGAGTTGATGATGCGCGGCCATCTCCAGCATCATATCCAGCCCTTCGGCGCTGTCCGCATCAACAATCGCCGCGGCCTGCCAGCGTTGCCACAACTCACGATTTTCCTCTTCTGTCAGAGGCGAATTGCGTCCCGGTTTTACGGTCACCCCGGAAATACGCCGGCGGGCGGCGATTTCCAGACTGGACAAACCGAAAAAATAGCGCATCAGTTCAATAGAGCCGCCTAATTCCAGTGCCCGGTCAATGCGCTGCAACCGCTGCTGCTCAATCCGCGCCTGATGTAAGATGCGCACCAGATTACTGTGATGGATCTGGATGGTCAGCACCGACACTGGGCTGTTGCCCAGATAGTGCAGATCTTCAATCGTCAGATTCTGCAATATCAGCATTTCAGCGGGGGCCAGCCCCAGCGCCTCACAACGGCGGATATAGCCGTTCTTCAAATCCATCACCAACTGCAACAGCAGGTTGTTGGTGGCTTGCGATAAATGATGCATACATTTCCTCCAATATCAGGCCAGTCAAAACAAGTTGAACAACGCATTGGAAACAGGCACCCGCCTCGGACTAGTTACCCCGTTATCATCTCCGGCGCTATCTGGCGCTAAAGTTCACGCAAACGACGGATCACCCGGAGAAGACGCAGAAACTTCACGGTCTGGGTATCATCCAATAACGGGGGTTCCTCCCGTCCGGCGGTGCCGAACAGAACCGCGCTTAGCGTTAATGCCGGGGCGTCAGTCGCGCTTTCTCCGGTCAGACTGACCAATAAACGCGAAAAAGCCTGCGCTGCCTGCATATTCACCAGACAAAAGCCGGCTGAACCTGCATCCGACACAGCCAGCAAATCGCAGTCACAGCCCATCACTTCGGCCAGTTCAAATGCCAGCCGGAACACCATACCTTGCAGATGCTCAATATCGTCCTGCATCGGGGAAATGTCCCAGACTGAACTGACCGGTTCCAGCCCGGTTTGGGCAAAATGCAGACATTCGGCCTCCGGAGCAGGCTGAGGTGATTCAGGCGGGTTATCCTCGTTATCCGGCTGATAAGGCGGGAGCACCGGATTTTTACGGGAGAACACGACGGATGAGCCCGTTTCTTCCACCGGGGAATGTGCCGTCACCGGATCCGGTGTCGTCTTGCTGACGGACTGAGAAACGCGCCGCGGGTTCGATTCCGGGTTTGGCGCTCGAATCGGTGTCATGTTATGGGTTGCAGCAGAAACTGCCGGCCTGTATTCAAACGCGGTGGCCTGTTCGCCAAAGAGTTGTCTGCGATTACTTTCTTTCGGATCTAATTCCAGTATCCAGCGGTCATAATTGAGTTGCGGGTGTGGTAGGGCCTGCAATAAATCGCCAATCAGCTCATCCCAGAACATGTCCGGCGACCACTCTTCCAGTGCGTCAAACCGACGACAACAGGTTCCAAAAACTTCATCAAAGGTCCGCGTGGATCCCGGATTGATACTGAAAACATACTGCTGCCAGACCGTCTCCGCATCCTGTCGTAATGCCAGTAACCCCCGGATTTGCCCTACGCTCAACCCCGCATTCAGTCGATTAGGCATCCACGGGTACAGGTACTGCACGGTATCTTCCATCCGGCTGATATAACTGCGACTGACAGGAAAGCCCGCTTCACCCAACAACCCTGATAACTCATTTTGGGTGAGTTTCTTTTGCTTCTGCGCTTCATAGAGGCTTCTGGCCTGACAGACGCCTAATGCTTTTTCAATAAAACTCAGATCGCCCCGCAGTTCATTTTCCGCCAGATGTCCGATCACACACTGCAACCGTCCCGGCCACGGTTTAAACAGGCAATGCACCCGGTAAAACCGCTCATCACCGGTTTCCTGCCACAGCTCGGACAAAATTTGATAACGCGTATTCCCACCATCACTGAAGATATAAACCTCGTCACCGTCCGGATCACGGGTGACTTTCGGCACCGTATCCAATCCACGGACTTTGATCGAGGCTTTGATATCGTCATAGCGCGGGTTGCGACGGGTACGGGGGTTATCCGGATTGGGGCGAAGTTGATCCAGCGTTAAAACCATCGGCATCCTGCTCCAGTGAACCGGAATCACGCAGATCGCCATTGTTGGGGCGTTTATCGGGGCGATTTTCGACTTGTCGGTTAAGCTGGGACAGTGCCAGCACCGGGCAATCCAGCTCTTTGCCTAATGCTTTCAGGCTGCGGGAGATATCGGCAATTTCCTGTGTCCGGTTTTCCTGTCCGGGCGCGCACATCAGCTGGAGGTAATCCACCATAATCAGGGCGGGTTTACCGTATTTGCGGGTATAACGACGGGCACGGGCACGCAAGAGTGCCGGTGTCTGGAGGCTGCAATCATCAATAATCAGCCGCTGATCCCATTGGGTAAACTGATCCAGACTCTGGCTGATGCGTCCCCACTGTTCATCATCCAGCAGGCCGCTGCGCAGCGCTGTTAACGCCACGCTGCCTTCCATCGCCGACAAACGCAGCATCAGTTGGGCGATCGGCATTTCCAGACTGAAAACCTGCACCACCGCATCCTCACAGCTTCGTAATGCACCGAGGCAAAACGCCAGCGCCAGTGCAGTTTTGCCCATTGAGGGGCGGGCAGCCAGCAGGATAAGATCCCCCGACTGTAAGCCACAAGTCATGTCATCCAGCGCCTGAAACCCGGTCAGTGTCCCCGTGATCCCGGTGCTGCCCTGTATGCGCTCCAGATGGTCAATCAGCGCCTCCGCCCCCTGCCGCAGGGTGACTGCCTGCTGTTGGCGGGCAGCCCCTTTTTCCGCCAGACTGAACAGCTGGCTTTCAGCCTGTTCAGCCAGAGTCGCGGCCTGCACATTAGGCTGAAAGACGTCAGCACGCAACGAGTTACCCAGTGCCAGTAACTGACGTAACTGGCTTTTTTCTGCCACCATGCGGGCGTATTCCACAATATTGGCAGCACTGGGCGTGTTTTTGCACACTTCTGCCACATACGCAAAGCCCCCCGCACTGTCCAAACGCCCCTGATGTGCCAGTAAATCCGTCAGCGTCAACAGATCATACGGCGTATTTTTTTCTGTCAGCTCTGCCATCGCCTGAAACATTATTCGGTGTGCCGGAAAGAAAAAATCGTCAGGGGTAAGTAGCTGAACAAGGTCATCCCAGCGATCATTGTCCAGCATCAGTCCGCCAATCACGGCCATTTCAGCGTAACCATTGCTGGGTTGTACTTCATTAGCGGCTTGTAAAAAATCATGCCTGTGCATTATCGGCCTCCCTGCTGACATAATTCAGCGCCGCGATTAACCGCTGTTGCAGTTGGGGGGAAGCCACCCAGAACAGCACTTCGTTGGCGGTTAAATACTGCGGTTTACCCTGCTCCCAGCCGCATTCCAACAAGGCCACATTATCCGGTGTCCCGGGCATCAGTGACAACGCACGTAATTCTTCTTCACTGCGGGGACTGAAATGTTCAACTATGTCAGGCGAAATGTCCCAGACAACCGGTAATAATGCCTGAAATTTTGCCAGTGCTGTTTTACGATCCGGCGCATCGACAAACACAAACCACTCATCCTGTGTATCCGTAAACGGCAATTCGGCATTGTCATAACAAAAACAGACAGCACGCCAGATAACATTCATTGCACGTCCCCCGTGGGTTGGCTGATCAATACCGCATCAAACTTTGCGATCCATTCGGGGAACAATTCACAGGCAAGACAGTGCATGGTTTGCGCCGCCGCCAGGCTTTTACGGGTGGTTTTGTATTCCAGACGATGAACAGGCTGAGCACGAACATGCCCCAGTTTGTAGATATCCAGCAGATCAATGCGGGTGCTCAGCAACTGATAAACCTTTCTGCCACCCAACGCTGACGTGTCGTAGCGTTGCTGTTCGATAATATCGGTCAACTCATTAAGTGTATCTCTGTCCAGATTGGTGCCTTCAATACCATTGGCCAGTATCTGGATCAGCGGCAGCTTAATACCGTAATTCTCAAAGGATTGCAGTCGGGTCAACATCCGCAACGTGCCGCGCAGAAACTCACGGACATCCGGTAGGATGGGTTTAATTATCCCCAGCACAAACTGAGTTGCGGTCAGTACCACCAGTTCCGTCATCACTCCAGTTGCGCCTTTGGAGTCAATAAGAATGACGTCATATTGTTGAAAGAGCGGATGTTGCAGAATATTGCGCAAACGCAGGCGACCATCCGGGGCGTGCAGCATCGCGGTTGGCAATAATTCATCGGGATCATTGGAGACAATGACATCGAGATGACGGATCGTTGAACGGGAAATGATCTGGTTCGATTCCCCCAGATCTACCGTCTGCATCAGCAATTCATAGAGCCCGGCAGGCGCTTCATAGTCCAGAATAAAAATACTGCTGGATGTGGGTTGTGAGTAATCGGCGTCGATCAGGAGAGTCTGTAGACCGGCATCGGCAAAAAAACCGGCCAGATTAGCCGCGTGGGTCGATTTACCTTCGCCCCCTTTGGGGGAAATTATGGGAAGAATTATCATTTTGCGCACCAGAACCGGTACACAAAGTAATAAGAATTACATCGTTAACATTTTTTCAACTTAGGAGGGGATTGAAAATCCCCGTGTCGGTGGTTCGATTCCGCCTCCGGGCACCAATTCAACTTCCAGTGAAGTCCAGCCAAGTCAAAAAAGTTCTTAGCAAGTCCAGCAAAATCAATACTATTTACTATTTCTACGTCTGGTTTCGTCTGTTGCAATCAAGATGCAGTGAAGGGCATAATTTCGGGGCATTTACCGTTCGATTACAAGGATTGCCCTTAATAATGAAACTAAATGCCCGGCAAATCGAAACTGCAAAATCCAAAGAAAAAACCTACAAACTCTCTGATGGCGGGGGGGCTTTATTTAGAGGTCTCGTCACGCGGTTCAAAATACTGGCGGATGAAGTATTACCGCCCGACCGATAAGAAAGAAGACCGTCTGGCGTTTGGTGTTTATCCGGCAGTATCGTTAGCCGATGCCCGCGCTAAACGCGATGAAGCCAAAAAGCTGATGGCACAAGGTCTCGATCCCAAAGCTGAGAAAAAAGGCACACCAACGCCCGCCAAAGTAAACACCTTTGAACAAGTCGCCCCATGCATGGCAAGCAACAAACGCTGGGGCGACAGCCACCGTCAAAAAGTGCTGCGCAGCCTTGAGCAATATATTTTCCCGCATATTAGCGCCCGCGATATTACCACATTACGTACCAGCTAGCTTTTGGCTCCGGTCAAAGCCATTGATGAACAGGGTAAACATGATATCGCCCAGCGGTTACGGCAACGTGTCACCGCTATCATGCGCTATGCCGTCCAGAATGATATTCTCGAATCCAGCCCTGCCAGTGATATGGCTGGCGCACTTTCCACCGTAAAATCACGCCATCACCCTGCCCTGCCCATGAAGATTTACCGGATTTCCTGAACCGATTGTCTGTTTATCGCGGGCACCTACTGACCAAAATCGCGGTAGAGCTGGCGTTACTGACGTTTGTCCGCTCCAGTGAGCTGAGATTTGCCCGCTGGCAGGAAATCGACCTTGAAAACGCCGTGTGGAAAATTCCCGCCACAAGGCAACCCATTAAAGGCGTTCGATTCTCTGAGCGCGGCATGAAAATGAAAATGGATCACTTTGTGCCGTTAAGTCGTCAGGCTGTTTTGCTTATCAAAGCGTTACGCGAACTGAGTGGCAATTGCGACGTGATGTTCCCCAGCGATCGCGACTCCAGAAAAGTCATGAGCGAAAACACGGTTAACAAGGCATTACTGGCGATGGGCTACGATACCCAGACCGAAGTCTGCGGGCATGGCTTTCGTACAATGGCACGCGGAGCGATGGGCGAATCCGGCCTGTGGAGTGATGACGCCATTGAACGCCAACTCAGCCATATCGAACGCAACAACGTGCGGGCAGCCTATATTCACACTTCCAAACATCTGGATGAACGGCGGTTGATGGTGCAATGGTCGGCGGATTATCTGGATGCGAACCGGGAAAAATCCGTGACACCGTATGACTTCGCCAAACCACTGTGCGACAGAAAAAACCGATAGTACGATTTGCAACTCGTTAATTTTCATCGGGAGAAAAACAATTAACGCTGTTCATTTAATCTTGCATTTTAAATAATCCGCCTGTCATCAGATAACGTCCACGATGAGCGCTCAGGGACTCGGTAACAGGAGAATGAATATGACAATGGCAGCATTAAAAATAAGTCTGATCCGTCTGCCGGAAGTACAACGCAGAACAGGTTACAGCAAAGCGTGGATTTACAAACTGATTAGCGACGGTGCATTCCCGCAGCAGGCCAAGATTGGTCCGCGTTCAGTGGCTTTTATTGAAGCAGAGATTGATGACTGGATCGCCCAGCGCATTGCTGAATCACGCGCGGCATAACACAGAAAATAACATGACATAAGAACAAGATAAAAGCACAACGCCCCAGAGTGTCCGACCACATCTGAGGCGTATCACCAACAACCGTTAAGAAAGGTAAAAACGATGGCTGATACACAGCATACCCAAACTCGCCCTGAATTTACAGTTCAAAAAAACAGCAAGCACCCAAAAACCGCTCGACCTGATCCAGACCGTGAAAACTTCTGCCATGTATTCTTGGCAAAATTTGTTGCCAGCTTGCGGCATTGATATCCCAGCAAAAGGTAAACATGGTACCTGCCCTGTTTGTGGCAGTACTGACCGTTTTCACTTTATCGATGATCATCACCACGGCAATTGGCATTGCCGCCAGTGTGATACCCCGAACTATAGTGATGGGCTTGATTTGGTGGCAAAAACTAAAGGAGTTTCCATCAGTGAGGTGGCAAAAGTTGTTGCAGATGTTCTGGCGTTACCGTTGCCAGAATCCAAACCCACCAGAGAAACCATTCAAACCACACAACTGATTGCCGAAAAAGTGGCATCACTAATGGCGCAAACTGTTGCCGGGCAATCTCCTTATCTGGCTGCAAAAGGGCTGGATTAACAAATATTGGCAAAATCTCAGCAGAAAAAGCAGCTCTTGCGGTTAATGGTTGGATCACGTTGCCACCGGATGCCGTTAAAGCTGACTAGGACGATTATCGTCAGCATCATGGTATTGAGGCAACAAAGCAGGCATTCAGTAAGGGCTTGTATCAAATGGGGAAGTTAATGAACAGTCACACAACAGAAAACCGAAATTATGACAATGTAGAAACTCTTTATCCAAAGCGTAAGACAAAATTACCACTATCCATTGGTTCAGAAGGCTTTGATGCACAGTTGGATTATGTTGCTAAAGGCATCATTCCAGCACATTCTTTATACAGCATTTACGGGGCGAGCGGATCATATAAAAGTTTTCTGGCGGGAGCGTGGGGCTGTCATATTGCCACGGGTAAGGCATGGGCTGGAAAATCGGTTGCTCAGGGTTCCGTACTGTACGTGGTCAGTGAAGGTGGGATCGGCGTGCCTCGGCGCATCAAAGCATGGGAAATCGTCAACGGTCAGACGGTTAAAAATATGTATCTGATTAACACTCCCGTGTTTCTGGCCTCGCCTGCCGAAGTGCATGAACTGGTGATTGCCGCCCGGTAGGTTGAAGCTGAAACCGGTCAGCCGATATGCCTGATTATTCTGGATACCCTTGCTCGCTGCTTTGGCGGGGTTGATGAAAATGATTCAAAAGATATGGGCGCGTTTGTTCGGGGTTGTAATGAATTAAAAGCCAAGACAGGGGCAAGCATTCTCGTGGTTCACCATTCCGGCAAAGATGAAAGCAAAGGTGCAAGAGGTTCCAGCGCCCTTCGTGCCGCATTGTATGTTGAATACAAGATCAACCGGAAAGGGAAAAAAGGCGGCTCGCTGGTTATCACCTGTACCAAAATGAAAGATGCCGAAGAACCGGAAACCAAAGCCTATAATATGCGTGTGGTTGAACTCTTTACCGATAAAGATGGTGAAGATATTACATCACTGGCTCTGATTGACAGACCACGTGATCCAGTTGAAGAGGAAGAAATTGAACGCATCCCCAATAAGACCGATAACCACACAGCATTATGGCAATGTATCCGGTCTCGCACTGACCTTGTCCGTGATGATTTAAAATCGATGAGGGTTAATGTGAAGAATTTCAGCCGCTGGTTGACCAAGTTAGAGCAAGACGGGCTGATTACCCGTAACGGGCAGGAACTCACCATTGTTAACCAGAATAATGAAAATTAAAAAACGAGGAGATGATGAGGAAATATTTTTTCTGGCAGGCATTTTTTCGGCTCTCCTAGTTACCGGGTTAATGTATTAGCCCGGTAACTAGGAGAAGACAAGTGTAGCGCGTCAGTGTCAATCTGAACAGGTCAAAAATGAGACCATCTAAACGATCACGTTTAAAATGAAATGGCGATTACACAAAATACTAAACAAGGTCTAGGGCCAAATTCTTCGGAAACAAGATCCTATTTTTTCCAGACACAATCACCTATTTTTTCATCATAAGCATCTTCAATTTCTACAAAATCAACTCGCTTACCTTTTTTATTTTTATATATTAAACCAGAGTAGTACGTTCCTTGTGAAAGAACCGTATAGGTTCCATTGACTTCCCCTTTAATTATTTCATGCCATACCGTTGTATCGATAGATGGCCTAGTCTCACTTAATATTACATCGTCCTTCACAAAAACAATCGGTATAGCATTATCGGACTTTTCATACTTAACATAACCAAGATAGGCTTTATCTTTTTCTGAATACAAAGTGACATATTTTATATTTATCGGTTTATCATCATCAGTATAACAAGAAACTGAAATAGATAATTCGGACGCAAAAACATTGGAAGATGATATGATAAACATCAAAAAAATAATTTTTTTAAACATTTTAATTTCCTCTTCTTTCTCTGCTTTCCCTTTCTGCCACTCTTCTCAGAACCGCGATTCTCTCGTTTATATAATTGGGGACATTACGCTTTTTTATTTCATATATTTTTTTATCCAATTGTTTTTCTGGAAAAGGACTTGCAGCGAGTAATTCCTGTGCTCTTTCATAACCTCTCAAAGCTTCATCTCTATTTTTTACCGGTCCATGTTGTGTTGTACCAGAATCATGCCAGAGCCCCCATGCAAAAGAATTAATTGGGTTATTGTAGATAGAACTACGAGTAAATTCGAATCTTTCATCTTCTAACAATTGATTAAGATGTCCAGCCTTCAATACCGTAATTGCTGTTCTTAGTTTATTTAATCTATCAGTATAACCAGTGAATCCTCCATTAATAATAGCAGTCACTTTGTTAAAATCGTCACGCCTAGCAGCATTAAAAGCTCTGGCGTGTATTTTATAAGGCACTCCAACCAGTGGCTTACCTTCTTCATCCACAAGTTGAAATTCAATCCAATGTCTCAATATATTTTGACAATCAATGCAATCCGTTGGTTCTAACTGACTCATTCTTTTCTTCCTTATATAGATAGTTGTTGACTAACCTTAGCTATCTTTGTTAATCGCAGCCTGTTGGCTATCTGTAATAAAGTGTTCAACAGTAACTGTTTTTCATCCCTTGCCTGTTTCAGCCATACGACAAGGCTGTGCTGCAATTGCCCTGCCGGTTCGTCCAGTTTCAGTGCCAATTCGGGATTTTCTTCCCAAAGCTGGCAACTTAAGACATAGGCCAGATTTTTAAGAGTCGTATCGGTTGAGTAACGCGCTTCAATCAGATGATCGCCCAATACAAATAAACTTGTGTTCAGTTCCTGAGGGCAATTTTCTGGCCGGTAATAGTAAACCGGGTTAGGCGTATCGATCATCAGCTCATTAACCGGTGTTAACAGTTCACGCCAGTCCCCCGATTTCAGGGCGGGCAGCAACGGTGTGAAAATACGGTTATCCATCAACCTCAACACTACAACCTGACCACGCAGCAACACCTGCTGATGTAACCGCCAATGCTCTAATTGAAATGACCACGGTAAAGTGCTGCGATATCCCCAGCCCCAACTGGCATCGCTGAATGCGTGTTTATCCAGCAGTAAGGCCAGTTCCGGCAGGCATTTTACTTTGGGTTGTATCAGCCACGGGCTTTGTTCCAGCATGGCATTCATCGGTGTACCGCTGTAGAGCGGAAATGCCTGCTCTGTCCAACCGTTGAGATAAAAAAGCTGGACGGGATTCGGCTCCGCCAAACTGTTGACCAGAAAATAACACTCGCCCCTGTCCTGCTGTGATAACCAATTTTTCCAATTAGCCGATTCCATCATGCTTCCTCTGCTCCGGTGATAACCCAATTTTCTTCTTGCTGTGCGAGAATGGCACAAGGGGGTTTAGCCGGAAATTCGGTTACCGGTAGTGCTTCCGCCATCGGAAGTTGCCCTACTTGTGCGAGCGGTGCTACCCCCTCTGGGAGTTGCAGTGAAACCCCACGCCCGCTGCCTGCGGAACCCTGCCCGACATTAATCATTGAAGACAAAATACCGCCCGGTGTGACTTTGAGAAAACTGCCGCCCACTTTCAGCGTGATTTCTGCCGCCGCTTCCAGCACCACTTTGCCACCGCTTTTCAGGTGGATTTCCTGCCCGCTGTCAATCACGGTGGCATCCCCGGTCTGGGTATGCTGGCTGCCGGCAATCCGGTGCGACACATCGCCTTCGGTGGTGATTTTGCGCGAACCGGCGACCTGATGATGGTCATCGGCGCGGATATCGTGGTAACGGTTGTTATCGATACGCTGTTTCTGGTCGTGTTTGATATGCCAGTAAGCATCATTTTCAATATGTGCAGTCAGGTCTTTCTGACCGTGGAGATAGATTTCTTCACTGTCTTTTGCATCCTCAAAACGCAGTTCATTAAACCCTTTGCCCTTGTGTGTCTTGGTCTTAAAGGTGGTGCGGGTTTTTTGGGCCGGTAAATCCAGTGGCGGACGGTTCAGGCCGTTGTAAACACACCCCGTGACAATGGGCCGGTCAATATCGCCGTTCAGATAAGAGATAATCACCTCCTGCCCGATACGCGGTATTGCCATAAAACCAAAGCCGTTACCGTTCCAGCCCTGTGCCACACGAACCCAGCACGAAGCGCCATCATCCGGTTGGTCATAGCGGTTCCAGTGGAAATGCACTTTAATCGCACCGTCTTTATTGACGAAAATTTCCTCTCCTTCCGGGCCAACCACGATGGCCGTTTCATCACCATCCGCCAGCGGTTTGTAGTGAAAAGGCGGACGGTAATCATCGAGACCGGAAATAAAACTGAAATGGTTAGAAAGTGTCGTGCCTTCACCACCACTGTCTCCTAATGCCTGCGGGCAGCGTCCGTGATGGCTGATACCGACTACCTGCCAGCGAACATTCAGCGGATTATGCGGATGGCTTTTTATCTCGAAGATTTTGCCCGGCATCAGTTTGATGCAGTTACTGCTGCCACTGCCGGTTTGCTTCTGGTTATTCAATGCTTCTTGTCGGTATTTTAAAAACGGGATAGCGGCGGCATCTTTCTGGAAGCGCCCGTAACTTTCAAACACGGTATAGGGGGTCTGGCTGCCAAAATCGCGGAAGCCTTCGCTGCTGTGCATATGAGAGAGGTGATAGCGCGGGTTCTCCGGGTTGAAGTCTTTATGCAGGCTGCGCTGCGGACTCATGCCGACACCCAGCCGCACCTGATAAATGGTATCGATTCCGTCGGCTGTTTCCGGCTGCGGCTGGTATTGCAGCGGCAGCCCGGCCGTCATGCCCAGATGGCTGTCACTGAAAAATAGCGTTTCATCCTCAAACCAGAAACTGAATCCTTCTTCCGCCGCTAACCGGCAGAAAAACGCATAATCCGATTCGCGTTTCTGGGTGACGTATTCCCTGTCCTGATGGGTGTCGTAGAGTTTTGAATCGGCTTTCACCCGGTGTTTTTTCAGCAGGCTGTTTAAAATTGCCGGCACATTTTGCTGATGATAAATCCGGCTGTCCTGATTGAGCGTCAACCGCCAACAGGCAGGCCGCACGGTCACGGTATAGAGCGTCTTATTGCCATCCGTACCCGCCCAGTCCGCATGGGAGATGATACCGGTGATTTTGCGCTGCTCGGTTTCGCCGTTAAAAACCTGTAATACCGCTTCCTGCATCAGCAGCGAGGCTAAATCAATTTCCGCCTGCGGTTTAAACGGGTTCGCGTTACCGACTCTGACTAACGTCAGGTGCAGGGTAAAAAGTTCAGATAATCCTTCCTGTAGAGAGAGAATTCCCCTACAGCAAAAGTGTCTTCCGGCACACCGGCGATGTGGCAGACAAAGCGTAATCCACTTTTCATGTTGATTTTTTTCCTTCTGGTTTATTTCATCGGTTCCTTAATCCATTACATTTCCGGGCGTAACCCGTCGACATGCCAGAACTGCCAGAGCACCTTGTGACTGTCTGGGGTGAAAATCTCCAGCATGACAAACGCAGACCGGGTGATGAAACAGGCCAGCGCCTGATTGATTAACCGGCAGAAGCGATACATCTCGCCCGGATTACGGTAGCAGTCAGGATTCAGGGTCAGCGAGAGTAAATGCCCGCGAATGGAGCGACCTAGCCGCATTCGGTCGGTCAGACGCTCTTCGACCTGCACAATGCCGTCAATGTGTTGGCGGAACTGACGGCTCAGGGGGCGATGCGTATCGGCATACGGGTCAAATAACCGGAGAAACAGTTTCAGGCTTTCGGTGGCAAACAACATCATCGGCGGGCTGGAGAGGCAGGACAGCAGCGGCCAGCCACTATTTTCCTGCAACAGTGGCGGGTAATCGGTGGTGACCGGCATGATATTGTGTACGCTGAGATGAGACGGTGAGCCTTCCTGCGTCACGGTAATGGTCTCTTGCGTTAATCCCAGCGCCTGTTCATGGTAGCCAGTGAAATAACACGAAACCTCAATGGCAGGTAAGTTGTTTGCAGGTTTGCCCGTCAAATCAAAAAAGTGCAGCCGATGCTGTATTTTGCCCAGAAAATCCTGCTCGGTATGAAGCTGGTAGTAAAACGTGTCGGGTTGCCGATCGTCATCCAGAAAATGCCCGGCGGGGGTAAACTGTTCAATCGGCAGCCAGTGATAAGGTGTGCCGCGTTGCTTACTGTCATCGGGTTGTTGCACGACCTCAATCTCACCCAGCCGGAACAACCTCACCGACTCCCCCAATGGCAGGGGATAACGGTGATTGCCAGCCTCCAGCAAAATGGGTGGACTGTTTTGATTTTCCAGATGAATGGCTGGGACACAGCCCAGTCTGAAAGCATCATCGACATTATCCAGTGGCAATTCACCCTCGAAACGAAAAATCAGCTCAAATGTGCCGTCCGCATTCAGTGGTACTTTTGTGCAACTTTTGCTGATATCCAGCGTGACAAAGTTATACAGTTGGGACAGTGCATAATATTCCACTAACGGTTGCAGGCCGGAATACGTATTCTTTGGTACAGACAGCACCGGATTATCAAACAGATCATGCCAGCCATAAGGGAAACCGCGCAGTTTTCGCTGCTCTCCCTATGTGCTCAAGCTGACACCACAAAGGTGTTGATCCAGCCACAGGCTGAGCTGTGCGGCCTTTTCCGTGTCAGTACCGAGGAAAAAAGTTAATATGCCACTTTGCCAGACCGGAGACACCGTGCCGGTTTGACGCAGGGTCAGAATAATGTCGCTGTGAGTGCCGGTTTTTTTCACTGTACGTTGTTGCACGACCAATGGTTCAATATGCAGCGTCCGGCGGGTTTTAAACGTCATTAACTGCCCGTTGTGGTGAGCCGAAACAGCGGTGTTCACCGGAATATCCGTGCTGCCCTGATGCTCGCCATCGGCAGGATAGAACCGCACTATCGTGGTGGGAGGAAGGGGACACAACGCCAGCGGCCAGATACGGGACAGAATACCGTGCGTAATTTCGGGGAGTTCGTCCTCCAGTTTATCCCGTACATTGGCAATTAACAGGGCAAAGGCTTCAAAAAGACGCGTAATATCGGGATCATGGGATGCAATCAGAAAATCCGCCAGATGCGGCGAGTCTTTCGCCACGCGTTGCGCCAGTTCCCGCAGATAGGCGCGTTCTCGCAGGTACAGTGATTCCTTGTTGTTTTTCATTGAATTTTACTTATGTTTTATCTGTCAGAGAACGGTTTTGTGTTGAATCAAACGGGCATTCAGTCTGTAAAAGTGGTTTATTGTACATATTTATCAATAAAATTAATTAACCAATTAAATCCAATTTTTGTCTGACTTTGGCCGAATATGGGGGTATTAGCGGAATTTGTGAGAAAATTCAGGTAAAAATAAAGATGACACGGACTACCACGCAGGGCAAACGAGTCTAAATTGACCAATGGAATTAACTGAATATATTCGGTCGCCGTTTGTGATTTATAATCAGCACCCTGTCAATAATAACCGTAGAAACTGCCCTCAGCCATGCCTTTGGTCACCTCACTGATCCGCGTGTTAGCCGAACTAAACAGTATGCGCTCATTGATATTCTGACCATCTCGATTTGTGCCGTGATCTGTGGTTGTGAAGGCTTCCATGCGATTGAAAAATACGGTAAAGCCTAAAGAAGACTGGTTTCGTCAGTTTTTGGATCTTCCCAATGGAATACCCAGCCATGATATCTTTAACGATGTGATAAACCGGCTTGATTCCCACGAATTTAGGCACGCTTTTACCCAATGGGTGAACAACTTAGCCAAAATATCCGATGATATTATCGCGTTGGATAGCAAAACGTTGCAGGGAATTTTTGTTAGGATCATGCCAAAGCCCCCATGCAAATGAATTAATTCTACTATTGTAGATAGCGCTACGAGCAAACTCGAATTTTTGTCATCTAATAATTGATTAAGATGTTCAGCTTTAAATGCTTTAATAGCTCTTTTTAGATAATCTAAACGGTCATTATAATGAGTAAATCCTCCATTGAGAAGCGCGGTTACTTTATTAAAATCGTCATTTTTAGCTGAGTCAACACATGATTTGTGTCATGTATTCAACGCGTTGAAACTCCTCAAACATAATATTCACGCTCAATGAAAGTACCGATGATTTTGTCATGCATCTCAGGGGATTTTGAATAACCCAGTATCTTACGATTCAGGCGATTAATCCGGTTACGTAAAGTTAAGTTTTCACGTTCGATACGTTGTGTAAAATATTTCTCAATCAGATGCTTGGCTGAAGGCAGTAAATGATAGGCACGGTAGTTATCAGTACACTAAAAGCAGGCGCAATGATACGTTTTAAGCGAGGCTCCCAAACATACCATAACCAACGTTGACACTTTTTATTCCCAACAAATGACCCTATTTCGTTAACTTCACAGACAAATTCAATTTCAACTTTATCCAGTGGTAAAGTCGTTACACATCACGGCTGGAGTTTTTTAAAACGCGGACAGAACAATACCTTGAATACATGACCAGTTTATTAATAATATCTTTATAGTGATTTATTTTTGTTTAATAAATGTCTTAATAAGAATAAAAATTCTATTTTAATCTTCTTGCTTTAATCAAAAGAAATATACCAAATAAAAAATAAATCAAAAAATAATAACTCTATAAAAATAATTGCCCTATTAAACCTTGGATTCGCATGATAGGTGCAATTTCTGAAAAAGGTGGTCAGTTGCTATAGTAGGCATCTTTCTCGCCAAAGGAAAATGCGCTATGGCCTATA
>NZ_FOVO01000009.1 GCF_900115195.1 Xenorhabdus japonica
ACGAGATTACAAAACACCGAATGAGTTATTTAAAGGAATACCCACTCATTTACTTCGTTCATTACGGTGTTGCGCTTAATATGTGAATCCAAGCAGTTAATAATTAAATTAATAGCATTCTTTTTATTACTATTGTTTTTTTAAATGATCGTGTTATTAATAGAACGCCTGATGATTAAAAAATGTAAGACTGATAAAGTTGGTGAAATAATTTGGTGAAATAATATAGTAAGAATGCATGTTTTTTACATTTTGAGGTAACTTAAATACCTAAATAAGATATTGTTATAAATGTGTGATTATTGGAGTTGAAAGGGATATTTCAGGAGATAGTATTATTCAGGAGATAGTAAGATGAAACAGGAAAGGTTTTCTGTTCAAAGTGAATACGGATATTATACTGAAAATAATAAAATAATTTTGTTACCTGATTCGATAAATTTTAGTTACTTAAAATATTCTGGGAAAAAAGAGATGAGTACAACATTGGAGCAAAGAGTTGGAAATCTGGAGTCAGATGTTGCACAATTAAAAACAGATATTGCCGTTATAAAATCAAATTATGCGACAAAGGCGGACGTTGAGAGTATTAATTTATTGATTTATAAGGAGATGGCATCCGTTCGCAGTGATATGTCGTTACTGAGTAGTGAAATGGTATCTATGAGCAAGGATATCTCATCATTGAGTAGTGAAATGGTATCTATGCGTAAGGATATCTCATCATTGAATAGTGAAATGTTATCTGTACACGAGAATATAGCTTCAATGGAGAAAGATATCGCTTCAATAAAGAAAGATATTTTATCTATACATCAGAGAATATCATCTATACATGAAAGCATGTCTGATAAGATATTTTCCCAAACAAAATGGATGATAACAATAATGTTTGGTTTTTCTGGTATAATCATTGCCGCAATGAGGTTTATGTTATTGAATACTCACTAATGTAGAAAAACCTAACCTTTGCAGATATGTTTTTAGAATATATTTTTTCTATTAATTGAATAAAATTGTTTATGGATTTGCTGAAGAACAACGTTGTGTAATGAAACAGTTGTTCACTGTATCCACTATGTCTGAATAAGATAATGAGCTTGAGCATGGTTCTAGTTTTTGAGAATAAAGATCTTGGAGTTTACACCAGATATGACTTTTTCTATACCTGCATACCTGGTGTAAAAAGATCAACTTCTTTAAGGTTTTTCTGTTTTAACGGCTTTGCCGCGTAATAGCTTTCTAACCCAAAAGCGGTTTGGGTGTAACGCTGCTAATGTCTCATCATCAAGTGGCAGGGCTTCTCCAAAAATCTGGCTAGCCAGTAATTCTGCGCTTAAAGGAGTAGAACATAATCCACGCGAACCTAACGCACCAAGAACAAATAAATTTGGGTAACAAGGAGACTCTTCAATGACCTTATCGGCATTTACTTGCTGAGATAAATTTGCATATTTATCCATAAGTTCACTTAAAACAGGAACATTTCCAATCATCGGCATATGATCCCGAATGACACACCGTATACCCTGGCGGGATTTCTCTTCTGAAATATCAATTTCTTGCGGCCAGTCAACATCAGGAAAACATTTTAATAAACGTTCACGGTTTTCTTGTTGTTCGACAGAAGAATATTGTGTATCCAATTGCTTGCGCTGATAACTGGCACCGATACAGTGATATTGATTATTAGGATTAACGGGTGTCATGTAACCATCGTAACACAGTACACTTTTTAATTGGCGCAGGTTATTTGTAGTTGGGATATGGCTAACTTGCCCACGAACAGCGGTTACAGGAAGTTTTTTAGTTTGTTCAAATTGTGGCAGACAGTGACCATTAGCAATAATGACAACATTGTGATTTTTGTATTGCAGGTTTTCCTTATGTTCAATTTGTAACTGCCAGCCGTTCTCACTTTGAATAAGCTGCGTTACTTTATGATTAAAATAAATCTGCATTCCACGCTGTTCAGCAAGTTTAATTACCGCTTGGGTGAGTTGTGCTGGGTATAACCATCCTCCTCGTGGATAGTAAATACCATCATAATTCACATCCAATCCACTTACATGGCTTAATTGTTTGCGGTTCATGCCAAGCGCGATTTCTTCTGGCCATACTGTTCGTAGCATTTTGCCAATTTTATTCGCACTTTTTTCATCATAAGCTAATTGGCTGACACCACACCATTGATGATCAAACAATACATTTTCGTCAATTAATTGATCATATTGACGGCGGGCAAAAGTAAATGCTGATGTAAAGAAGCGTTCTAATGGATCGTCATTACCATTCAATAAGGGATAAATGGCCCCTTGTTGATTGCCTGATGCATTCTGAGAAGGCTGATTATCCTGACAATATAGTGTGACTTTAGCGCCACGACGTAATAGAGCAAGTGCGGTCAGTGCGCTGGCAATACCGCCACCGATAATTGCAATATCATCGGCATGAAGAGCGGCTTTGCGAGAAAACCATGGTGTGTCGGGTAAGGGAGTTGGGTCATTTAATGGAGATAAGATACCGATCAGCATCTCCCTTTTACGCCCAAAACCTTTAAGTTTATTGACATTAAAGCCGGCTTCTTGTAATCCTTGGCGGACGATACCAGCAGATGTAAATGTTGCAAATGTACCTTCAGGGCGGCAAAATTTTGCCATTGCAGCGAACAACTGTTCACTCCACATCTGTGGATTTTTGGAGGGTGCAAAACCATCTAAAAACCAGGCATCAACTTTGCCTGTCAGGTTTGAACTTATCTTCGGTAATAAATCATTTACATCTCCAAACCAAAGATCCAGAGTGATAGCTCCATTAGCCAGAATCAATCTATGGCAACCCGCCAATGCTAAGGGCCATTGTTGGCATAATTGGACAGAAAACTCGTTAAGTTCAGGCCAGCGTTGGTGTGTTGTTTTCAGGTCATCTGGTTTTAATGGATATTTTTCAAAACTGATATAATGGAGTCGTTTTAATGCAGCTTCAGGGTGTTGTTGCCGAAAATGGGAAAAAGATCGCCAAAGTGTCAAAAAATTCAACCCAGTACCGAATCCTGTTTCTGCAATAACACACTCTGGGCGAGAGTGTGTATTAAAGCGTTGAGGAAAATGATTACCCTTCAAAAATACATATAAAGTTTCTTCTAAGCCATCTTGATTTGAAAAATAAACATCATCAAACTGCTCTGAAATGGGAGTGCCCTGCTCATTCCAGCTTAGAGTTGCGCTGTTGATAGTACGGTTTTTCACAATAATGCCTGTACTGTTGATAACAATAATATGGGGATTTTAATGGTCTTCATTTGTTTGCACCACCTATGATAGAGCTTTAGAGTTGAGTCCAGATCAATTTTTTCGTGAATTTTTAACCTGATCGGACTTGTTCAGCGTACAAGTGTACGCTAAAGTGCGAGTGAATAAATCCCGCAGGTAAACATATTGATGAGGTAAGTAATGAAACGTGCAGTAATCACTGGTCTGGGTATTGTTTCCAGTATTGGTAATAACCAGAAAGAGGTGCTGGAATCTCTGAAAGAGGGCCGTTCCGGGATAACTTTCTCAGAAAAATTTAAAGAAATAGGAATGCGCAGCCATGTTTGGGGTAATGTAAAGCTGGATACTTCTGGTTTGATTGACCGCAAAACCCTACGTTTTATGAGTGACGCATCTATTTATGCTTATCTGGCAATGGATGAGGCGA
This sequence comes from Xenorhabdus japonica, assembly GCF_900115195.1. GTDB lineage: Bacteria > Pseudomonadota > Gammaproteobacteria > Enterobacterales > Enterobacteriaceae > Xenorhabdus > Xenorhabdus japonica. Next base: position 3,700 of record NZ_FOVO01000009.1, read on the forward strand.
TTAAAGATTCAGGCCTATCTGATGAACAAGTTTCTGATTTCCGTACTGGTTTAGTCGTTGGTTCAGGAGGCGGCTCTCCCTATAACCAAGTGGCTGGTTCAGATGGTATGCGTGCCCGTGGTTTGCGTGGTGTTGGGCCTTATATGGTCACGCGTGCAATGGCTTCTGGCGTATCAGCTTGTTTAGCTACACCATTTAAAATCAAGGGAGTCAACTACTCCATCAGTTCTGCCTGCTCAACTTCTGCACACTGTATCGGGCATGCCGTTGAATTAATTCAACTCGGGAAGCAAGATGTTATTTTTGCCGGGGGTGGTGAAGAATTAAGCTGGGAAATGGCTTGTGAATTTGATGCAATGGGAGCACTTTCTACTAAATATAATGAAACACCGGAACAAGCTTCCCGCACTTATGATCAGAGTCGTGACGGTTTCGTGATTGCTGGCGGTGGCGGTATTGTTGTTGTTGAAGAATTAGAACACGCATTGGCACGTGGTGCGCATATTTACGCTGAGATTGTTGGCTATGGGGCAAATTCAGATGGAGCGGATATGGTCGCTCCTTCTGGGGAAGGTGCTGTGCGTTGTATGAAGATGGCATTAGATGGTGTTGAAGGTGGAGTCGATTACATCAATACCCACGGAACTTCGACGCCCATTGGTGATTTAAAAGAGCTGGAAGCCATTAGAGAGGTTTTTGGCGACAATACACCTGCCATTTCTGCCACTAAGGCGATGACAGGGCACTCATTGGGTGCAGCAGGTGCCCATGAAGCGATTTACAGCTTATTGATGTTGGAGCATGGAATTATTGCACCAAGCATCAATATTGAAAACCTGGATGAAAAAGCACAGGGCATGAATATTATTACTGAACCAACCGAACGCGAGCTAAGAACAGTAATGTCCAATAGCTTCGGGTTTGGCGGTACAAATGCATCCCTGGTGATGCGCAAATATTCAAACTGATTTTTAAGCACTGAAAAATTTATCAGCGCAATAAATGATAACCAATCCATTGATTAGGTGGATTGGTTACTTTAATTAGGGTGCTATGATTTTACTGCGTTATTGATTGCGGCGTTTATTAATGATGCGTAAAACGGGTGGGACAACAATTACCATTACCGCCAGAACCAGTAAAACTTGAGCAATCGTACTACTCCACAGAATCTCAAAATTCCCGTTGCTGATTGATAGTGCCCGTCGTAAGTTTTGTTCTAGCATGTCCCCTAAGACGAAGCCCAATATCAGTGGTGACATTGGGAAATTCATTTTTCGGAGTATGTAACCGAAAACACCTAACCCGACCATTAACATAAGATCAAACGTGGTACTGTGGACGGCATATACTCCGACTGCGGAAATAATGGCTATTGAAGGAACCAGAAACCACGTTGGAATACTCAACATACGGGTAAATATCCCAATCATCGGGATATTCATGATCAACAATAACACATTGGCAATCAACAAAGCTGCAACGAGCCCCCAAACGATATCAGGCTGTTCTGTGAACATGGTAGGGCCGGGCGTAATATTATAAAGTGTCAAAGCCCCTATCATCACAGCTGTTGTACCTGAGCCGGGTACACCGAGAGTCAGCATGGGAATGAATGAACCACAAGCTGACGCGTTATTAGCGGCTTCTGGTGCAGCCACACCACGAATATCACCTTTGCCAAATGAATCACTGTTACCACTGAGTCGTTTTTCTGTCATGTATGTAATTGCACTGGCGATTGTAGCTCCTGCACCGGGTAATATCCCCACGAAAAAACCAATGGCTGAAGAACGTAAAGTTGGCCCCACGCAAGTTGCCGCTTCTTTTCTATTGAATAGTAAGCGTCCCGTTTTTTTTATTACTTTTTGACCTGTCGAAGTACTTTCCAGCATCAATAATATTTCACTGACTGAAAACAGCCCGATAACAACAACGATAAATTGAATACCATCGGAGAGGTGCACGTTATTAAAAGTGAAACGATAAACACCAGTATTGGAGTCTACACCTACAGTTGCCAAGCCTAGACCCATTAAGGCTGCAAATAATGATTTTACGGGATTTTGACTCATCATGCTGCCGAGACAGGCAATAGCAAAAACCATTAATGCAAAATACTCTGCCGGCCCAAATGCCAAAGACCATTCTGCAAGAAGGGGGGCAAACAAAATAATTCCAATGATGGCCAAAAGTGAACCACAAAATGAACTAACGGCCGAAATAGAGAGAGCTACGCCTGCCCGCCCCTGTTTTGCCATTGGGTAACCATCAAGGGTTGTCATGATCGCTGCCGCATCTCCCGGTACATTCAGTAAGATCGAAGATATACGGCCGCCATATTCGCAACCAATGTAAACGGTTGCCAGTAGAATTAAGGCAGATTCGGCAGGCAATTTCAGTGCAAAAGCCAGTGGTAGCAAGATCGCTACCCCATTTATGGGGCCAAGGCCGGGCAATAATCCAACAACAGTACCAATAAAACAACCAATTAGTGCAATGAGCAAGTTTTTGGGTACTAATGCGACTTCAAAACCTTGGCTCAGATATACCCAAGTATCCATCGTTATCTCCTTAACTGAGCCAACTGCCAATTGGCAAAGTGACATCTAACAGACGATCAAAAGCAAAAAAGAGTGAACTACCGAGAAATACACCAGAAATAATCGCAGTAAGGAGTGTGGCGTTAAAAAGTAATGCCACACAGATAGTCAATAATGTGGTTGCTAATGGAAAACCCAGCCACTCAAATGACCATGCATACATGGCTAGCGAGACAATCAACAAAACTAAGCGACGTAATACTTGTGGTGTCGGCCAATGGACGGTATCAGGTTTTTTCAATAGCAACAGTGAAGCACAGAGCACCATTAATGAAATAATAGCGATTGGGAATGGGCGGGGGCCCAGAGGCTCATAGCTGTATTCGCTATGGATTCCCCATCCAATGACCAGCCCTATTCCACATAGCACTAGCCATACAGTAGCAAAGATACGATCGCTCATGATGCCACCTCTGTTATTTTGCTAAACCAAAGGATTTTGCCATCTCATGGTATTGAATAACTTGTTTTTTCACATAGTCATCCAACTCTTTGCCAGTCATGTTGAATTCAAATAATCCGCGTAGTTCACGTTGTTTTTTAAATTCATCAGATTGTTGGAGTTTTTTAAAAGTATCCACCCACCATTGATATTGTTCATCAGAAACTTTTGGCCCCATATAAAAACCACGAATGACTGGCCAGACGAGGTTATAGCCCTGTTCTTTTGCTGTTGGAATATTTGCCAGATCACCGTCTAGGCGTTTATCTGCATAAACAGCGAGTATGCGGATTTTATCACCATTGATATAAGGCAAAGTTTCACTCAAATCACCGGATACAACTTGAATATGATTACCCAATAGCGCAGTAATAGGTTCGCCACCACCTTCAAAAGCGACATAGCGCATTTTGCGGGGATCAATACCAACCTCTTTTGCCAGTAATGCTGTTTTCATCCAGTCTTGACTACCGATGGAAGCACCTGCACCAAACACAATGCTATCGGGAACTTTTTTAAAAGCATCCATCAAATCTGTCAGGGTTTTGTAAGGGGAATCATGGCGCACAGCAATCATGCCGTAGTCTGTACCGGCACTAGCCAGCCAGCGCACATCATTTACGTTGTAGCGACCAAATTTTCCTTGTGCAAGATTTAATAAAGAACCTCCGGAAAAGGCGACGACAGTACCGGGCTCAGCAGGTCGTTGGGCAATGATGGCATTGTAAGCAACTGCACCGACACCTCCGGGCATAAATGTCACCCGCATGGGAGAGTCTATAGTTTTAGTTTCCAATAGTGAAATCTGGACGAGTTTGCAGGTTAAATCGAAACCACCACCGGGTTTGGCAGGAGCAATACATTCAGTTCTATTAGGAGCAGAAGTTGCAAAAGCGCAGGTACAAATAAGCAGGCTTGCAGCAGTTAATAATGTTTTGAAAGTTTTCATGTTGATTCCTCACATAGCACCAGTAAAGGATATGAACGACAAATTTCTGGCGCATGTTTATTTATATAAGTGAAACCTTTCAATTACCTTTCATTAACAAAAAAATCATCTGGATGTGACTTTAATCGCTTAATTTGCGCAGAATTTCACAAAATTATGTTAACAAATTGTTTCTAATTATATTTTTGTTAACTCGTGAGCAATTGCTAAATCTTAATATTGAAATTGTGCAATATCTCCGCTTTATTTCTCTGGTTTATTTTAACAAGAGGTATTATTCATGCGTCTCTTATTGGTTGAAGATCATCCAGAGTTATCACATTGGTTACAGAAGGCATTGAATAATTCTGGGTTTGTGGTTGATCTGGCTGAAGATGGTATTGTGGCAGATCAGCTTTTGCAGACTGAAAATTATGCTTTATTGGTTTTGGATGTTGCTTTACCCAGATTGGATGGATTGTCTCTGTTATCCCGCTTACGTAAACGTGATCAAAACTTACCCGTATTGTTATTGACCGCCAAAACAGACGTTGCGGATCGTGTGAGGGGGTTGAATTCTGGTGCTGATGATTACCTGACTAAGCCTTTTGATTTTCAGGAGCTGGAAGCCCGTATTCGCGCATTATTGCGTCGTGGTACAGCGATACCGCAAGAAACACAGAAATTCGGATCATTGACTTATGAAGGCGAAGGGTATTTTGTATTAAATAATGTACCGTTGGTTCTGACGCCCAGAGAATTATCTGTTTTAACAGCATTATTTCATCGCCGAGGGCGTCAGGTCTCTAAACAACAACTGTTTGAGCAGGTATTTTCTCTATCAGATGAAGCAAATCCACAAAGCATAGAGCTGTATGTTCATCGATTGCGGAAAAAATTACTTAATAGTGATGTAGGGATCAAAACATTGCGGGGGTTAGGGTATCGACTGGAGCAGCTGATGCAATTAACTATTTGAAAATAAGAACTATTTGAAAATAAGATCTATTTTAAAATAAAAACTGTTTGAAAATACGAAATGTTTGAAAATACAAAACACTTGAAAATACCGAGATCATTATTCCATCAATTGTTGTTGTTCTTTGGTTTACCGCTACTGTTACTGGGTTGTGCTTCTGTTTATAGTCAGTATATCAGTGTGAGCAATGCAGCAATGTTGGCTTATGATAGAACGCTGCTTGCATCAGCAAGAACAGTCGCTGAACGTCTGACTGTCCGGAATCAGAACTTGATCGTTGATGTACCTTATGTTGTTTTGGACAACTTCGAGCGAAATACGAATGAGCGCTTGTACTACCAAGTTATCTCCCCGGAAGGAGAGACGATTTCTGGTTATGATGACCTTCCTCGAATACCGCAGAATATCCAGCGTTCATCTTTGTATACGGCATTGGCTTACTTTTATGATGCGGAATATCAGGGACATCCTATACGTGTAGTTGGGTTGTATCAGCCTATCAATGAGGATGGCATCATGGGGATGGCATTGATAGTGGTGGCTGAAACGGTAATTTCCCGTCAATATATGGCTCGCCAATTACTGCTCTCTTCGTTGGTTAATCAGGGGACTGTCGTATTACTGACATTGCTCCTTGCTTATATCCTGCTCAAGCTATTACTTAAACCGCTGCAAAAACTTTCAGGCATTATGGTTCTCCGTTCTGCTAATGATTTAACACCATTGCCAAATATTTTACCGTGGTCTGAACTTTCCCCGTTACTTCAATCAATTAACCGATATATCGAAAGGTTGAAATTAATGGTTGGACGCCAAGAGCGGTTCAGTGCGGACGCTTCTCATCAATTGAGAACACCTTTAGCTGTATTGAAAATGCAGGTTGCTGTAGCACGTGGTGATCAAGAGCAGAGGGATAGCATACTGACGGCGATTGATAAGAGCTTGGATAACATGATCTTATTGACTAATCGCTTATTACGGCTTTCACAGCTTAAAGTGCATGAAAAAGAAGCAATACAAAACTATCAGACAGTCAATATCGTGGCGCTATTGCAACAAGCCTGCTTTTCCCGTTTACAGCAAGCAGAGAGCAAAAATATTGACTTAGGTTACGAAGGGGAAGATGCCTTATGGATCAGGGGAGATCCCCTATTGTTAGCCGAAATGTGCGCCAATTTACTGGACAATGCCATCAAATATACCCCGCAAATGGGAGTGGTGACGGGAAGAGTGGGCATAATGCCAGATAAAAAACAGGCTTGCTTTGAGATCGATGATTCAGGACCGGGTATCGCCCAAGAAGATATCCATCAATCGCTTATGGCGTTTAACCGTTTGGATAATGCAGCAGGGCTGGAGGGGGCAGGATTAGGGCTGACGATTGTTAAAGAAATCAGCCTCTATCACGATGCCACTCTCCAGCTTTTACCCAGTGAGGTGTTAGGTGGGTTACTGGTAAGAATTGTATTCAGGCTTCCCGCGAGTAAGTGGGATGCGTAACTGTTGTGCGAGTATCACACCAGCCAGAACAATGCTGCCTCCGATCACGTGATAACTGTGCATTTCTTCATGGAGAACCAAGATAGCAATGATGGCAGTAAATATGGGAGCCAGATTCATAAAGATAGAAGGCATATAGGTTTTATGCGGATAAAGTGGCAGAATAGCAAATTACGCCCATTTAAGCCGTTGGATGAGAAAAGTGAAAATTCTGGTTGATGAAAATATGCCTTATGCTGAACAACTCTTTCAGCAATTGGGCGAAGTACAGGCAATCCCCGGTCGTCCAGTACCCGAGGGAGTTTTGGACGATGCCGATGCCTTTATGGTTAGATCTGTCACTAAAGTCAATGAATCCTTGTTGCAAGGCAGTTCGGTGAAATTTGTGGGAACTGCCACTGCGGGAATGGATCATGTTGATCAGCAGTGGTTGTCTCAGGCAGGGATTGGTTTTTCCGCCGCCCCTGGATGTAACGCCATTGCTGTGGTTGAGTATGTATTCTCGGCATTGATGCTATTGGCAGAGCAAGATCAATTTCAGCTTAAAGATAAAACTGTCGGTATTGTCGGTGTTGGTAATGTCGGCGGACGCTTGGCTGTCAGACTGGCAGCTTTGGGCGTGAAGACGTTATTGTGCGATCCTCCCCGTGCAGATCGTGGTGATGAGGGGGAGTTTTGGCCTTTAGAAAAATTAGTGAAAGAAGCGGATATTCTGACTTTTCATACACCTCTTAATCAATCTGGCCCATATCAGACCTATCATTTGGCCGATGCAGAATTACTTTCTGCACTACCGGATAACCGAATTTTAATTAATGCCAGCCGCGGTGAAGTGGTTGACAATCAAGCATTACTTTCCGTACTGCAAAATGGGAAAAAATTACGTGTAGTGCTTGATGTTTGGGAACCAGAGCCTAACCTTTCTCTACCCCTGTTGGCTTTAGTTGATATTGGTACTCCTCATATTGCTGGTTATACTCTGGAAGGCAAAGCTCGTGGTACAACTCAGGTTTTTGAGGCTTATTGTGAGTTCTTGGAACAACCTCGCAAGACGGAGTTAGCAGATCTGTTGCCAACACCTGATTTTAGTCAGGTTACGGTGCAGGGAGAAGTGACACAAAGCGTCCTCAAGCGTTTGATGCATTTAGTGTATGATGTGCGCCGTGATGATGCACCCTTACGTCAGGTTGCGGCTCAGGAGGGCGCTTTTGATCAGTTACGCAAGCACTATCCAGAACGTCGGGAATGGTCTTCCCTGACCGTGCATTGTGATTCAGAAGAAAGCGCTCAATTACTGTCCAGAATTGGATTTAATGCAAAAGTAATTTAATACAGGCAGGTTCCTGCCTGTCAGCAAAATAAGAGATGTGGAGAAAACCAACATGTCAGAAGGTTGGAATATTGCGCTTTTGGGTGCAACAGGCGCAGTAGGTGAAGCGATATTGGCGTTATTACAGGAACGCCAATTTCCGGTTGGTGAACTGCATCTTCTTGCCAGTGAACAAAGTGTCGGAAAGATTCAGCGTTTTAATGGAAAAAACATTACTGTTCGTGATGCGGAAGAATTTGACTGGTCACAAGTACAACTCGCTTTTTTTGCCGCGACGATGGAAGTAACAGCACAGCATATTGAAAAAGCAACAGAATCTGGCTGTCTGGTGATCGATAGCAGTGGCTTATTTGCGGCAGAGCCGGATGTGCCTTTGGTTGTTCCTGGCGTTAACCCATACGCATTGGCTGAATATCGTAACCGTAACATCATTGCTGTGGCAGATAGTTCAACAAGTCAGGTTCTGACTGCCATTAAGCCATTGATCGATGCGGCTGGAATTGCCCGTTTACATCTGACTAATATATTGCCAGTTTCCGTTCATGGCAAAGCAGCCATTGATGAACTGGCAGGGCAGAGTGCTCGTTTATTAAATGGCATTCCTCCGGATGAAGGGTTTTTCAACAAACAATTGGCTTTCAATCTACTACCTTTATTGCCCGATGCAGAAGGTACGGTGCGTGAAGAACGTCGTATCGTCGATCAAGTTCGCAGGATATTGCAGGATGAAGGGATATCGGTTTCCGTAAGCTGTGTCCAGTCTTCTGTTTTCTATGGTATTGGACAGATGGTGAGTGTAGAAACACTGCGTCCGGTTGGCATAGAAGAAGCTCGCGGTGAATTTGAACGTCTTGAAGAAATTCAGGTCTCAGAAGAGGGTGATTATCCGACTCAAGTAACTGATGCTTCAGGTAGTGATGTTTTAAGCATAGGTTGTCTGCGCAATGATTACGGTATGCCAGAAATGCTGCAATTTTGGTCGGTTGCCGATAATATCCGTTTTGGTGGCGCATTAATGGCGATTGAAATCGCAGAAAAACTGATGCAGGAGCAATTTTACTGATGTCTGATACAGAGCTGAGTCAGTCTGTGCCAGAGGCAAAGAAAGTGAAAATTGCACTGGGGATTGAATATGACGGCAGTCGATATTATGGTTGGCAGCGTCAGCAAGAAGTGAAAAGCGTACAGGAATGTTTGGAAAAAGCGCTGTCGAAAGTAGCTAATGAGCCAATTTCAGTTTTCTGTGCGGGTAGAACGGATGCAGGTGTACACGCGACTGGGCAGGTAGTCCATTTTGAAACTTCGGTACAACGTAAAGATGCCGCATGGACAATGGGAGTAAATACTTATTTACCTCCAGCTATTGCGGTACGTTGGGTCAAAACGGTGGATGATGAATTTCATGCTCGTTTCAGTGCAACGGCTCGCCGTTATCGTTATGTGATTTTCAATCATCGCTATCGTCCAGCGGTATTGGCACAGGGTGTCACGCATTTTCATTATCCATTGGATGAGCAAAAAATGCATGAAGCGGCGCAAAGCTTATTGGGGGAAAATGATTTTACTTCCTTCAGAGCAGTGCAGTGCCAGTCCAATTCACCGTGGCGCAATATGATGCATATTAATGTTAGTCGGCACGGGCATTATATTGTCGTTGACATTAAGGCGAATGCCTTCGTCCATCACATGGTACGTAATATTGTTGGCAGTCTGCTGGAGATTGGCTGCGGTAATCAGGGCATTGGTTGGATGGCTGAATTATTAGCACTGAAAGACAGGACAAAAGCGGCAGCAACAGCTAAAGCCGAGGGCTTATATTTAGTTGCTGTAGATTATCCTGCGTGTTTTGGTTTACCTGAACCCATTATGGGGCCACTATTTCTGGGAAATGATTTAATCTGACATTTTCGAATAATGACAGGGATGTTTGGTCATAACGAGGAATATTATGGAGTTTTTGACTCATTTTGTTGACTTTGCGAAATTCATTATCGATTTTATTTTACACATTGATGCTCACTTAAAGGAATTGGTTAGGGACTATGGTAGTTGGGTATATGGCATTTTATTCCTGATCGTATTTTGCGAGACGGGTTTAGTGGTTACGCCATTTTTACCGGGAGATTCCTTGTTATTTGTGGCTGGTGCACTATCTGCGTTAGGCTCCAATGATCTTAATGTACATATCATGGCAGCCTTGATGATTACAGCCGCAATTATTGGTGATGCTGTAAACTATACCATCGGTAGAATTTTTGGTGAGAAACTATTTACCAATCCAAATTCAAAAATTTTTCGTCGTAGTTATTTAGGTAAGACTCATGAGTTTTATGAAAAACATGGCGGGAAAGCAATCATTTTGGCTCGGTTTGTGCCAATTATTAGAACATTTGCACCGTTCGTTGCAGGGATGGGGAAAATGTCTTACCGTCACTTTGCTGTTTATAATGTAATCGGTGCATTTATTTGGGTGCTATTATTCACTTATGCGGGTTATTTATTCGGTGATATGCCAATTATACAGGATAATCTGAAATTATTGATTGTTGCGATAATCTTTATTTCTATTTTGCCTGGCGTTATAGAAGTTTGGCGTCATCGCCGTGCTACATCAAAAAAAGCGGCAGGAAGTACAGTAGATAGCTAAGTAGATAACCGTAAATAGGTTTGAGCAGTTTTTTATCCACACTGCAATAGCATTGTGGTTTAATGGCACGTAAAACAAAAGCTGGCAGCAGCCAGGTTCAGACGGAAAGGTTCATTAATGAGCTGGATAGAAAAAATTCTAAATAAAAGCAAAATTATGCAAACTCGTAAGGCAAGCATACCTGAAGGAGTTTGGACAAAATGCGACAGTTGTGGTCAGGTACTTTATCGTGCTGAATTAGAGCGTAATCTTGAAGTATGTCCGAAATGTGACCATCACATGCGTATTTCAGCCCGTAATAGATTGAATTCATTTTTGGATGAAGGCACTGGCACTGAATTAGGCAGTGAGCTGGAACCTAAAGATATCCTGAAATTCCGTGATACCAAAAAATACAAAGATCGCTTAACTGCTGCTCAGAAGCAGACGCAAGAAAAAGATGCGCTGATCGTGATGAAAGGCAAGCTGCATGATATGCCAGTTGTGGCAGGTTCCTTTGAATTTAATTTTATGGGCGGCTCAATGGGTTCTGTTGTTGGTGCCCGTTTTGTCCGTGCTGTTGAACAAGCTCTGGAAGACAGCTGCCCATTCGTCTGTTTTACTTCCAGTGGCGGAGCGCGTATGCAGGAAGCTCTGATGTCACTGATGCAGATGGCAAAAACCAGTGCTGCGCTGGCAAAAATGCAAGATCGCGGTTTGCCTTATATCTGCGTTCTGACCAATCCAACAATGGGTGGAGTGACGGCAAGTCTGGGAATGCTTGGTGATATCAATATCGCTGAACCTAAGGCATTGATTGGTTTTGCTGGCCCTCGCGTAATCGAACAAACCGTGCGTGAAAAACTGCCGGAAGGTTTCCAGCGCAGTGAATTCTTATTGACGAAAGGTGCGATTGACATGATTGTACCTCGTACAGAAATACGTGATAAGGTTGCCAGCCTGCTTGCAATGTTGACCCACAAGCCGCAGCTGGGCACAAAAGCGGAGTCAGTAGAAGAAATCGTTATTGAATCTGTTGATGTCGAAGCTGAGATAAACATCAATCCTAATAAAGAAGATGTCTGATATTTTGCAAATTCCTCAAGCCACGTCGCCATTGATGACGTGGCTTTCCTACTTAGAAAACTTACATGCCAAAGCCATTGATATGGGGCTTGAGCGTGTAGGGAAACTTGGTCGCCAATTAGGTTTATTGAACCCTGCACTAAAAATCATCACAGTGTCAGGCACCAATGGCAAAGGGACTACTTGCCATACTCTTGAGTCTATTTTTCTGGCTGCAGGGCTTAAGGTCGGTGTGTACAGTTCCCCACATTTGGTTCGCTATACCGAAAGAGTTCGTATTCAGGGTAAAGAACCAACGGAACAAGATTTCTGTCGTGTATTCGCAGCGATTGAAACCCAGCGTGGCGATATCTCATTAACCTATTTTGAATACGGAACATTGGCAGCATTACAGCTTTTTAAAGAAGCTGATCTTGATGTTGTGATTTTAGAAGTCGGATTAGGCGGTCGTTTGGACGCCACCAATATCGTCGATGCTGATATTGCCGCCATCACCAGCATTGCACTGGATCATACGGATTGGCTGGGAGCCGATCGCGAACATATTGGTCGTGAAAAAGCCGGTATTTTTCGTCGTGGGCATTTTGCGGTGGTGGGGGAGCATGATATGCCCCGCTCAATTGCTGATGTTGCGGATGAACTGGGGGCGAAGCTCTTTCGTTGTGGTGTTGATTGGCATTTTTCACAGAATGAAAATAGCTGGAATTGGTTAAGCGGCAATCAACAATTCAATGAATTGCCTTTACCTAATCTGCCATTGGCGAATGCAGCGACTGCGATGGGAGTGATCCACTGCTTGTTGCAGCAGGATGACAAAGTCAGCCGAGCTATTAATGAGCAGGCAATCCATGCAGGATTGAAAAATGCCCAATTACCAGGACGTTTCCAAATTGTCAGGGAAAATCCGCTAATCATTTTGGATGTGGCCCATAATCCACATGCTGCGGGCTATCTGGTTCAAAAATTGGCAGAACGGCCTCGTTCCCCAGACAGTAAAATTCGTGGTGTGATTGGCATGTTGGGAGACAAAGATATTGCGGGTACGCTTGCTTGTCTTTCTCAACAGATTGATGAATGGTACTGCGCATCATTGCTTGAACTGAGGGGAGCAGAAGCTGAAGTATTGTCTGGGCATCTTATGCACGCCCGTACATTCTCCGACGTGGAAACAGCGTGGCAACAGGCAATAGAAGACGCATCAGTGCAAGATATCATAGTGGTTTGTGGTTCTTTCCATACTGTCGCACATGTTATGGAGACACTGGCGGAGGGCAAGGAAGATGGCAAGTAAATTTCAAAATCGCTTGGTTGGAACCTTCGTTCTTGTCGCATTGAGCGTGGTTGTTCTGCCTATAATTTTTGATGGCGATAAGAAATATAACGAAAGTCAATTTGCTTCAATTCCTTTGGTGCCAAAATCTGATAATGGTGAGGATATTAGTTCGATCCCACCATTGACACAAAGCGTGCCGCCTACACCGCCTGTAAATGCTGCGGAAGCGATGCAATTACAGGAACAAAAGTCAGATACAGACGTATTGCCTGAGCCAACGGTGAAACATGAAGTACCTCCCCAGCGGAAAGTGGAAACTAAATCGAAGTCAGCAAAACAAGCTCCTCAGGCAACAGCATATGTTGTTCAACTTGGTGCATTAAAAAATGCGGATAAAGTTGATGAGATATTAGCAAAGCTACGTCTTTCGGGGCATCAGGTATATACAGTTCCTTCTTCTCCGGTACAGGGACAGTTAACACGGATCTATGTTGGGCCGAATGCGTCAAGGCAAAAACTGGAATCCGTTTTATCCGAATTAAGGGAAATCACGGGGTTACAAGGACAGATCAAAAACTATAAGCCATAACCGGATTGGCGCTTCATGGGGAGCTGAAAGCTTCCTGTGATCATACCAAAAGCTCTACCAAGGAGCTTAAAAGGGTTAAGTATGACAGGTGATTTTCCATTATGGAGACAGCAGTTAAAGATTGACCCATCACAGCGAATGCAGTTTATTTACCTGCCGAAAATTATTTTCAGTAGAGTGATAAATCTACTACGCAAACGTTTTCGTTTTCTGTTAGAATGCGCCCGATCTGAATGTTGGGAGCCTGTTTTTGGATTAAAATATGGTCTGGATTGATTATACGATTATTGCCATCATTGGTTTCTCGGCACTGGTTAGCTTGATTCGTGGTTTTGTTCGTGAAGCGCTCTCCCTAATAACATGGGGCTGTGCTTTCTTTGTTGCAAGCCGTTTCTATACTTATCTAGCGGCGTATTTTACCCGCCTTGAAGATGAACTGGTACGTAATGGAATAGCGATTGCTATCTTATTCATTGCAACATTGATTGTTGGCGCGATAGTAAACTATGTCATTGGTTCACTTGTTCAGCGAACAGGCCTGTCAGGTACTGATCGGGTTCTGGGGATCTGTTTTGGGGCCTTGCGCGGTGTTTTGATTGTCTCTGCTATTCTGTTTGTTGCGGACTCTTTCACACCACTTCCCAAAAGTCAGGATTGGCAACAATCACAACTGATCCCACAATTCAGTCAAATCATCAGGTGGTTTTTTGACTACCTACAAAGTGCGTCGAGTTTCCTGCCGGAGAGATAACGCTCTCCGCTTAGCTGATGAGGAAAGGCTACATGTGCGGTATTGTCGGTATCGTCGGTTTTACACCGGTTAACCAATCGATTTATGATGCATTAACGGTGCTTCAGCACCGTGGACAAGATGCAGCAGGTATTGCAACTATTGATGGTAACAATGGGTTTCGCTTACGTAAGGCTAATGGTTTGGTCAAAGATGTGTTTGAAACACGGCACATGTTACGTTTACAGGGAACCATCGGGATTGGGCATGTTCGTTATCCTACGGCGGGTAGCTCCAGTGCATCCGAAGCGCAACCCTTTTATGTAAATTCTCCTTTTGGTATCACATTGGCACATAACGGCAATCTGACAAACGCACATGAATTAAAAAAAATGCTGTTTGAAAATGCCCGCCGTCATGTCAACACAACCTCAGATTCTGAAATCCTACTGAATATTTTTGCTAATGAATTAACTCAATTTCCACATTTTCCATTAGCGCCTGATGATATTTTCTCAGCAGTTTCAAAAATGCACAAAAGAATTCGTGGCGCTTATGCTTGTGTTGCCATGATTATTGGGCATGGATTGGTTGCTTTTCGTGATCCACATGGCATTCGTCCTCTGGTTTTGGGCAAGAAAACACTGGAAGATGGTCGTCATGAATACATGGTGGCATCAGAAAGTGTGGCGCTGGACACATTGGGTTATGAGTTCTTACGTGATGTGGCTTCTGGTGAGGCAATTTATATCACTGAAAACGGGCAATTGTTTACTCGCCAGTGTGCAGAAACTCCGTCATTGACCCCTTGTTTGTTCGAATTTGTTTATCTTGCTCGTCCGGATTCCTTTATTGACAAGGTTTCGGTATATAACGCACGCTTGCGGATGGGAAGGAAATTGGGGGAAAAAATTGCCCGTGAATGGGAAGACTTACATATTGATGTCGTCATTCCTGTACCGGAAACATCTTGTGACATCGCACTGGAAATCGCCCACATTCTGGATAAACCCTATCGTCAGGGATTTGTCAAAAATCGTTATGTCGGACGTACTTTTATTATGCCGGGTCAGCAGGAACGACGTAAATCGGTTCGTCGCAAACTGAATGCCAATCGTGCTGAATTCAGAGGTAAAAATGTCTTACTGGTGGATGATTCTATTGTGCGTGGAACCACTTCTGAACAAATTGTTGAATTGGCACGTGAAGCGGGAGCCAAGAAAGTCTATTTTGCTTCGGCAGCACCGGAAGTTCGCTTCCCGAATGTTTATGGTATTGATATGCCGAATGCCAATGAGCTGATTGCCCACGGCCGAGAAGTCGATGAAATTCGCCAGATCATTGGTGCTGATGCTTTGATATATCAAAACCTCCAAGATCTTGTTCAGGCTGTACGGGAAGAAAACCCTGATATTGAAAAATTCGAATGTTCTGTATTCGATGGTATCTATGTTACGAAAGACATTGACCAGATTTACCTCGACTATCTGGAAAACTTGCGTAAAGACGATGCCATGAAAGTGCTTGGGAAGGGCGAAATAGAGAATCTGGAAATATATAATGAAGGATAATATTGTTATTATCATTCAGTTATAGCCAGAAACTCAGAGGAAAACATGAAAAAATTGATTGTCGGGTTGACCGGAGCAAGTGGTGCGATTTATGGTGTCAGGTTACTGCAAGTTTTGCAGCCAGTAGAAGGCATTGAAACGCATTTGGTGATCAGCCAATCAGCCCGGCAGACTCTGGCATTGGAGACGGACTATACCCTGCGAGATGTACAGGCGTTGGCTGATGTTGTACATGATAATCGTGATATTGCTGCATCTATTTCCTCTGGGTCCTTTAAAACATTGGGCATGGTAATTTTGCCTTGTTCGATAAAAACCCTATCAGGTATTGTGCATAGTTACACTGATGGCTTAATTACCCGTGCCGCCGATGTTGTTCTGAAAGAGAATCGTAAGTTAGTGCTGGGGGTGAGAGAAACCCCCTTGCACTTGGGGCACTTGAGATTAATGACTCAGGCCGCAGAAATCGGGGCGGTGATAATGCCGCCTGTTCCCGCATTTTATCATCGTCCTGAACATATTCAGGATATCATCGACCAGACGGTTAATCGTGTGTTGGATCAGTTCGATATTGACTTGCCAGAAGATCTATTTAGCCGTTGGCAGGGTGCTAAACCCATTGGGTATAGCACTTAGCCTTAGCAATCTTAGCTGAAAGAACATTTAATCCATTAGCGTAATTTCTATTCTATTAATTCCTTTTCCTTTGTTTTTTCTTGAAAGTTTAACTTTTCCGATTTCTTTAGTATTGGATACATGGGTGCCGCAACATAACATTTTTATGTCACGGCATTGCCAATACCTTAGCCCATCTTCTGTCATGAAGATGATTTCATTTTCTTGGGAAATGAAGTTATTAACTTGCTCTTCAAGGGAAGCGAGTAATTCAGCAGTAATACTTTCTGACATTTTATAATCAGTTCTATCTTTCTCTATGTTAACAAAAGAGCCTTCTACTGATAAAAAACTGCTCATTTGCCTTATAAAATATTCAACAACATGGCTTGCAGAGTGTAAGCGCATAGTTCTGAGCCGATTTTCTTCATTAATGGAGGCTATAACCTGTTGTCCTACTTCGAACCCGGAAGTATCGACATAGTGCTTTATCGGAGAAGTAAAAGACAGTTTGTTACTTTCATTTTGTTCCTCTTCAACACTAACAGAAGTCACCGCTATGCCATTGATCTCGCCCGTATCGTAATTTTGGTTTCCTGATAATGGATAAAATAACGTTTTATCTAAAACAATATAATCTTCACCAACCTCGATAACATTAGCATTAAACGTACAGTCATAAGGAGCATCATCAAAAAGTCTTTTTGTCTGCAACATCATAGCCTCCGAAAATTAAAGCGATTATTAAAGCGAATAGAAAAAAGGAATAAGAAATGGCACAAGAATAGTGATGATACCGCCAGAGAGTAATGCAACGGGAACATAAGAAATACCACAGTGTTTTTCTATAATAGGAAGGGTAACATCCATTGCGGTTGCCCCGGCGACACCAATTGCAATATTGCCATTCCCTATACGCGAAAGTGTCGGTATCAGAAGTAGTGCAATGACTTCACGAAATAAATCACACAGGAAAGCAACAGAGCCTAGCAATGGATCATTCATTTTGGTGAAGAGAATACCTGACAGGGTATACCAACCAAAACCTGAACTTACAGCTAAACTTTGAGTAAGAGATAATGGAATAAAAAAAGAAATTAGTGCTGCGCCTATATAAGATGCTGCAATAGTAAAAAATGTCATTACGATATTGTAACGATTGAAAAATATTTCTTTCAAACTCAATCCCGATAAAGAGAGCTTCATAGCAATAACAAATATCAGAAGATATAACAACAAAGATATGACTATATCATAATCTATCACCGGTGTTATTTTATAGTAACCAAGAAAGAAACCTATTATTACCAGACTTGCAAGTAATATAGGGTCCTTAATATACCCCATGATATCAAAATCATCTTTTTGATTATTACTGGTTGTTACTTTATTTTTTTCATTACCGGCTGTTTTGATGTGAAAAAACTTTAAAACAATCACTATAGATAAGGATGAAGCGAAAGCTATACTTATAGCATTAATACCAACATCAGTTAGCTTGCTTATAATTCCAGGTATTGTGCCAATCGTTATCCCCATTAGAATTAATAGTGAGTAAAGGCACAGGTTAGAGACAAGATCAATTAACCTTATGTTTTTATGCTTAAAAAACTTATTAAAATTGAATCCGACAACAAATGCTATCAGTATTGGTAACAGATTAGAGATGGCAATATTCATTACTTAATCCAAAAAACTAGTTGAGAAAAGATCTTCAAAATTTTCAGCTCTACGAATTTGTATAATAGAGCCACTTTTGTCCTGAATATATTCAGCAGGGCGTCGACGAAGATTGAAGTTTGAACTCATGGAGTAACCATAAGCACCAACATCATTAATGCAAATAAGATCTCCTTTTTTTGTTTTTGGTAAAGGCCTTTCACGAGTAAATACATCTCCTGATTGGCACAGGTTTCCTACAACATCGTATTTTTCTATATCATATTGTTCTATATGCTTTTCTTTGGCGCTAATGTTTTCAATGTGATGCCATGCATTATAGTAGAAACACCGAGGAAAATGGTTATACCCAGTGTTTAATCCCATAAAATTTCGATTTCCGAAACTTTTCAGGGAGCATACTTTAGCAACCAGCTTACCTGCATTTGCAACAAAGAATCTGCCCGGTTCAATAATGAATTTTGTTTTATCGGATATATTAAAATTTTTTCTAAGCAAATCCAAAGAACTTCTTATTGAACGGAGATCATATTGTTCATAAGATTTATAATCATAACCGAAACCACCGCCAAAGTTCAGATGAGAAAGGGAATCAAGTTGTATAGATAACTCCATTAAAAACTCAGCATTCTCAATATACATTTTTGTAGACATCTCACCTGATCCAGTATGAGAATGCAAGCCGCTAATTTTTATTTTCTTGGCGTTACAAATTTTCTGGGCATGGGTGATTTCTGAAGGTGATATGCCAAATTTAGACATCTCACCATTAGTAATAACTTTACTTGAATGGCCTGCACCAATCCCGGTATTTACCCGCAAAGTAATCGATTTTTCTAATGAAGATGTCTCTATATCATCTAGTGCATCAAGAGAACCAATAGACACATTTACATTTTTCTTAAAAGCAAACTCAATTTCATTTTTTGTCAGGCAATCCGCATTGTAATGTATTTTATGGGAGGGAATATTACACCTTAATGCAAGTTCTATTTCTTCTATAGAACATGCATCAACACCAATGCCATATGAATAAATCAGTTTTACAATGTAAGGATTAGAGTTTGCTTTCATTGCATAAAGAATTTTATAATTGGAAGAGTTGAATTCATTTTTTAATTCATTGATATTTTTGATTATTTTATCTTCACTGTATAGATAGAACGGCGTGCCATTATCTCTGGCTATTTTTTCTTCAATGTTTATTTTTTTCATTTTTAATATCCTGTTGTTGAAATTTAGATATATAGCGTTCACCTGAGTCTGGAGAAATACACATTATTTTACACTTGGGGTTTTTATGTATTTCTTTTATAGCAGCGGCCACAACAGCCCCACTAGACAAACCTATATCAATAGAATCATGATATCTTGTGAAGCGACAGGCAGAGAATGCTTCTTCGTCAGAAATTGCATATATATCATCAACAGCATCTTTTTTTATTATTCCTGGAATAAAGTTAGAACCAATGCCTTCGATACTCCAAGGCACGGGATGATATTCTACACCTGAAAAATATTGTTGATATATAGAACCAATGGGGTCGGCAACAATAAATCGTGCTTGGCTTCCTTTTTCACGAAAGTATTTATGTATTCCCATTTCGGGATATACAGACGTGAGAATGTTAACTACTGGGGTGGTTCCGATTAAATTTAATACCCCAATATTATTTTTCTTGCAAGTAATATTCATATTAACTCTTTTGGAGAGCAGGTTTCTTTTTACAATGATAATATATAAATAACTTTTAGTTATAAAGACATGATTTTTGTTTACTCGCGGTATTGTTATCATTAATTAGTTATAATAACCACGTTTCTTATGTAATGTATGATTTTTAATTGTGCTTATTTATTTTTTTCTTTCTTTATTCTGTTTTTTTGTCTTTTTTCTGATTTTATAAAATTACTTATAATTCTGATAAAATAGGTAGGGAAGCTTATTTAATTAGTTTCTTAACGATAAAGTTAAATAATTAAACTAAGTACAAGGCTGAATGGTTTAATAATAAAAATCGTCAGATATATAGTTTTGTTGGTCTATTAAGAAATAGCAAGAGGATTATAGGACATTATTTTTTGCCTTTATGACATCCTGCAAGGCTTCCTCTAGTTGAAAGTAACGGAAACCAAATCCGGCTTCTTCCAACCTTTTCGGAATGGCTTGTTGACCACCCAAAACTAATTCCGCTGCTTCCCCCATCATTATTTTTAATACAAATTCAGGAATGCGTATGAAAGCAGGGCGGTGTAATACACTGGCGAGTGTGGAACTGAACAGTTCATTATGAACAGGGTAAGGAGATGTCATATTAAAGGGGCCATGTAGCTCAGGCGATATCAGTAGGTAATAGATACCATTAACCATGTCATCAATGTGTATCCACGGCATATATTGCTTGCCATTACTGATTGCTCCGCCTAAACCTAACCGAAACAGTGGCAACATTTTTTGCAGTGCACCACCTTTTGGGGCCAGCACAATGCCTGTACGTAACAAGCATACGCGGGTTTTGTCGCTTCTGGCTTGTAACGCAAGCTGCTCCCAACGTTCACAAAGCTGATGGGCAAACTCATTGTGAGGAGAATCATCTTCGGTAACCACTGATTGCCCCTGATCACCATAATAGCCAACCGCTGAACCGGAAATAAATACAGATGGAGGAGAGTTACTGGCTTTAATTAGCTTGCTCAACTGTTCAGTGAGTTGCCAGCGGCTTTGACAAAGTATCTCTTTTTGCTTCGGTGTCCATCGCTTATTGATAATAGGTTCGCCGGCAAGATTGATAACGGCATCAAAGCCGTTTAGATCGCGCAGGTCATTTAGCGTTGTCCAACATTCAACGCGATCAGAAAACAGAGAATCCACCTTTTGTGGTGAACGACTTAAAATGGTGATGGAGTGGGAGAGCGAGAGCAATTGGTCGGTCAAGCGATGACCAATCAATCCTGTTCCTCCCGTAATTAAGATACGCATAGCCACCCCCTGCGACAAAAATAGATAAATGCGTATTGACTATAGCAAGGGATGGCTTAAGTGGCAGCGAAATATGCTGCTATTTGTTACTGGTATCAAGTTTTTTGGTGAAATATTTTTCCATTAACTGAATTTTTTACATATATCGGAGTCAGGTATCCTTATAGGCTGCTTGGGTCGCAGGGCGTTGACTAATCTTATCCAACCATTTTGCAACCGCGGGATAATCCTGCAAATCGACTTTTTGGTGTTCATGGCATTTAGCCCATGGATAAGTGGCAATATCCGCGATGCTATATTCGTTTCCTCCGAGATAGGCAGTTTTTTCCAGTTGGGTATTTAGCACTTTGTATAAACGTTTTGATTCTTCCACATAGCGTTTAATGGCGTAAGGTACAACTTCAGGAGCATAGCGATTGAAGTGGTGATTTTGACCGAGCATTGGGCCAAAGCCAGCAACTTGCCAAAACAGCCATTGCAATTGTTCTGTACGTTCACGCAAGTCTTTGCTTAATAGCTGGCCTGTTTTGTTTGCCAGATAAAATAAAATGGCCCCTGATTCGAAGATGGAGATCGGCTCTTCCCCGTCGGCAGGTTGATGATCGACAATAGTCGGAATCTTGTTATTAGGTGCAATGGCAAGAAATTCAGGTTTGAACTGCTCTCCAGAATTGATATTGATGGGGTGGATGGTGTAAGGAATACCGGCCTCTTCGAGAAAGAGGGTAATTTTATAGCCATTTGGAGTTGGGGCATAATATAGATCTATCATATAATCTCCAGTAATAATAACTCATTGAAAAATATAGCAGTATTACATTACCATCGTTTGTCTGTAAAATGTCACAAATTTCTTGTGTCAGTATTGGTGAATTTATTTCAGTCAATTATGGTAACTCTTATCTGTTTTTAGCCTCCTTAATTGGAGCATCACAGCAAAAACTGGCATGCAACTCATTGATAAAAGGTTTTTAGGATGGTGCAAGAAAAATCAGCAAGCATTGAATGGATTGACATCGTCAATGAAGACAATGAAGTGATTGCGCAGTCGACTCGTCAGCAGATGAGAGAGCAGAACTTGAGGTATCGGGCTACTTATATTGTAGTGCATGATGGTATGGGAAAAATTCTGGTTCAGCATCGTACAGAAACAAAAGACTTTTATCCGGGAAAATTGGATGCAACGGCAGGTGGTGTCGTTATGACGGGAGAAACTCTGCTTGATGCGGCTCGCCGGGAAGCCGAAGAGGAACTGGGGATTGCAGGTGTTCCTTTTGCCGAACATGGTATTTTTTATTATGAAGAGAAGACTTGTCGTATATGGGGTGGCCTGTTCAGTTGTGTGACTCATGGGCCATTTGCATTGCAGGAAGACGAAGTCACAACAGTTTACTGGTTAACGCCAGAAGAAATCACAGCCCGTTGTGATGAGTTCACTTCGGATTCTTTGAAGGCGCTGTCCCTTTGGTTAGCGCGTAACAAGCAGACTGAGCTGTCTTAAAATATCGCTTATTGAACGTGGATATAAGCCCCATTAAAGGGGCTTTCTTATTTAATGATTGGCAGAAAAATCTTCCAAAATAAATTTAAAATGATAACTTTCTGCTTTTTCAAACCGCATATAAGGAGGTTTGGTTTCATCATAAGTGATGATATCAAGATCTGTGCCATTGTATCTAAAATAGACAGCACCTTGAGTGACAGGGATATTATGCTGATCAAAAATAACAACAGAAGTTACATATTGTTGACCATCTTTGGGAATTAAACCAACGACCTCATAGTTTCCACCTGAATAACAATCCACGGGATCAGGGATGGTATAAGTTCTAATATTAGCTCTAAATACCTGATTAACACCTGATTCGTTAATCAATTTTATCGCCAGTAAGTCACGGTTTTTTGGCGATACAATAAACTTTGATAATCCTCTAATATCATCGATATCGGGTTGGCTTGTATCCCATTCACGGTAAATTTGCCCGGGTTGACTATCATTACCATGTCGCCAAGCGAAAACAATAGAATCTGTTCCAATTTCAACAGAAAGAAACTTATCGTTTAATGATGTGCCTATTAAATTTACTTCAGTATTATTTTCCGGATATTCATAAGAAGCTCCACTATAATCCTTTTTAGTATAAAATATAGCGCCATTAGCTAATTTATCTTTAGACATAATCAGTGTTTTCCTTTTTTTAGTTAAGAAAATGAATGGTTAGAATAAAGATCTTAATTTATATGTCAATATAATTGGTGGCTCTTATATTAAGCCTATTATTTAAAAGTTATTTATCTAATTTTATATTATTTGTGATTAATAAATGATGCCGTTTTAATTTGAATTATCTATTCTAATTGCTTTTTTATAGCTGCCTTTAGATTCTGTTAATTAAATAAATAATTGCGTTTGAGTCTTTTTTAGATAATAAGAGCACCCGTATAAATGGGTGCTCTCAAATGTTTTAAATGTCTTTTTTGCTTGTTATTTCATCAAGCAATGCTTTGCCGACAGATTGAATGCCGGGTTGTTTCATGATGGCAAGATGAGTACCCGTAACATCAATAGTGGTTAACTGTGATTGTGGAACGACTTTATCCCAGCCAAGACTAACACTATGTTCAGTATCTGCTTCTTGCTCCGTTGCCCTGAATAGGGTGATGTGAGTACCCAGAGGGTATACTGATGGTGCATGATAGTTAGCCGCAACAGAGATATTGTGATACAGCAGCAGATGTTGTCTGATATTTTCAGGAGTAATACCATTCGGTAGCAGATCGTTCTCTTGTGCCAGTATCAATAACGCATTGAAGTCACGTTTAAGCGCCAGTTCATCGATTTCCTTTTGCAAGTTGTCAGGAAGATTGTCTGGCATGTTTTCCATGAAAAGGATCGTTTCATCAAAAACAAATCCAGCGTCTTTCTCTTCTTGCGTGTAGGTATTTTCATAGCTGGCATGGGTGTCAAGAAGCCCGACAAGATAAACGGTTTCACCTTCTGTAATCAATTGACAGGCCATTTCATAGGCAATAGATCCCCCGACAGACCAGCCAGCAAGGCAGTAAGGTCCTTTAATCTGTGCCTGACGGATGCCTTCAACATACCCTTTAGCCCTGTCTTTCAAGCTGATTAGGGTATTCTCTTCTTCCGGTACAACATTGGCGACGAGTCCATAAATTGGCATTTCTTTGTCGTCAATATAAGGAGCGAGATCGTAAGCATAATCGATGTTGCCCCCGACAGGATGAACCAGAAACAGCGCAGGTTTGGCATTGTCTTGATGATTATCTTCGTGATTACCTTTGCGATTGTCTTTGCGAATAGTCACTAAATTCGTCTGTTGGATGAGAGCGTTATCTGACTGAATAAAGGTGACAAATTCACTGATGGTTGGATATGCAAGAAAATCGCGCATTGCAACATTAATCCCCAAGACTTGGCGCAATCGCACAACCATTTGTAAGGTTAACAAAGAGTGACCACCCAACTCAAAGAAGTGATCATGGCGCCCGACCCGCCCTACACCTAGGCACTCTTGCCACACTTCAGCCACGATATTCTCCATTTCTCCGATTGGAGCCTCATATCCTTGCGTGATGATGGCGGACTCATCCGGTGCAGGCAGAGCTTTGCGATCCAGTTTGCCGTTAGCGGACATCGGAAAGGCATCCAATATAACAAACGCGCTGGGGAGCATGTTCTCCATCAGGTGTGTGCTCAGTTGTTCGCGCAGTTGGGAGGGAGTGAGAGTAATGTCTGATTGTGGAATGACATAAGCGATCAGACGTTTGTCACCACTCTTTTCTTCTCGGGCGATAACGATCGCATCACTGACTCCTTCACAGGTTGCCAGTTGTGCTTCGATTTCCCCCAATTCAACGCGGAATCCACGGATCTTAATCTGAAAGTCATTACGTCCCAGATACTCAATCATGCCATTAGGCAGCCAGCGTCCCAGATCCCCCGTTTTGTACATGCGGGCATCTGGCTGTTTGCTGAATGGATCAGCAACAAATTTTTCTGCCGTCAAATCGGGGCGGTTTAAATAACCGCGGGCAACGCCGGCTCCACCAATATGGATTTCCCCACCTACACCAAGAGGAACAGGTTGTCCGAGCACATCCAGAATATAAATACGCGTATTGGGTAATGGGCGGCCAATCGGAATATTGTTGGCGATATCCAAAGATGATTTGTTATCCAGCGCCAACGTTGTGACGATAACTGTTGTTTCCGTCGGGCCATAAGAATTAATCCAGCGGCAGGATTGTGTTTCCGGCATTGATTGCCAACTCAACAAGTGACGCAATTCTGCTTTCTCACCACCGACGATAACAGTGTGCAGATATTGGCCGAAACCACTGCGCCCTGCCATCATCTCTTGTACCCATTGATGCCAGAAGGCGGTCGGCATATCCATGATAGTAATTTTCTGCTTATTCAACAGGTTGACAAATTCCTCATCCGGCACACGGATATGAACAGGGCGAAGAACCAACGTTGCACCAGATGCGAGGGTTGGGAATATGTCCGATACCGAAGTATCAAATGCCACGGTTGCAAATTGCAGGATGCGATCACCCGCCTGAGGTTCACTGGTCTTGCGTTGAGCATGGATAAAGTTTACTACGTTGCAGTGTTCCAGCATGACGCCTTTCGGTTGTCCTGTGGAGCCGGAAGTATAAATGATATAAGCCAGATGATGTGGCTGGAGCCCTATTTTACTGGCATCAGGGTTATGTACTGGCTGTTTCGCTACGTTATTCTTATGGATTTCATCATCCAATAGCCAGACATTCACATCCTGTATCGGCAAACACGCTTGTAAATGTTGTTGAGTCAGCAGTAACACGGGTTGGCTGTCCGATAACTGATAGGCCAATCGATCGACAGGATATTCTGGATCGAGAGGAACATAGCCTGCACCTGCTTTGAGAATACCGTACATGCCAATGACCATGTCCAGACTGCGATCGACACAGATAGCAATGCGATCATCCGGACGCACACCCGCAATAATCAGTTGGTGTGCCAATTGGTTGGCATGGCGGTTCAGTTCCGCATAACTCAATTGTGTATCACCAAATACCAGCGCAGTGGCATCCGGCGTACGTTCCGCTTGTTGTTCGAACAGTTGATGGATCAACATATCCTGCTGATAGTCCATCGCAGTGTCGTTAAAGTCCTCCAATAATTGGTGGCGTTCTGTCAGTGGCAGGATATCGATTGATTGGATTGATTGCTCAGGAGTATGTTGCAGTGCTGTCACAATGCCTTTCAGGGCAGCATTGACATAAGCATTGATGCGCACAGGGTCAACTTTCTGGCTGCATTGTGCTGTGAGTTCGAATCCATCATCAAAATCATCCACGTCCAGCGATAACGGATAGTTACTACGCTCCCCACTTTCCAGCTCTTGGATGCCTTCCCAGGCTGGTGAGTCGGATTGCGTTTCATCACGTGGACTATGGCGGAAATTGAGTAAGCTGTTAAACAATGGCAATGATGCCTGAACACCACTGCAACGCTGGGCAATTGCCAGTGGTGTCTGTTCATGATCCAGCAATTCGCTCAGGCTCTGGTAGGTTTCCTGTACTACCTGCCCAACTGTGCGCCCTTGTAATTGAATACGAACTGGCAGGGTATTGATAAACATACCGAGCACTTGAGAAGCACCCATGCCACCCTGTAAACGCCCCAGCAGAACCGTACCAAAAACAACATCATCACGGCCACAGCATTGTGCCAATACTTGTGCCCAAGCCACATGGAACACAACCGCTGAACTGATACCTTGCTGGCGGGCGCAATCACGGATCTGCTGTGCCAGTTCGTCATCCAGCGTAAAGATATTTTCCACTATTTTATCATGTTCACTGTATTCATCGCGGTTGTTCCCCTGTACATCAAGTAATTCGAATGGCAGGGTTGGCTCTTCCACGTCGCTCAGTAACTGCTCAAAATAGGCCTTATGTACTTCAATCGGTACTTTACGAGTTTGGGCAATAAAATTGCGGTAAGGCAGAGGAGCCGGCAGACTCTCTTCTTCGCCCAAGATCAGTGTCTGCACTTCGCTGAAAATAATTTCCAGTGACAGATGGTCACAGACTAAATGATGATGCAGTAAGCTCAGCCACCATAGATCAGAGTCAGGATCTTTGGCTATATGGGCGGCCAATAGTGGCGCTCTGGTAATATCCAACCGTATTGAATCAGGATCGGTAAGACGTTGTAATTGCGTTTCGGCACTTTCTCCGGCTGATAATGTGACCTCAGTAATCGGCAGCGGCGCATGACGGTAGACAACTTGCACAGGTGCCGGCAGTTCTTGCCAATGGAAAGCGCTGCGCTGAATATCATGGCGATTAATCACCTGTTGCAGCGCCTGCAAGAAACTATCCAGTCGTGTCCGGCTGTCGAAGTTCATCAGAATGTTTTCGAGATAGGTATCGCCTTTTTCTTCCAGTAAATGATGGTACAGAATACCTTCCTGCAATGGCCCAAGTGGATAAATATCCTGAACATTAGTGACACCACCCGGTACGCGGGCAACAATTTGGTCAATTTGTGCCTGAGTCAATTCCACCAGTGGCAGCATATCCGGGGTAATGTTCTGGCTGCCTTCGCGGATTAGATTAGGTGGAATGGTCAGTGCATCAGCATCTTGATCACTATTCTGATTTAAACGGGCGCTCATGGCCACCAGTGTTGGTGCAGAGAAGACAGCGCTGACATCAATCGATAGCCCTTGCTGGCGCAATTGTTCGATCAGGCTGACGACCAGCAGTGAATGGCCACCCAGTTCAAAGAAGTTGTCATGGCGTCCGACCTGTTCCAATTCCAAAATAGATTGCCAGACTGCCGCCAGTTTTTGTTCGATTTCTCCTTGTGGTGCTTCATATTCACGGCTGACGGTGGCAGTACGATCGGGTACAGGCAATGCCTTACGATCCAGTTTTCCGTTGGTGGACATCGGGAAGGCATCCAGCATGACAAATGCACTGGGCAGCATGTAATCCATCAGGCTGGAACTGAGTTGTTCGCGCAGGTCTGCCGGTTTCAGAGTGATGCCGGTTTGTGGGATCACATAAGCGATTAAACGTTTGTCACCGGCTTTTTCCTCACGGGCAATGACTACAACATCTTTAACGCCTTCACAAGCAGCCAGTTGCGCTTCGATTTCGCCCAACTCAATGCGGAAGCCGCGTATTTTGACCTGAAAATCATTGCGTCCCAGATATTCGATATTACCATCAGGCAGCCAGCGTCCCAGATCGCCGCTTTTATACAAGCGGGCATCGGCTTTTTTGCTGAATGGGTCAGGTACAAAACGCTCTGCCGTCAGATCCGGACGATTCAAATAACCGCGGGCAACACCGTTACCTCCAATATGAATTTCTCCGCTGACGCCAATGGGGGCAAGTTGCCCTGATTTATCCAGAATATAGATTTGAGTATTGGCGTGTGGATGACCAATCGGAATGGTGTCGGTGATGGGGTAGGTATTATCACTTAAAATCAGATTCGTGGCCGTAACGGTGGTTTCAGTCGGGCCATAAGAGTTGATCCAACGGCAGCGCTGTGTCTCTGGCAGAGATTGCCAACTTACTAAATGACGAGATTCTGCTTTCTCACCGCCAACAATGACCGTATTCAGGTAAGGGCTAAAACCCATGCGATCGGCTTTCATTTCCTGTATCCATTGATGCCAGAAAGCCGTCGGCACATCTATGATGGTGATCTTATGCAGGTTTAGAAAGTCGATAAACTCTGCATTTGGTACACGGATATGTGCAGGGCGCAGGACTAAAGTCGCTCCCGAAGCCAGTGTCGGGAAAATATCAGACACTGAAGTATCAAACGCAACGGTTGCAAATTGCAGGATGCGCTCGCCTAATTTAGGTTCGCTTATCTGGTGCTGGGCATGGATAAAGCTTGCCACATTGCGGTGTTCCAGCATCACGCCCTTAGGCATTCCGGTAGAGCCGGAAGTATAGATGATATAGGCCAGATGATGCGGTTCAAGTCCCAATTGGTGAATATCCGGATTATGGGCTGGTTGTTTTGCCACGTTATTCCGGTGATCTTCATCATCCAGTAACCAAATGGATATATTGTGTGTTGGCAAAAGCCCCTGCAAATGTTGCTGAGTGAGCAATAATGCTGGCTTGCTGTCCGACAGTTGATAGGCCAGACGTTCGGCAGGATATTCTGGATCGAGCGGAACATATCCTGCACCGGCTTTGAGAATACCGTATATACCAATGATCATATCCAGACTGCGGTCGACACAAATTGCCACGCGATCATCCGGACGCACGCCGGACGCAATAAGCTGGTGGGCCAGTTGATTGGCGTGGTGGTTCAGTTCGGCATAGCTCAGTTCGTTTTCGCCAAATACCAACGCAATAGCATCCGGTGTGCTCTCTGCCTGTTGTTCGAATAGTTGGTGAATTAAGACGTTTTGCGGATGATCGACGGCGGTATCATTAAACGTTTCCAGCAATTGGGTGCGTTCAGTCAGAGACAAAATGTCGATTGACTCAATGGCCTGTTCAGGTGCATGTTGCAGGGCAGCGACAATTCCTTCCAGAGCTGTATTCATATAGGCATTGATACGAGCCGGATTAATTTGCTGGCTGCATTGCGCAGTAAGCGAAAATCCGTCATCAAAATCGTCCACATCTAGTGCCAAGGGATAGTTACTGCGCTCTTCACTTTCCAGTTCGTCAATGCCTTCCCAGGCAATTGAGGCTGCTTGTTCATCTTCACGCGGATTATGGCGGAAGTTAAGCAGGCTGTTAAACAGTGGCAATGGTGCCTGAATAGCACTGCAACGTTGAGCAATAGCCAGAGGCGCCTGCTCATGTTCAAGAAGTGTACTTAACTGCTGATAAGTTTCCTGTACGGCCTGTTTAACAGTACGTGCCTGTAATTTAACGCGGATAGGCAAGGTATTGATAAACATACCGAGCACTTCGGAAGCGCCAATCCCACCTTGTAGCCGTCCCAACAGAACCGTGCCGAATACGACGTCGTCTCGTCCACTGCATCGCGCCAGTACTTGTGCCCACGCGACATGGAACAGTACGGCAGAACTCATGCCCAACTGACGGGCGCAATCGCGGAGATTGTGAGCCAGTTTGCTATCCAGCGTGAAAACGTTTTCCTCTATCTCATTGAGGCTGTTACCTTGTACATTAAGTAACCCGAATGGCAAGGTGGGCTCTTCCATGTCTCCCAATAATTCGCGGAAATAGTTTTGATGAACCTCCAACGGCACATTGCGGATCTGCGCGATAAAGTTTCGGTAAGGCAGTGGTGTTGGTAGATTATTGCTTTCCCCCAAAAGCAGGGTTTGTATTTCTCTGAATATCATATCCAGTGATATGTGATCACAAACTAAATGATGATACTGCAAGGAAAGCAGCCACTTGTCAGAAGATGGATCTTTAGCAATATGAGCTGCTAACAGTGGAGCTTTGGTAATATCCATCCGTATTGAACGGGGATCGGTAAGGCGACGCAACTGTGCTTCCGGGGTTTCTATTGTGGATTCGTCTGTCGATTCTGCCGATAAAGTAAGTTCGATAATAGGCAGCGGGGCATGACGAAAGACAACCTGTACGGGTTTAAGAAGTTCTTTCCAATAAACGGCACTGCGCAGGATATCGTGTCGGTCGATGACTTGCTGGAGTGCCTGCAAGAAACCATCCAACCGTGTCCGGCTGTCGAAAATCATCAAATGGTTATCCAGATAGAGATCACCTTCAGTTTCCAGCAAATGGTGGAACAGGATGCCTTCCTGCAATGGTCCCAATGGATAAATGTCCTGAACGTTGGGAATACCGCCCGTTACATGGGAAACAATCTGGTCTATCTGGTTTTGAGCCAATTCCACCAACGGCAACATATCTGGCGTAATAACGGTACTGTCTTCTTTAATCAGGTTAGGTGGGACTTCCTGTATGATGGTGGTTTGATCGCTATTATGGCTGATAAGTGCACTCATTGCGGATAATGTTGGTGTAGAGAATACCGCACTGACATCAAGGGACAAATTGTGTTGGCGTAGTTGCTCAATCAGGTTGACCACTAACAATGAATGTCCGCCCAGCTCAAAGAAATTGTCTTGGCGCC
The DNA here is from genome assembly GCF_900115195.1 of Xenorhabdus japonica. Classification (GTDB taxonomy): domain Bacteria; phylum Pseudomonadota; class Gammaproteobacteria; order Enterobacterales; family Enterobacteriaceae; genus Xenorhabdus; species Xenorhabdus japonica. The sequence continues at coordinate 34,773 of NZ_FOVO01000009.1, forward strand.
CGACTTGTTCCAAATTCAGCAGAGATTGCCAGATTTCTGCCAGTATTTGCTCGGTTTCTCCTTGTGGTGCTTCGTACTCGCGGCTGACGATAGCAGAATGATCAGGCGCCGGCAGCGCTTTGCGATCCAGCTTGCCGTTAGCGGACATCGGGAAGGCATCCAGTATGACAAATGCACTGGGCAGCATATGATCCATCAATCGGGTACTCAGTTGCTTACGTAATTCAGCAGGGCTGAGTGTAACCCCCGTTTGTGGGATCAGATAAGCGACCAGACGTTTGTCACCTATACCTTCTTCACGGGCGATGACCACGGCATCGCTGACACCTTCGCAGTCTGCCAGTTGCGTCTCAATTTCTCCCAACTCAATGCGGAAGCCGCGTATCTTGACTTGAAAATCGTTGCGCCCCAGATATTCAATCATGCCATTGGGCAGCCAGCGCCCCAGATCGCCGGTTTTGTACATGCGTGCATCTGCTTGTTCGCTGAACAGATGTGTGCTGAATGGATCAGCAACAAATTTCTCTGCTGTCAAATCGGCGCGGTTCAGATAACCACGGGCAACACCTGCGCCAGCAATATGGATTTCGCCACTGACACCGATAGGAACGGGCTGGCCGTGAGTATCCAGAATATAAATTCGGGTATTGATCAATGGATAACCAATCGGGATAACACCTTCGAGATGCAGTGGATTTTTGCTATCCAGCTTCAATGTCGTGGCAATAACGGTGGTTTCCGTCGGGCCATAAGAGTTAATCCAGCGGCAGGAGTGGGTTTCCGGACTGGACAGCCAGTTCATTAAATGGCGGTATTCCGCTTTTTCGCCGCCCACAATGATGGTGTGCAGGTAAGGGCTGAAACCACTGCGACCCGCCATCATTTCCTGCACCCAATGGTGCCAGAAGGCGGTTGGCATATCCATGATGGTGATTTTCTGCTCACGCAGGAAAGTGACAAAAGTGATATCGGGTATTCTGACGTGAGGTGGACGCAGAACCAGTGTCGCTCCCGATGCAAGGGTAGGGAAAATATCAGACACTGAGGTATCAAATGCCACGGTTGCAAATTGCAGGATGCGATCACCCAATTTAGGTTCACTGGTTTGGTGCTGGGCGTGAATAAAATTCACCACGTTGCGGTGTTCCAGCATCACGCCTTTAGGTTGTCCGGTAGAGCCGGAAGTGTAGATGATATAAGCCAGATGGTGAGGCTCAAGTCCCAATTGGTTGGTATCAGGATTATAGGCTGGCTGTTTTGCCACGCTATCCCGATTATTTTGGTCATCCAGCAGCCAGACAGGGGTGTCCTGTATTGGCAGGCGTGCTTGTAAATGTTGCTGAGTCAGCAATAACACTGGTTTGCTGTCCGACAATTGGTAGGCCAGACGTTCGACAGGGTATTCCGGATCAAGTGGAATATAACCTGCACCTGCTTTGAGGATGCCGTACATGCCAATAATCATATCCGGGCTGCGATCAGCACAGATTGCAATAGGATCATCAGGGCGCACGCCGGACGCAATTAACTGATGAGCCAATTGATTGGCATGCTGGTTCAGTTCCGTATAACTGAGCTGGCTATCGCCAAACACTAACGCGATGGCATCAGGTGTCTGTTCTGCTTGTTGCTCGAACAGTTGGTGGATCAGCATCTCTTGTGGATAAGCCAGCGCTGTATTGTTGAAATCCACCAATAATTGGTTGCGTTGTTGCGCTTGCAGCAACGGTAAATCTTCCACTCGCAGAGAATCATCTTCAACCATTGCTGTCAGAAGGGTTTGCAGGTAATTGGCGATGCGTTCAACGCTGGCATGATCAAACAAATCACTGGAATATTCCAAGTCGCCCACTATGCCATTTTCAGTATCATTCATGGAGAGAGACAGATCGAAATGCGAACTGTTTTCGATCAGGTTGATTTCACTGATAGTGGCATCCGGCAACTCTATACTTTGCTGTCCCGGTGTATTATCCACTGACATCATGACCTGAAAAATCGGGCTATGGCTGAGACTGCGCGGTGGCTTCAATGCCTCAACCAACTGTTCGAACGGTAAATCTTGATGTTCATAGGCTTTCAGAGCATGGGTTTTAATTCGGGTCAGCAAAGTGCTGACCGTTGGATTGTCATCTAATTGAACCCGAAGAGCCAGTGTGTTGACAAAAAATCCAATCAACGGCTCCAATTCGCGGTATTGCCGATTGGCTACCGGTGTGCCTATCACCAAGTCCTTCTGACCGCTGAGGCGGGAAAGCAAGGTGGCCCATCCCGCCATCAGGGTCATAAACAATGTTGTCCCGTGGCGCTGACTGAGGCGTTTTAATCCGGCACTTAATTCTACTGGCAGGGCGATATCAACATGTCCTCCCGTGTAACTTTGTTTCTCTGGACGTGGCCTGTCAGTCGGCAGTTCCAAAAGTGCGGGAGCACCCTGTAACGCCTCACGCCAGAAATTCACTTGTTTTTCCAGCGTTTCTCCCTGCAACCACTCTCTTTGCCAGAGAGCATAGTCAGCATACTGGAGCGTCAGGGCGGGCAGGGGATCATTCTGCCCTGTACTGAATGCATGATAAAGCGTAGAAAGTTCGTGCATCAGGATATTGAGAGACCAACCATCAGAAATAATATGATGCTGGGTTAACAGCAGGATATGTTCATTTTTCGCCAGTCGCAGCAGATGGCCCCTGATTAAGGGGCCTCGTGCGAAATTAAATGGCTGACTGGTTTCGCTCTGAGCTGTTTTTCCAATAATGGTTTGTTGCTCTTCCTCTGGTAAATGGCTGAGATCTTCCACCGCCAAAGAGAAACCGATATTTGGATCGCCAATGATTTGCTGCGTTTGGCCTTCTACCATCTGGATGGTAGTACGCAGAATTTCATGACGAGCGACAATGCTGTCCAGCGCGGTTTGGAGTGCGTCCAGATTCAGATAGCCTTGCAGGTGCAACCCTCCCGGAATGTGATATGCCGTTTGAGCTGCCGGATCTAACTGCGCCAAGAACCACAAGCGTTGCTGTGCCCAAGAGAGAGGAAGAATTTGCTGATCAGCGCTTCTCGGCATAATCTGCCTTTTTCCCCCGGCCTGACTATTTTTCATGCGTTCTTTAATTTTTTTCTGGAGTACCGCTTGTCTTAATTCAAGTAGGCTTAGTTCTTTGTTACTCATTTAATTAATTATCTCCATTTAACAGGGCACGCAGTTCATCTTCAGACAAGTTCTCCAATTCTTTTTGCAGCGATTCGATATCTTCTTGTGCGAAAAAGGTTTCGATCTGTCTTGACGCGATAAGCTCAGCGAGTTCAGAAAGTTCTGGATGAGCAAATATGTCTTGGATGGACACTTCAAGATGGAATTCATCACGCAATCTTGCCATTAACTGAATGATTGATAAGGAGTTTCCACCTAAATCAAAGAAGCTGTCATGGCGCCCTATTTGTTCTAACCCCAATAAGCCTTGTAGGATGGCGGCGATCTGCTGTTCGATTTCACCTTGAGGTGCTTCGTATTCACGGCTGGCGATGGCTGAACGATCCGGCGCTGGCAGTGCTTTGCGATCTAATTTGCCACTTCCGGTCAGCGGGAAGGATTCCAGCATGATAAACGCGTTGGGTATCATGTAGCTGGCCAGATGGGTATTCAGTTGTTCACGCAGGCTATTGGCATCGGGCGTGAAATCGGATTGTGGTATGACATACGCGACCAGACGTTTGTCACCGGTTTCTTCTTTGCGGGCGATCACCACGGCATCCTTGACGCCCTCACAGGCTGCCAGTTGTGCCTCAATTTCTCCCAACTCAATGCGGAAACCGCGTATCTTGACCTGAAAATCGTTGCGTCCCAGATATTCAATCATGCCATTTGGTAACCAGCATCCCAGATCCCCCGTTTTATACATACGGGCATCTGTTTGTTCGCTGAATGGGTCAGAAATAAATTTCTCCGCTGTCATCTCCGGCTTATTCAGATAACCCCGTGCGACGCCCAAACCACTGATGTGAATTTCACCACTGACACCAACGGGGACAGGCTGACCGAGGGTATCCAAAATATAGATACGGGTATTGGGCAACGGACGGCCAATCGGAATGTTGTCATTGGCATACGGAACCTGCCTGTCATCTACCGTCAGTGTGGTGACAATAACCGTTGTTTCCGTTGGGCCATAGGAGTTGACCCAACGGCAGGAGTGGGTTTCCGGGCTGGACAGCCAGCTTAATAAATGGCGATGCTCCGCTTTCTCACCGCCCACAATAATGGTATGCAGATAGGGGCTGAAACCACTGCGACCTGCCATCATCTCCTGTACCCAGTGGTGCCAGAAGGCAGTTGGCATATCCATGATGGTGATCTTTTGCTCGCGCAGAAAAGTAACAAAGGTTGCGTCCGGTACTCTGATATGAGGCGGGCGCAGAACCAGTGTGGCTCCCGATGCAAGGGTAGGGAAAATATCCGATACCGAAGTATCAAATGCCACGGTCGAAAATTGCAGAATGCGATCACCCAATTTAGGCTCACTGGTCTGGTGCTGGGCATGAATAAAGTTGACTACATTGCGGTGTTCCAGCATCACGCCTTTAGGTTGTCCGGTTGAGCCGGAGGTATAGATGATATAGGCCAGATGGTGTGGCTGGAGAACCATTTGGCTGGCATCAGGGTTGTGGTCGGGCTGTTTTGCCACATTAATGCGGTGAGTTTCATCATCCAGCAACCAGACGGTCAGGCCTTGTGTTGGCAAAAGCCGTTGCAAGTGCTTCTGAGTCAGCAATAGTGCAGGCTGGCTATCCGAGAGATGATAAGCCAGTCGTTCGGTGGGGTATTCAGGATCGAGCGGAATATAACCCGCACCCGCCTTGAGGATACCGTATATGCCAATGATCATATCCAAACTGCGGTCGACACAAATGGCGACGCGATCATCAGGGCGTACGCCGGATGCAATAAGCTGATGTGCCAGTTGATTGGCGTGGTGATTCAGTTCGGCATAGCTCAATTGTCTATCACCAAACATCAACGCGATAGCATCCGGTGTCTGTTCCACTTGCTGTTCAAATAACTGGTGGATTAAGACATCTTGCGGATGTTCGACGGCGGTATCGTTAAATGTTTCCAGTAATTGAAAGCGTTCTTCTGGAGACAGAATATCGAGCGATTCAATTTTCTGCTCCGGTGCATGTTGCAGGGCTGCGACAATTCCTTTTAAAGCCATATCCATATAGGCATTGATACGCGCTGGATTAATCTGCTGACTGCATTGTGCGGTGAGCGCAAATCCATCGTCAAAATCATCCACATCCAGCGACAGCGGGTAATTACTGCGTTCTTCGCCACTGAGTATCTGCATGCCTTCCCAAGCCAGCGATTCAGATTGAGACCCATTGTGTGGGCTGTGACGGAAGTTCAGCAGGCTGTTAAACAGCGGTAATGGTGCCTGAATGCTGCTGCAACGCTGGGCAACAGCCAATGATGCCTGCTCGTGATCGAGTAATTCACTGAGTTGCTGATGGGTTTGTTGTACAGCTTCCTTGACGGTGCGAGCCTGTAGCCGAACACGGATAGGCAGGGTATTGATAAACATACCGAGCACTTCAGAAGCGCCAACGCCGCCCTGTAAACGTCCCAACAGAACCGTACCAAATACGACATCATTTCGTCCGCTGCACCGGGCTAATACTTGTGCCCATGCGACATGGAACAGTACAGCAGAACTCATGCCCAATTGACGGGCGCAATTACGCAGATTGTGGGCGAGTTCGCTATCCAGTGTGACGGTATTTTCTACTATTGCATGAATATTTGCATTGATGCGGTTTTCATCAAGCTCACTTTCGTTGAGACTGATTTCATCACGATAGTTGCTTTCATCACGATAATTGCCTTGTACATCAAGTAATCCAAACGGCAGGGTCGGCTCATCAACATCCTCGAGCTGTTCGCGGAAATAGTCTTGATGAACTTCCAGCGGCACGCTGCGGGTTTGGGCAATGAAGTTACGATAAGGCAGGGGAGCCGGCAGTCTGTCATTTTCTCCCAATATCAGAACCTGAATTTCATTGAAGATCATCCCCAATGAAATGTGGTCACAAACTAAATGGTGGTGCAGTAAGGAGAGTAACCATTGTCCAGACTCAGGATCTTGAGCAATATGTGCCGTCAGAAGCGGGGCTTTGGTGATATCTATCCGTACCGTGCGAGGATCAGTGAGACGGCGTAATTGTGTTTCTGTGTTTTCTTGCGCTGGTGCGTTTTCTTGCGTTAATAGCTTGAGTTCAATAATCGGCAACGGCGCGCGACGATGAACAACCTGAACAGGTTCTGGCAGTTCTTGCCAATACACAGCACTGCGCAGGATATCGTGTCGATCAATCACTTGTTGAAGCACGTTCAAGAACGTATCCAAACGAGTCCGGCTGTCAAATGCCATGAGCTGACTGTCCAGATAAATATCGCCTTCTGTTTCCAGCAAATGGTGGAACAGGATGCCCGCCTGCAATGGTCCCAGAGGATAGATGTCCTGAATATTGGCAACCCCTTCAGGGACAAGGTTTACAATCTGGTCGATCTGGCTTTGTGTTAACTCCACCAGTGGCAGCATGTTTGGTGTAATCGTTTGGCTATCTTCGTGGATCAGGTTTGGCGGAACAGTCAGTTCGGTAACGCCTTGAGCCGCATTCTGATTTAAACGCGCGCTCATAGCTGCCAGTGTTGGTGCAGAGAAGACTGTGCTGACATCAAGGAATAGATTGTGCTGGCGTAGTTCCTCAATCAAATTGACCACCAGCAATGAATGCCCGCCCAGTTCAAAGAAGTTGTCATGGCGCCCGACTTGTTCCAAATTCAGCAGGGATTGCCAGACTGTAGCCAATTTTTGCTCGGTTTCTCCTTGTGGCGCTTCATATTCGCGGCTGACGATGGCAGAGTGATCCGGTGCCGGCAGGGCTTTGCGATCCAGTTTGCCGTTGGCGGATAGTGGGAAAGTATCCAGAATCACAAATGCACTGGGCAACATATGTTCCATCAGGCTGGCGCTTAGTTGTTCACGCAGATGGGCAGGGTTGAGTGTGACACCTGATTGTGGAATGAGGTAAGCGACCAGACGCTTATCACCCATGCCTTCTTCACGGGCAATGACGACGGCATCGCTGACACCTTCACATGCCGCCAACTGAGTTTCAATTTCTCCCAACTCAATGCGGAAGCCGCGTATCTTGACCTGAAAATCGTTGCGTCCCAGATATTCAATGGCACCATTGGGCAGCCAGCGCCCCAGATCCCCCGTTTTATACATACGGGCATTTGTTTGTTCGCTGAACGAATCAGCAACAAATTTCTCTGCCGTCAAATCGGGTCGGTTCAGATAACCACGGGCAACACCTGCGCCACCAATATGGATTTCTCCACTCACCCCAACAGGAACAGGCTGACCATGTGTATCCAGAATATAAATGCGGGTATTGGGCAGCGGATAACCAATTGGAATGACACCTTCGGGATGCAGTGGATTTTTGTTGTCCAGCTTCAATGTTGTGGCAATAACGGTGGCTTCCGTCGGGCCATAGGAGTTAATCCAGCGGCAGGATTGGGTTTCCGGACTGGACAGCCAATTCATTAAATGACGGTATTCTGCTTTCTCACCGCCCACAATGATGGTGTGCAGATAAGGGCTGAAACCACTGCGGCCTGCCATCATTTCCTGTACCCAGTGGTGCCAGAAGGCGGTTGGCATATCCATGATGGTGATCTTCTGCTCACGCAGGAAAGTGACGAATGTCATATCTGGAATTCGGACATGAGGCGGACGTAGAACCAGTGTCGCTCCCGATGCAAGGGTTGGGAAAATATCAGACACTGAGGTATCAAATGCTACAGTTGCAAATTGCAGGATACGGTCACCCGGCTGTGGTTCGCTGGTCTGGTGCTGGGCATGGATAAAGTTTACTACGTTGCGGTGCTCCAGCATGACCCCTTTAGGTTGTCCGGTGGAGCCGGAAGTATAAATAATATAGGCCAGATGATGTGGCTGTAACCCCATCTTGTGGGCATCAGGGTTATGGCTGAGTTGTTGCGCCATGGTGTTACGATGGTTGTCATCGTCCAGCAGCAAAACAGGTATGTCCTGCACTGGCAAGCGTGCCTGTAAATGATGCTGAGTCAGCAACAATGCAGGCTTGCTGTCTGATAACTGATAGGCCAGTCGTTCTGTGGGGTATTCAGGATCGAGGGGAATATAGCCCGCACCTGCTTTGAGGATGCCATACATGCCAATGATCATATCCAGACTGCGATCGACACAGATAGCGATACGGTCATTAGGGCGAACACCAGACGCAATCAGGTGATGTGCCAGTTGGTTGGCATGCTGGTTCAATTCCGTATAACTGAGCTGGCTATCGCCAAACACTAACGCGATAGCATCAGGTGTCTGTTCTGCTTGTTGCTCGAACAGTTGATGGATCAGCAGCTCTTGCGGATAAGCCAGCGCTGTATCGTTGAAATCCAACAATAATTGGTTGCGCTGTTGCGCTTGCAGCAATGGTAAATCTTCCACTCGCAGAGAATCATCTTCAACCATTGCTGTCAGTAGAGTTTGCAGATAGCTTGCGAGCCGTTCAATACTGGCACGATCAAACAGATCACTGGCATATTCCAATTCACCGACCAAACCATTATCGGTATCGTTCATGGAAAGTGACAAATCGAAATGAGTGCTGTTTCGGGCTGATGGCAGTTCATCCAGCACTAAATCGGATAACTCAAGAGATTGCTGTATCGGCGTGTTATCCAGCGCGAGCATGACCTGAAATATTGGGCTATGGCTCAGGCTGCGCGGTGGTTGCAGCGCTTCAACCAGTTGTTCGAATGGCAAGTCCTGATGCACATAGGCTTCCAGTGCATGGGCTTTTACTTGTGCCAATAACTCGCTAACGGTGGGGTTATCTTCCAGTTTAACTCTGAGCGCCAAGGTGTTGGCAAAGAAACCGATCAACGGTTCTAATTCGCTGTGCTGTCGGTTAGCAACAGGTGTCCCAATGACAATATCTTGTTGACCACTGATGCGGGCAAGCAAGACTGACCAGGCTGCCAGCAATGTCATGAATAATGTGGAACTATGGCGCTGGCTCAACGCCTTTAAGCCATCACTTAATTCAGGTGAGAGAGTAAATGCTACTTGATCCCCGCGATAGCTCTGAACCGCAGGACGTGTTCTGTCTGTCGGCAACTCCAGTAAAGCAGGAGCACCTTGCAGTGCTTCTCGCCAGAAATTGACCTGTTTTTCCAACACTTCACCTTGCAGCCATTGTCGCTGCCAGAGGGCATAGTCAGCATATTGCACGGTCAGCGCAGGCAGCGGATCGTCTTGCCCCTGAATGAAAGCCCGATAGAGGGTTGTCAGCTCATAAATCAAGACGTTTAGTGACCAGCCATCAGAAATCATGTGGTGCTGAGTCAATAACAGAACATATTCATCTTGGGTGAGTTTCAGTAATTGACCACGAATTAATGGTTCCAGTGCAAAATCAAAGGGATGATTAGTTTCAAACTGAGCGGCTTCATCAATGGCAGCCTGTTTTTCTGTCTCAGTTAACAGGCTGAAATCTTTAATGGTTAAATTGAATCCACGATCCGCATCGGCAATGATTTGCCGGGCTGTACCATCCACTATTTTAATGGTTGTGCGCAGAATCTCATGGCGGGCAACAATTCTATCCAGAGTAGATTGCAGGGCGTTCAGGTTTAGCTGGCCTTTCAGGCGTAATCCGCCAGATATGTGATACGCCGTCTGGGCGGCAGAATCTAACTGTGCCAGGAACCACAGGCGTTGTTGTGCCCAAGAGAGCGGAAGCGCTTGTTGTCGGCTGGCAGGTAATATCACCTGTTGTATTAGCTGGTGTGATGATAATGAATGCTGTGTTGATTGGCTGGCTGTATTTAATGACTGTGCTAAATCTGACAAGATTGGACGAGTGAACAGATCCTGTAAGTCCAATTTGGTATTGAAAACTTGACGTAAACGGGAAGCCATTTGCACGGTCAGTAAAGAGTGCCCACCCAGCTCAAAGAAATTGTCATGGCGCCCTACTTGCTCCAGCCCAAGCAGGGATTGCCAGACTTCCGCTAGTTTCTGCTCGATTTCCCCTTGGGGCGCTTCGTATTCACGGCTGGCAATCGCAGTACGATCCGGTGCAGGCAGGGCTTTGCGATCTAACTTACCACTGCCGGTCAGCGGGAAAGCGTCCAGTATGACAAATGCACTGGGGATCATGTGCTCCATCAGGTGGATGCTCAATTGCTCACGCAGATGGGCAGGGATGAGCGTAACATCCGGCTGTGGTATCAGGTAGGCCACCAGGCGTTTATCGCCAGTTTCTTCTTCACGGGCAATGACGACAACATCTTTGACGCCGTCGCACATCGCCAGTTGCGCTTCGATTTCTCCCAATTCAATACGGAAGCCACGTATTTTGACCTGAAAATCATTGCGCCCTAAATATTCAATGTTACCGTCTGGCAGCCAGCGCCCCAGATCACCGCTTTTATACATTCGGGCATCGGGTTTTTTACTGAATGGATCGGGCACGAAGCGTTCTGCCGTCAATTCTGGACGGTTTAAGTAACCACAGGCAACCCCTGCGCCACCAATATGGATTTCACCGCTGATGCCGATGGGAACAGGATGACCGAGAGGATCGAGAATATAAATATGGGAATTGGCATTGGGACTGCCAATCGGAATATTACTGATGATGCTAGAAGAATACCCACCATTCAGTGTCAATGACGTCACAATGACAGTGGTTTCGGTCGGGCCATAGGTATTGATCCAACGGCAGAATTGAGTTTCCGGCAGAGACTGCCAATCCACCAGATGGCGGGATTCCGCTTTCTCTCCGCCAACAATAATCGTATTCAGATAAGGGCTAAAACCTGTACGATCGGCTTTCATTTCCTGTACCCATTGGTGCCAGAAAGCCGTAGGTACATCCATGATAGTGATCTTCTGCTGGTTTAAAAAGTCGATGAATTCTGCATCTGGTGCGCGGATATGTGCAGGGCGCAGGACCAAAGTTGCTCCCGCAGCCAGTGTCGGGAAAATATCAGACACTGAGGTATCAAATGCCATAGTCGCAAATTGCAGAATGCGATCCTCCGGCTGAGGTTGGCTGATTTGGTGCTGGGCATGGATAAAGTTGACCACATTGCGGTGTTCCAGCATTACGCCTTTAGGTAGTCCGGTTGAACCGGAAGTGTAGATGATATAGGCCAGATGGTGTGGCAGAAGACCTAATTGGCTGGCATCAGGATTATGCGTCGGCTGTTGTGCCACGGTATTCAGATGATTTTCATCATCCAGTAACCAGACCGGAACTTCTGTTACCGGTAAAATTGCCTGTAAATGTTGTTGGGTCAGCAATAACTTTGGTGTGCTATCTGATAACTGATAAGCCAACCGTTCGGCAGGATATTCTGGATCGAATGGAATGTAACCTGCTCCTGCTTTGAGAATGCCCAACATGCCAATGATCATATCCAGGCTGCGCCCGACACACAGTGCCACACGGTCGTCTGGGTGTATGCCAAAGGCAATCAGGTTGTGTGCCAGTTGGTTGGTACGCTGATTCAACTCCGCATAGCTCAGTTGAGTATCTTGATACACCAAGGCAATCGCTTCAGGTGTCAATTCTGCCTGCTGTTCAAATAGCTGGTGGATCAGCTTATCCTGCGGGTAAATGAGTGCGGTGTCGTTAAAATCCACTAACAACTGTTTGCTTTGTTGTGATGTCATCAGCGGCAGTTCAGCCACTCGTTGACTGTCATCCGCTACCATCGCTGTCAGCAAGGTGCTCAAGTGGTTGACTATGCGCTCAATGGTCGCGTGATCGAACAGATCACTGGCATATTCCAGATCACCCACTAAACCCTTTTCAGTTTCATCCAGAGTTAATGTCAGATCAAAGTAAGAACTGTCTCTGATTAATGGTCGTTCATCCAGCACTAATCCGGGTAGCTCGAAATGCCGTTGTCCCGGCGTATTATTTGTTGCCAGCATAACCTGAAAAATTGGGCTATGGCTCAGGCTGCGCGGAGGTTGCAGGATTTCGACCAATTGTTCGAAAGGCATATTTTGATGAGCGAATGCATTGATTGCTTGTTTTTTCACTTGTGCCAACAGTTCACTGACACTGGGGTTATCATGCAATTGCACCCGTAATGCCAATGTATTGGCAAAGAAGCCGATTAAAGGGGCTAATTCAGGTTGTTGACGATTAGCGATGGGGGTGCCAATCACAATATCATCCTGACCGCTGATACGGGAAAGCAATGTAGCCCATCCGGCCAATAAGGTCATAAACAAGGTAGTTCCATGACGCTGGCTGAGATCTTTTAAACCTGCCTGTAATGTTGGTGATAGCGCAATATTAACGCGCCCACCGATATAGCTTTGCTTCGCTGGGCGTGGCCGATCAGTGGGTAATTCCAGAAGTGTGGGAGCATCTTGCAGAGTGTTGCGCCAGAAATTAACTTGTTTTTCCAGCACTTCCCCCTGTAACCAATTTTTCTGCCAGAGAACATAATCAGCATATTGAATTGTCAGGGCTGGCATTGGATCTGGCTGCCCTTGACTAAATGCGCGATAAAGTGTGGACAGTTCTTGCATAAATATACTGACTGACCAGCCATCAGAGATAATATGATGCTGAGTTAACAGCAGGATATGCTGCTCTTCTGCCAGTTTGAGCAACCGTCCCCGTGCCAATGGGCCATTAACAAAATCAAAGGGATGATTTGCTTCAAGATAGGCCACTTTTTCAATTGCAGCCTGCTGTTCTGACAGCTCTGAAGAAGATGGTTCTGAAGAAGATAGCTCTAAAGAAGATAGTTGGCTGAAATCTTCTTGTATCAGAAGAAAACCACAATCTGTATCACTAATGATTTGCTGTGCTTCGTCCTCTACCGTCATGATAGTCGTACGCAAAATTTCATGGCGTGCCACAATGCGATCCAAGGCTTTTTGCAAGGCATTCAGATTCAGTTTGCCTTGTAGGTTCAGCCCCACTGACATATGGTATGCCGTTTGTGCAGCAGGATCTAATTGAGCCAGGAACCATAAGCGTTGCTGTGTCCAGGATAATGGCACACCACTGCCATTATTGCTCGATTGCGCGCGCGCTTGGGGCGTGATTTCTGCTTTTTGAGTAGACTGGCGGGTCAGTTTTGCTGATTTGGCTAACTCAAGTAGTCTTCTGCGTTCAGCTAATGGTAGAGATGAAAGCTCGTTATTATTCATTTGATTATCACCACTCAAAACAATGTAAAGTAAAATCTAATCCATTGATTTATAAATATCTTGCAGAGACTCTGAATCGAATTGCAGTAATAGAGAGTCGATAATGCATTCTTCAAGCTGACAGAGGGTTGAATGGGAAAACAGTTGATGAATGGATAATTCAACATCAAATGTTTTTTTAATTTGCGCCTGTAGCTGTAGCACCAACAGAGAATGACCACCCAATTCGAAGAAATTGTCATGGCGGCTGACCCGATCCAGTCCCAGTAGTTCTTTCCAAATGGCGGCCAATTGTTCTTCGATTTCGCCTTCTGGCACCACATATTCGTGGGTTGATACGGCTGAGTGATCGGGAGCAGGCAGAGACTTGCGATCGAGTTTGCCATTTGGAGAGAGAGGAAAAGCCTCCATCATCACAAATGCGCTCGGTATCATGTAATCGGCGAGATTTCTGCTTAATTGCTCACGCAGTTGAGAAATGTTTGGAGTGCAGTCTTTATTCGGGATCAAATAGGCGACCAGACGTTTATCTCCCACGCCGTTTTCACGGGCGATCACCACGGCTTCACGAATGCCAGAGCATTGGATCAGGCGGGTTTCAATCTCACCCGGTTCAATGCGTAATCCGCGAATTTTGACTTGGAAATCGTTGCGTCCCAGATAGGCGATGTTGCCATCCGGTAACCAGCGCCCCAGATCGCCCGTTTTGTACAGACGAGCATTAGGTTCAGTACTGAATGGATCGGTAATAAAACGCTCTGCGGTCAATTCAGGTAAATTCAAATAACCGCGTGCCAATCCAATACCACCGATATGAATTTCACCGATTGCCCCAATAGGAACGGGTTGGTTATGCTTATCAAGCAAATAGATCTGGGTATTGGCTATCGGACGGCCAATCGTTATTTGAGATTGAGTGTGATGATTGTCCTGCTGCTCCATCAAAAGGTTAGTGGATGCTGTTGACCAGATAGTTGTTTCTGTCGGCCCGTATAGATTCCACAGGCCACTGACTTTTTCTCTTAAGCGCTGTGCCAATTCGTGTGGCAATGTTTCTCCGCCGCTTAATGCTTTGATGTTGGCGCCAGTCCAGCCAGAATCGAGCAACATTCGCCAAGAAGTGGGTGTCGCCTGTACAATTTTGATGTGATGCGATGCAATCAACTCTTCCAATTGCTTAGGATCTTTAGCTGCCAGCGATGGTGCTAAGACAATGTGGCTGCCGATGAACAAGGGCAAGTAGAGTTCCAGCTCGGCGATATCAAAGCCAATGGTTGTGGCGGCGAGCATCGTGTCATCGGCAGTAATTTGTAGTATTTCCTGCATTGAGAACAACAGGTTAACTACCCCAATATGTTCTATCATCACTCCTTTTGGTAAACCCGTAGAGCCAGAAGTGTAGAGCACATAGGCCATATGCCGCGATGTCAGCCCCAAATGAGCGGCCTCTATGTTGTCGTCGGATTGGCAAGTGATGTTGGCCTGAATAGTCGGATTATCCAAAAACCAGACAGGAATTTCGGTTGCTGGCAGTTTTTCTTGCAGGTCCAGATGAGTTAGCAGGATCACAGGCTCACTGTCTGATAAAACATAGGCAAGTCTATCGATAGGATATTCAGGATCGAGTGGCACATAGGCAGCGCCGGCTTTTAAAATCCCCAGTAGGGAAATGACCATATCCAGGCTGCGTTCCATGCAGATGGCGATGCGATCACCTGGATGAATGCCCGCTTCGACAAGGGCGTGGGCCAGTTGGTTAGCTCGCTGATTCAATTCCATGTAACTGAGTTGAGTGTTACCGTACAGCAGTGCAATTGCAGCCGGGCTACGTTCCACTTGCTGTTCAATACATTGATGAATTAAAGCGTGTTGCGGGAAAGGTTTTTCTGTGTCATTAAAATCATGGATGATTTGCTGACGAGTCTGTTCATCCATCAATGGCAAACGATTAACTGACAGTTGTTCATCATTCACCATTGTTTCCAGCAGGGTTAAGAGATTCTGCATAAACTGGGAGATGAGTTCGGCATCAAATATCGCAGTATCATAATGAAAGGCATAACCGATTTGGTCACCGCCTTCTAAGACGTTCATCATTAATGGAACAGGGACATCGGCATATAAAGGATAAGGAAAATGCCGTAACTCTGCGTTTCCCCACTGTACCGTGACATCGTCATTTTCTGCCACCCAGAGTGTAGTCAAATCGCCAATGTATCTGGCTTTTTGGAATATCATGACTGTCTGGAAGACGGGATGAACTTCTGCATGGCGTTGCAATTTCAATTGTTCCAGCACTTTGGGGAAGGGGTATTTCTGGTTTTCAATACCCTGACGGATGGTTTTAGTGGCTTGTGTGATATGTTCTTGTACCGTCATATCACCGTCTATCTGGCAGCGTAAGGCAACTGGATTGATAAATTCACCAACCAATTTTCCCCAACGGGCACGACCTCTTCCCGGCATGATGGAACCGATAATGACGTCATCCACTTCGGTATAACGGCTCAAGAGGATTTGGTAGGCAGCCAGAAAGATAGCAAACAGGCTGTTGTCATATTTTTGGGCCAGAGCGTGTAGTTTATGTGTCAGTGACTTGCCTATTATTTTATTTAAGGATACTTTTCCTGTGATCGGCAGGGTGCTGTTTTTAGGCGGCCATTGTGATACGGCTAAATTACCTGACAACGTATTTTGCCAGAATTGTTGTTGTTTTTTGGCACTGGCACTGTTTAACCATTTTTGTTGCCATTCAACATAATCATGGAAACTATTTTCGGGGGCGGGTTCCAGAGGTTTTGCACAAAGCAGTGCATCAAGTTCATCTAACAGTACCCAATAAGACCAGCCATCAACGGCCAAATGATCAAAGGTCAGCACCATGACGCTTTCTTGTGGATTGCACTGATACCAACTGGCGTAAACCCGAAGCGGGTGTGCTAGATCAAACGGGTGCCAGCAATCATCTTGAACACGTTGTTTAAGAGTCTCTTCGCTAAGTTGTTGGGCATCATGTATTGTGAGTGTGATTTCAGAACTATCTGCAATGCAATAACCCAATTCGCCGTGGTATAGACCAAAACTTGCTCGCAGCATCGGGTGTCTTTCCACTAATTTATTGAGAGCTTCTTCCAGGCTCTTAGCCGTTAAGCCTTTAATGCGAGCACAAAAAGCACTATTATTTTGACCTCGTTTGTCAGGATCAATTTGATATTGAAACCAGCGGCTGCTTTGAGCTTCCGATAAAGGGAATGATTTCAATTTTTCAGGGTAATTCATTCTATATCTCCCTTTTATGGGTACATTAAAAATAAAAATATGAGAACTGATAAACAAAAAATCACACTTGAGTTTAAACTGATAAAAATAGTCCATGAAATAGACGGAAAGTCTATTTATGTTTAAAAAACACTATATTATTACTGTTTGGTATAGATATTTATGTATCTAGAACAAGCAGCATAAAAATAGCTGACCATTCTAATAAAAAAGAACAGTCTTATTTTTTTATGTTTGCTTAATTCCATTTAATTTCATTTCTGAATTAAATTATGTTTCTTGTAATATTAGATAATATTACATTAAATTATTTTATTACACATTTCTAATAGTGTTTTTCTAATAGTATCTTTCTAATGTGTCTAATTTTATTATAGGTGTTATATGTTAAAGTTTATTATTGGTGGTGATTTTATGTTCATGTCGTCACTCAAATTCTATTGGGTATATAAAGTGGAATAAGAGCCTAATAAAATAGGCTCTTTGCTATTGAGCTTTATTTCATTCTATATCCTTCGTCTTTCAAATTGCCTCTTTGTTGGCTGCACTCACTTATCCCGGTCAATGTGAAATTTATGGGGTGTGATGGTTTTTATTACTTATTTCTTTAATATGACCATCTTCTAATTTGATAATACGATCGGCAATATCAAAATAAGCATCATCATGGCTGATAATTATGACAGTTTTACCACTAGCTTTTAATTCAGGCAGTAGCTCAGTATAGAATAAGCGTTTAAATACCGGATCTTGGTCGGCCGCCCACTCATCAAATAGATAAATTGGACGGTCTTCTAAATAGGCTGATACTAATGCCAGTCGTTTCCGTTGACCCGCAGAAAGATTTGTTGTGGAAAATCCGCCATCAACGATTTTAACTTTGTGTGCCATGTTTAATGCTTCAATATAATGTGTTGCTTTTTCAGTGACATTTGCATCGCTATTGAGTAACTGCTCAAACAGATGGTAATCAGAAAAAACCGCAGCAAAATGTTGACGATAATGCTCATTATTTGCTGGTGTTACTTGCATACTATTCAGTGAGATAGTGCCGGATTCTTGCTCAAATAGGCCAACAAGTAACATGGCAAGCGTTGTTTTCCCACTGCCGTTTCCTCCGACAATAAAAACAATTTCGCCTTGTGATATTTTCAAACTCAATGGGCCGAGTGCGAACTGGCGATCTTCTTTATCCGTTGTGTAATGGTGAATAACATCTTTCAGTTCAAGCTCTATTGGTTTTTGGCTGTTGAATGGGCTAGGGCCTTCAATTTGCACGGACAATACTTCTTCCAGCTGGCTGTCAAGACGACGCATTTTATTCAATGAGACTTCCGCTGCCCTCAGCTCTGGAATTGCACCGATAACCTCACTGATCGGGCCTGATAAGAAGAGAACAAGCAGTGATACAGTAACCAGCGTTGATGGTTCTTGAGGGATCCAAATTGGAATGACAAAGACGATTAAACCAATAATGACATAGAATGTAACAGCACTGGCGTTAATGACCCAGGCATAGCTGGTGTTCGCTTTAATACAGATCTCTTGGAATACTTTAGCTGCCGGGGCAATCACTTTATTGATAAAAAGATTGCCTTTTTGTTTATTGAGTTGTAGCTCTTTGCTGCCATCAATCAGACTTTGGAAATTAAGGTATATCTTATCTACTTGATCACGCATCTGTGCCATTAATTTCAGTGGATGTTTTTCCCATAGATAAAACAGATACATTCCGATAAGACTAAATACAGTCAGAATGAGAAACAATTGCCAAGACATCCAGGCTAAATAACTAAAACAGGCTATGATTAGGGTGATATTACCAAAAACAGCCGGTGCCAACATAAAGGAATGTACGAAAACATCGACGTCTTTAGTTAAAACTGCCAATAGACCGTGTCGCCCAAGTTTGTGTAGTTTTTTGAGTGGTGCACGCAAGATTTTGTTACTCAAACTTAGGCGCAATGAGAAAATCGTGGATTGGGCTAAATGGGATAATGTAATTTCTGATACGGTTTTAGTAATAAAAAAAATAAAACAGATACCAAAAAAGCTCCAAAGGAATGAGGTCAGGTTGATCTTTTCTGTTACTCCTTGACTAATCATCCCGACTATCGAAGCACCGGCAAACCCACTAATTAATGCGCTTATTGTCGATACTAGCAGTAATACCCATGATTGACGATATAAATAAGCTATTAGAGTCATAAAAAACAAGCCATTGTCGAAGGTTATAATTAATATGAAAATTCATATATCTGTCTACTCAATCCTCTATGGTTGTTTTTTTCTTGTCAAACTGCAAGCGTGATTTATAGCATGGCAATATTAATAAATATAATTATGATAAAAACCACTTGCATGTAAATAATAACAGTGTTCAATTACACTGATGAATTATTTGAGTGGTATTTTTAAATAACAAGTAAATTTAGAAAGTAAATATTTCTATTATCTTTAATTTTATTATTTTGTTCTGAATATTTGTATGAACAGATGAATTATGTATATGAATCCTCAAAATCGGTGGCATCTCCTAAGGTATAGGAATCGGTCGCGGTAGGTAATCGAAATCTCGGTATCCGTGTTAACAGGGGAAAGTCTCCTTAATTTTCTTAAAATGTGGCATTTTTAGAGCATCGGTTACATTGTGCTATAAGGATAAAAATAGGAGCATTGCCATTTAATTATTTGATTTTTAATAATATTATTGATGTTTAGGGTAAAAATTGTTAATTGCAAATACATTTTTTAGATCATGGGCATAATTGGTGTCCATGATCTATGAATAATTATTGAGCGATAATACCTCATTTCCTTTATTTTCGATTATATGCCTCTTTTTTATTTATTTTTTTATGCATAAATGATGCATAAATCTAAAGTAAATTCATTGTCATAAATTGTGAAAAACATCATAAAAGTAATTTTATTGTAATTTTATTGTGTTGACTTTATTAATTCTCAAAGGGATTATGAGGTTAATTACTAATCAAAAGGATAAAAAAGATCTTACGGTAATAATGTTATTGGAAATGTATCGAAAAAATGAATTAATGATCTAAATGGAACCATTCATTAAAAATGATATTCAATGATATATAAATTTATTTTTCTTTTTATATCCCAATTATTTGAGGAAAAACGAATGCCGAACACGATTCAAAGAAATTGGTTTGACCAGTATATGGTTCCTTGTTTCTCGCCAGCAAACTTTATTCCAGTCGTTGCTAAAGGTTCACGCGTCTGGGATCAGGACAGTAAGGAATACATTGATTTCGCTGGTGGAATTGCTGTGAACTCATTAGGACATGCTAATGATGAATTAAAGAATACGTTAAGTTTTCAAATGGAAAACATCTGGCATATTGGTAATGGTTATACAAATGAACCTGTTTTAAAACTGGCTAAGTCTCTGGTTGAAAATACATTTGCAGATAAAGTTTTTTTCTGTAATTCCGGTGCAGAAGCGAATGAAGCCGCATTAAAAATTGCCAGAAAGTATTCTCTTGATAAATATGGAAATTATAAGAACGAAATTATTTCATTTGAAAACTCCTTCCACGGCAGAACATTATTTACTGTGACTGTAGGTGGACAACCGAAATACTCCCAAGACTTTGCTCCATTACCACAACAAATTACTCACCTGCCATTCAACGATATCGACGCTATCAAGGCTCACATATCAGAAAAAACCTGTGCCGTGATTGTGGAGCCGATCATTGGGGAAGGTGGTGTGATCCCTGCTGAGCCTGAATTTTTGAAAGCATTGCGGGAGTTATGTGATCAACATCAGGCATTGTTGATTTTTGACGAAATCCAAACTGGCATCGGCCGAACCGGGTATTTATATGCCTACGAGGAAATAGGCGTAGAACCCGATATTCTGACCAGTGCCAAGGGGCTTGGTGGAGGGTTCCCAATTGGTGCCATGTTGGTTAGACAACATATCGCAGAGGTTTTTCAGCCGGGAGTACACGGGACAACATTTGGTGGCAATCCGTTGGCGGCAGCCGTTGCCGATAAAGTCATTGAGCTGGTGAATCAGCCGGCGTTCCTTGCGGGGGTACAAGAGCGTCACCATGAATTTATGAGACGCATGTCCGAGCTTAATCAACGTTATCAGGTATTCAGTGAATTGCGCGGGAAAGGGTTATTGCTGGGGGCTGAATTAGATAAAAAATATCAGGGCAAAGCGAAGACCCTGACCAATATCGCTGCGGAAGAAGGGTTAATTGCCTTAATAGCCGGCCCTAATGTGTTGCGTTTTGCTCCTGCGTTAAATATCGAACAGCAGGATATCAACGACGGCTTCATCCGCCTTGAAAATGCCCTCAAGCGATTTGTTCAGGAATAAAGCCGATTTGAGGTGATATCATGATGCTATTTAGATCCGTTCAACATGAAGATCTGGGGGATATCCTCAATCTTTCGTCCCGTGCTGGCGTTGGCCTGACGACATTGCCAAATAATCAGGAATATCTGACGGCACGGATTTTACGCAGCATTGATTCTTTCAACGATGCCAGGGGACGAGCACAACAAGGATTTTTATTTACCTTGGAAGACACGGAAAAGCATCAGGTTGTTGGTATCAGTGCGCTGGAAGTTGCTGTTGGGCTGGAAGAGCCTTTCTACAATTTCCGCGTACATAGATCAGTGCGGGCTTCCCGCGAATTGGGCGTTTATAACTCATTTGAAACGCTGATTGTCGGGCAGGATTATACCGGGTCCAGCGAATTGTGTACGTTGTTCCTTAACCCTGATTATCAGGGCGGAGGCAATGGCGTTTTTCTTTCCAAAAGCCGATTTCTGTTCATTTCTACATTCAGACATCTTTTCCCAAAATCTATTTTTGCGGAAATGCGCGGGGTTGTGAATAAACAGGGGGAATCTCCGTTTTGGAATGCGCTGGGACAACACTTTTTTAATGTTTCTTTTGAGCAAGCGGATTATTTAACGGGGATTGGCACAAAAAATTTTATTGCGGAGTTAATGCCATTTTATCCGATTTATGTCCCCCTATTATCTGAAGACGCCCGTCAGGTCATCGGTCAGGTGCATGAGAATACCGTACCTGCCCGTGTCATTTTAGAAAAAGAAGGTTTCTCTTATAACGGTGCCGTCGATATTTTTGATGCCGGTGCCATCTTGGATGCGGAAATTGACAATGTACGCACAGTCAAAGCCAGTCGGCTTGTACATGTTAAAAAAATTACAGATCTCCACCGTCCGCAGGATGGCATACAGTGCATTGTATCTAATCTGCATTTTCAGGAATTCAGAGCGTTACTTTTGAATATTTCCCAGCCTGTGGAAGGGGATGAACTAGGTCTGACCTCAGCTGAGATGGATGAGCTTCATGTGAGTGATGGCGATCCAATCCGCTTTGTTTCTCTTTGCTCTTAAATGTTTTCACTTCTTAGTTTTTTCACAATTAAAAGTGTTTTCACAATAAGGGCTTTCACAATTAAGGGCTTTTCATAATGAATCATCAAGCAAATTACATTGGCGGTGAATGGATTGCAGGGCAGGGTTTGCCTGTCACTAAATACTCTCCTGTTGATCAACAGCTTTTATGGCAGGCGAATGGGGCTTCTGCCCGTCAGGTGGATGATGCTTGCCAATCAGCCCGTAAGGCATTTCCAGAGTGGTCCCGTTTAGTGGTTGAAAAACGTATTGCAATTATTCAAACATTCGCTGAGCTGTTAAAACAGGAAAAAGAAAATATCGCCCGTGTGATCAGTGAAGAAACGAGTAAACCACTGTGGGAAACACGGACAGAAGTCCAATCCATGATGGGTAAAATTGCCATCTCCGTAGAAGCATGGGAAGAGCGGACAGGATATTCTGAAATGCCCATGCCTGATGGTAAGGCAATATTACAGCATCGTCCTCATGGCGTCATGGCTGTCTTCGGTCCCTATAATTTTCCTGGTCATTTGCCGAATGGGCATATTGTTCCTGCGTTGATCGCTGGTAATACACTCGTGTTCAAACCCAGTGAATTGACACCAATAACAGCGGAAAAAACCGTAGAGTTATGGATCAAGGCGGGGTTGCCAGTAGGCGTTCTGAATCTGGTTCAAGGGGGAAAGGAAACCGGCGGAGCGTTGTTGGACAGCCGTGAAATTGATGGTGTGCTGTTTACCGGTAGTGCCGCAACGGGATTTCACTTCCATCGCGTGCTGGCAGGTCAGCCAGAGAAAATGCTGGCGTTGGAAATGGGGGGAAACAACGCCCTGATTGTGGATGATTATGATGATATTGAGGCAGCAGTTTACACCATTATCCAATCCGCTTTTATCTCCGCAGGCCAGCGCTGTACATGTGCCCGCAGGTTGCTGGTGAAACAGGGAGAGAAAGGAGATGCGTTGATCCAACGATTGCTTGATGCCGTAGGTCGGATTGTTCCTTCTCGTTGGGATGCTGAGCCTCAGCCTTTTATGGGTGGTGTAATCTCTTTGGCGGCAGCGGAAAGTTTGCAGGAAGCTCAGTCTAAGTTGCTGGCTTTAGGGGGGATTGCTTTGCTCACCTTAACCCAGCCTGATCCGCATTCAACCTTTATGACTCCCGGCATTATTGACATGACCAAGGTCAAAAATGTCCCCGATGAAGAATATTTTGGCCCTCTGCTGACTTTAACGCGCTATGCCACTTTCGATGAAGCCATCTCGATTGCGAATGACACTCGGTTTGGGCTGGCTTCTGGTTTGATTTCTCCTGATGCCTCTTTGTTCCAGCGATTATTGCAGGAAGCGAGAGCGGGAATTGTGAATTGGAATAAGCCACTGACGGGGGCATCCAGTAAAGCACCATTTGGGGGTATTGGGGCATCGGGAAATCATCGCCCTAGCGCTTATTATGCCGCAGATTATTGCGCTTGGCCGATGGCATCCCTGACAGCTGACAATTTGATTCTGCCGGAAACACTGGCTCCAGGGCTTGATTTCTTTCAGCCTTAATTTTTTCATTAATAAATAGGGTGTTAGAGGTGATTATGTCGGGAATTGAAGCAAATTTTGATGGTCTGGTGGGAATGACCCACCATTACGCCGGACTATCTATGGGAAATGAGGCTTCCATGAATCATCGGGGACAAGTGTCCAATCCCCGCAAAGCCGCACTTCAGGGATTGATGAAAATGAAGGCATTGTCTGATATGGGGTTGGTGCAGGGGGTTTTGCCCCCGCAGCAACGCCCTAATCTCCCGGCATTGAGGCAGCTGGGATTTACGGGCAGTGACGAACAGGTACTCAATAAAGCAGCGCAATATTCCCCATTATTGCTGTCCAATCTCAGTTCTGCTTCTTCCATGTGGACTGCAAATGCAGCAACGGTTTCTCCTTCAGCAGATAGTGCGGATCAGCGTGTCCATTTTACGGTGGCAAATTTAAATAATAAGTTACATCGTTCTCTGGAAAGCATCACTACTTCACGTGCCCTGAAAGCAACTTTTCCTGATCAAAATTATTTCACCCATCATGATCCTCTGCCACAACATGCGGATTGGGGAGATGAAGGGGCAGCGAACCATAATCGTTTTTGCGGCGAATATGGCGAAGCAGGCGTACAGTTATTTGTCTATGGACGCAAAGCATTACAGGAAGGTATTGCGCCTGAGCGCTATCCAGCACGGCAGACGCTGGAGGCGAGTCAGGCTGTTGCCCGCCTGCATCAGCTTGAAAGTTCCAGAACCGTATTTGCCCAACAAAATCCTGTTGCCATTGATAGTGGTGTTTTTCACAACGATGTTATCGCAGTCAGCAATCGTAATGTGCTTTTCTACCATCAGCAGGCTTTCTTGAATCAGCGATCAGTATTGAGTGAGTTAGGGGAAAAAATGGCTCAGCTCGGGCATACCTTGACTGCGATTGAAGTTCCTACTGAGCAAGTCAAAATTCAAGATGTGGTGGAATCTTACTTGTTTAACAGTCAATTATTAAGCCAGCCAGATGGCAGCATGATGTTGATTTTACCGGAAGAGTGCCGCCAAAATCACAATGTCTCAGCTTATTTACAAGAGTTGATTGCGCAAGGAAATTCCCCTATCAGTAAGCTCCATTTCTTTGATTTGCGGGAGAGTATGCGCAATGGCGGTGGGCCAGCTTGTTTGCGGCTCAGGGTTGTTTTGAACGAACAAGAATTGGCGGCAGTCAATCCTGCTACCTTAATGACACCAGAACTTTATCAACGCCTGACGGTATGGGTTGAGCGCCATTATCGTGATTCTTTGTATGCGGCTGATTTAGTTGATCCGCAATTGTTAAGCGAAGTCTATTCTGCCCTTGATGAACTGACGCAGATCCTCAAGCTTGGTTCGATATACGAGTTTCAGCGCTAATCAGGAGATAAAATGGATTTATTGGCCTTATTACTTGAAAATAAACTGTTTGAAAACAGCTTGTTTGAAAACAAAATCGAAAACAATTTGTGTTTTCCGCCAACAATTAAATCATCGTGGTTGGCGGAAGGCGTGTTGCAGCTATTACCACGATCACAAGAATTACCACTGCCACAAGAATTACAACAGTCACAACAATCATCTTCACAAGAGAAAACAGTGGATACGCTGATTATCTCAGCCGGAATTCATGGTAACGAAACAGCACCTGTGGAAATACTGATCCAGTTATTATCACAACTGGCGCAGGGACACTTACCGTTGAAGCATAATCTTCTGTTGATATTCGGCAACCTACCTGCCATGCGTGAAGGGCGGCGATATATTGATAATGATCTCAACCGCATGTTTGGCGGCCGTTACCAAAATTTTCCTTTGGGGAATGAATCGAAGCGCGCAATGGAATTGGAGTCTGTTATCCGTCAGTTTTTTAATGAACCAGCGGTTATGGCATCAACCAGACACAGACACCTTGATCTTCACACCGCCATTCGAGGTTCCTGCCATGAGCAATTTGCTTTACTTCCCTACCAGCCGCGTGAATATGCCGCTGATTTCTTACAATGGTTGGAAGATAGCGATATTGATGCTCTGGTATTTCATAATAAGGTAGGAGGTACGTTCAGTAACTTTACCAGTGAATATTTCAATGCAGACAGTTGCACGTTGGAAATAGGTAAAGTACTTCCTTTTGGACAAAACGAGTTGGCAAGGTTCAGTAATATTACTGCGGCCTTGCAGGATTTAATCGCTGGATTGTTTTCAATTAAACGAGAGAAACCAACACTTGAACGCTACCGTGTGGTTGATGCAATTATCAAAAAACACGACAGTTTTCAGCTCAATATTCCGGAGGATACGAAAAACTTTACTGAATTACCGGAAGGTTTTGAAATTGCCCGCCAGCAAAATCAATCTTGGAAAATCACGTCTCCCGCAAACTTTATTCTGTTTCCTAATGCTCATGTTGCTATTGGGCTGCGGGCAGGCTTGTTGTTGGCGAAAGTAACATAATCAATTCATAAAAAAACAAGCCGTAGAGGTTATTGATGACGAAACCATTAAAAACACCTGTGGAACAATCCACAGGTGCGCAGAAACTTCATCGTGGATTAGGTAAACGTCATATCCAGTTGATCGCAATTGGAGGTGCTATTGGTACGGGATTGTTTATGGGCACTGGGAAAACTATTGCCGTATCAGGGACTTCAATTATCCTGACTTATCTTTTGATTGGCTTTTTTGCCTTTATGGTAATGAGGGCAATGGGGGAGTTATTGCTCTCTAAACTGGATTATAGGACGTTTGCCGATTTTGTAGCTGATTATCTTGGGGATAAAGCCAGCTATTTTCTGGGATGGACCTATTGGATGAGCTGGGTTGTCAGTTGTATTGCTGATGTTGTGGTATGCGGCGGGTATATTCAGTATTGGTTCCCCGATAGTTGGCTCTGGCTAACGGCACTGTTTACCCTGGGGTTAATGTGCTTATGTAACTTTTTTTCAGTGCGGCTGTTTGGTGAGGCGGAATTCTGGTTTGCCATGATTAAAGTCGTAGCGATAGTTGCCTTGATTATCGTTGGTATTAGTATGGTTTTTGTGGGATGGACTTCACCGAATGGCGTGACAGCTTCTGTTCGTCATTTGACGGAACCTGAAGTATTCCTGCCTAACGGCGTATTCGGATTTCTGGCGGGTTTTCAGATTGCCATTTTCTCTTTTACAGGTATCGAGCTGATTGGCACTGTGACGGCTGAAACCAAAGAGCCAGAGAAAGTTTTACCGAAAGCGATCAACAGCATTCCTATTAGGGTAATCATTTTTTACGTACTTTCCATCATGTGCATTATTGCTGTTACTTCGTGGCCACATATTTCACCAGATGTCAGCCCATTTGTGACATTGTTTGCACTGGCCGGATTGCCGGCAGCAGCAGCGGTGATAAATTTTGTTGCGTTGACTTCGGCTATGTCTTCAGCGAACAGTGGGTTATATGCCTGCACCCGAATGCTTTATGGATTGTCGACAGAAAAATTGGCGCATAGTAAATTTGGGCAACTTTCTATAAAAAGCGCAGTACCTGTTTTCAGTTTGATGTTCTCGGTTTTTTGCATGGCAAGTGGTGTATTCTTGTTGTTTATCATCCCCAATGTAATGAAATTATTTACTATTGTGACTACAGTAGCAGCCATTATGGTTATTTACAGCTGGTGTATGATATTGCTTGCTTATCTGGCTTACCGAAAGAAACGATCTGACCTGCATGAAAAATCCATCTATAAAATGCCGATGGGGATTCCCATGACCTGGTGTACTTTGATATTTTTTGTCTTTACGGTGGTTATTATGATCTTTGATTATGACACCCGTATTGCATTATATGGTACGCCAGTGTGGTTTGTGATATTGGAAATTTTGTGGCGTAAGCGGAAAAATCAGCAACAGAGAAGTACTCATGATGAAATGGTAAATTAGTATTATTGAAAACAACAGGGAATAAAATAAGGCCATATTGATTTTTAATGTTATTTTTAAATACTATTTTTTAATACTGTTTTTCTAATAAAGAGGCATTATGAAAAAAAGTGGAATCACAGCCACAGCTCTCAAAAAAAGCCGTGTTTTGAAATGCCCTGTTACTGACAAAACAGTTTTGAACGAGCGTTTTTCCCCATACGAACAGCTACCATGACAGCAGGAATTAGCAGGATGATAGCCATTATAGTAATGATAAAATTTAACGGTTTTTTGGGCGATATATGAGCGAATGTATTATCGAGACCGAGGAAGTCAGATATTTAGTTATCAGGAAGATAGGTTGTTCAGGGTACATCATAAAAAAATAGCCCCATGCTATTGGCGTGGGGCATATTTTATGCAACCAGAAAATTATGCGTTTTCTTGCTGAGTTGCCTGAATTGCAGTCAGTGCAACGGTATAAACGATATCATCAACCAGTGCGCCACGGGACAAATCGTTAACTGGCTTGCGCATACCTTGCAGCATTGGCCCGATGGAGACCAGATCCGCAGAGCGTTGTACCGCTTTATAAGTGGTGTTACCGGTGTTCAGATCCGGGAAGATAAACACGGTAGCCTGACCGGCAACTGGTGAGTTTGGCGCTTTGGATTTCGCCACGTCGGCCATGATAGCTGCGTCGTACTGCAATGGGCCGTCGATGATCAGATCTGGACGTTTTTCCTGTGCCAGACGGGTTGCTTCGCGAACTTTCTCAACATCGCTGCCTGCACCAGAGCTACCGGTGGAGTAGGAGATCATCGCAACGCGAGGTTCGATACCAAATGCTTTCGCAGAATCTGCAGATTGAATAGCGATTTCAGACAGTTGCTCTGCGGTTGGATCTGGGTTGATCGCACAGTCACCGTAAACCAATACTTGCTCTGGCAGCAACATGAAGAAGACAGAAGAAACCAGTGAGCTGTTTGGCGCAGTTTTAATTAACTGCAATGGCGGACGAATGGTGTTAGCAGTGGTATGAACCGCACCGGAAACCAGACCGTCAACTTCGTTTTGTTCCAGCATCATTGTGCCCAGAACCACGTTGTCTTCCAGTTGTTCGCGGGCAACCACTTCGGTCATGCCTTTGTTCTTACGCAGCTCAACCAGACGTGGAACATAACGTTCACGTACTGCCGCTGGATTAACGATCTCAATCCCTGCTCCCAGCTCAACACCTTGAGCCGCAGCCACACGACGGATTTCTTCTGGATCGCCCAGCAGGACACATTCTGCTATGCCACGCTCAGCACAGATAGCTGCTGCTTTTACAGTACGTGGTTCGTCACCTTCTGGCAGGACGACACGCTTGCCTGCCTGGCGAGCCAGCTCGGTCAGCTGATAGCGGAATGCTGGTGGAGACAGGCGATTTGGGCGCTCTGATGTTGCCGCCAGAGAATCGATCCACTCGTTGCTGATGTGTTGTGCAACGTAGTTCTGGATTTTTTCGATACGCTCGTGATCATCGGCTGGAACTTCGAGGCTGAAACTTTGCAGGTTCAGGGAAGTTTGCCATGTATTGGTTTTCACAGTGAAAACTGGCAAGCCAGTGTTGAACGCGCGTTCGCACAGTTCACGGATAGGCTCATCAATTGAGTAACCACCGGTCAGCAATACAGCACCAACTTCAATGCCGTTCATGGCAGCCAGACACGCAGTGATTAGTACGTCAGGGCGGTCAGCAGAAGTCACCAGCAGAGAACCCGGACGGAAGTATTCCAGCATGTTAGGAATGCTACGGGCACAGAAAGTCACGGATTTGATGCGACGGCTTTCGATGTCACCTTCATTGATGATGTCAGCTTTCAGGTGCTTGGCCATATCAATCGCACGGGTAGCGATCAGATCGAAACTCCATGGAATGCAGCCGAGAATTGGTAGTGGGCTGTTTTTGAAGATGGTTTTTGGATCGATGTGTGCAATAGTCGCTTTGGTTGATTCGTCAAAAATCTCAGACAAATCTGGGCGGGTGCGGCCTTGGTCGTCAACTGGTGCATTCAGTTTGTTGACAATAACACCGATAATGTTTTGATTCTTGATACCGCCGTATTCAGCGCGGCTCAGTTCAATACGCTCTTTCAGCTGTTCCGGACTGTTAGTACCCAATGCAGTCACAAATACGATTTCTGCATTCAGGGTTTTAGCAATTTCATAATTCAGAGATTGGGCAAACGGATGTTTGCGAGTCGGAACCAGACCTTCAATCAGAACGACTTCGGCATCTTTGGTGTTTTCGTGGTAATGCGCCACGATCTCTTCCATCAACACGTCTTTTTTGTTAGTGGTCAGCATTGATTCCACATGCGCCATATCCAGAGGTTCAGCAGTATGGATGCTTGAGTGTGAACGGATAATGGAGGTGGTTTGATCCTGAGAACCAGTGTGACGTGGTTGTGCGATAGGTTTGAAAACGCTCAGACGAACGCCTTTTTGCTCCATGGAGCGAATAACACCCAGACTGACACTGGTTAAACCAACGCTGGTGCCAGTAGGGATTAACATAATTGTACGGGACACGGAAACCTCTTTAACGGTTGCTCGTCAGTCAATAAATGTGACTCAGTGCGATATATTCAATGCTATATAAATAGACGAAACACGAACCATGAGCCAACGCAATATTTATTAATGAAATATTTATTAAGAAAATATTAATCAATGTACTTATGATATGTACTCATGAATACAGAACCACCAGCATTGCCGGCGGCTCTTGAAAATCATGCGGCTTAGGCAGTCAGGCGTGCTGAATCCTGAGCAATGACCAATTCTTCATTGGTTGGGATAACCAGAGCAGGACGGCTGTTATCTGTAGTGATAACGCCTGATTTGCCGAAGCGAGCTGAAAGGTTACGCTCGTGGTCATATTCGAAGCCCAGCAGAGCGACTTTCTTCATGGTCAGTTCACGAACCAGTGCGGAGTTTTCACCGATGCCACCAGTGAAGATAATCGCGTCCAGACGGCCTTCCATCAGTGCGCTGTATGCGCCGATGTATTTAGCCAGACGATGGCAGTAAACATCCATAGCACGCTTAGCATCAGCTTTGGTTTCGTAGTTATCTTCTACGTAACGGCAATCGCTGGTGACTTCGGTCAGGCCTTGGAAGCCTGACTCTTTGGTCAGCAGAGTGTTGATCTGAGCGATGCTCATACCCATTGCATCGTGCAGGTGGAATACGATAGCTGGATCGATGTCACCACTGCGGGTACCCATGACCAGACCTTCCAGTGGAGTCAGACCCATGGAAGTATCAACACACTGACCGTTAACAATTGCAGAAACAGAACCACCGTTGCCTAAATGACAGGTGATGACATTCAGTTCTTCAACTGGCTTGTTCAGCATTTTAGCTGCTTCGCGGGAAACATAGAAATGGCTGGTGCCATGTGCGCCGTAGCGACGGATGCTATGCTCTTTGTACAGATTGTAAGGCAGTGCGTACAGGTAGGCTTCTTCCGGCATAGTCTGGTGAAATGCAGTGTCAAATACTGCAATGTTTTTCTCAACCAGATGAGGGAATGCTTTTTCCGCTTCTGCAATACCTATCAAGTGAGCTGGGTTGTGCAGTGGTGCGAATGGAATAGCCGCTTCAATACCTTTGATAACTTTATCGGTGATAATCACAGAAGAAGTGAATTTCTCACCACCGTGAACAATGCGGTGACCGATGGATGAAATCTGTGCAGAAAGTTCTGGTTTTTCAGCCAAAATAGTATTAACAATGAAGTTCAGCGCTTCGCTGTGCGCTGCGCCGGCACCTAAAGCAGCTTCGTTTTTTGCGCCATCCATTTTCCATTTAATACGAGCTTCAGGCAGGCTAAAGCACTCAGCTAAACCAGAAAGATATTCTTCACCATTGGCAGGGTCGATGATAGCGAATTTCAGAGAGGAGCTACCGCAGTTCAGAACCAGTACCAGCTTACTTGACATGGAAATACCTATTATCTTGTTGTGATCTAATCTTAAAATGAGAACAATGTTAAAAAATAAAATAATTTTTTAACAAACCGAATCCAATTGTTGCGAAAAAGGTCAAAATTCCTGTTTTGCTACTGTAACAACATAAAAGTCTGTGTAGGATACAGTTTGCTAGCAATAAAGACAAAATATACTTAATAGTATTAATACTACAAAAAAGATTTTATCTTTTGTAGGTATTTTTTAAAAATTATACCTTTAATTGATTGAGGTCATGATGAACACGACACCACCTGTTAATCAAGGTTGGTTTAAACGAATGCAATTAGGGCAACAATATTTGAAAATCTGGCCACTGGCAAAACAGCTTGCACCTATTTTTCCTGAAAATCGTGTGATTAAGGCAACTTGCTTTGGTATCCGGTTTATGCCGCCATTAGCAATTTTTACTTTGACATGGCAAATCGCTCTGGGTGGTCAATTGGGGCCAACGGTAGCGACAGCGTTGTTTGCCTGTAGTCTGCCATTGCAGGGGTTATGGTGGTTGGGAAAACGCGCGGTAACACCGTTACCGGAAAGATTGCTGCAATGGTTTTATGAAATTCGGGAAAAATTTGCTCAGGCAGGGATTGCAATGGCGCCTGTAGAAAATACCCCGACTTACTTTGCGCTGGCTGAATTGCTTAAACGGGCATTTAGGCAATTGGATAACTCTTTCTTTGATGATATTTAAACCGCCGGAACCCCTATTCTGGCGGTTTTTGAATTAATTAACTGATAAATCCCCTGTTCAGATCAATAAATGGTTGTTTTGCGCTACTCATAAAAAATGGGTAGTGCGATGATGCGGTCAATATAGATCCCTTTCCTAAAGGAGTTCCACAATGGAAATGACCCATGCACAACGCTTAATCCTCTCTAATCAATACAAACTCATGTCCATGCTGGAGCCTGAACATTCTGAACGTTATTGTCGTTACCAAACCATTATCGAACGGGGTTTTGGTTTACAATTGCGTGAATTGGATCGCGATTTCGGTGAGTTATCCGAAGAGACTTGTCGCACTATCATTAATATTATGGAAATGTATCATGCGCTGCATATTTCATTAAGTAATCTTAAAGATCGGCAGGAACTGGATGAGCGCCGTATGGCCTTTTTAGGTTTTGATGCAGCGACAGAACCGCATTATCTTGCTTATGTTCGTTTTATGGTGAATACAGAGGGGCGCTATACTCATTTTGATTCTGGTGGCCATGGCTTTAACGCCCAAGCACCAATGTGGGATAAGTATCAGCGTATGTTGGCGCTTTGGTTTTCTTGCCCTCGGCAATACCATTTGAGCGCCGTTGAGATTGAGCAAATTATTAACGCATAGTTGCGTTTGAAGGAGTCGGATTTGGTACTGAGATGCAGAGGTTTTTTATTCGATTTGGATGGTACTCTGATCGATTCATTGCCTGCGGTTGAGCGATCATGGATTCAGTTTGCCGATAAGATGGGGATCGATAGAGACGAAGTATTGAACTATGTTCATGGTACTCCGGCAATATTATCCCTGCGGCATTTTATGCCAAATGCTAGTGAAGAAGAGATCGCCAGCACTTTCAAATGGATTGAAAAAATTGAAACAGAAGATACAGAAGGCATTACTGCTTTGCCTGGTGCCATTGCCCTGATTGATAAATTGAATGCGCTGGACATTCCGTGGGCAATTGTGACATCGGGGACTGTTCCTCTTGCCTCTGCACGTCATAAGATGGCGGAATTACCGGAACCCGCGCATTGGGTAACGGCAGAGTCAGTCACAAATGGCAAACCAAACCCTGAACCTTATTTGCTGGGCGCTAAAAAACTGGGATTATTGCCGGAGGAGTGTGTGGTTTTTGAAGATGCTATTGCGGGAATTCATGCCGGGCTGGATGCGGGCTGTCAGGTTGTTGTCGTCCACGATTCGCCAGATATTCCGCGTCGTAATGAAGTCCATTTGACAATTACTAATCTGGAAGATATTGAAATTGTCAAATCTGGTGGTTATGTATCGATTTATACCCAATAGCTCTTTGTGTCTAATAGCTGTTTATCCCCAATAGCTGTTTATCCCCAATAGCTGTTTATCCCCAATAACTTTTTATCTCCAATAACTTTCAAGTTGCAGCTAACAACGCTGCAACTTGAAGGATGAAAAAATACACATCACAAATCAGGACATTTCTTGATCATAACGTGGGATTCTCCCTGAGAAAAATGGTCTACTTACCTTGTTAACGCTTGTATCCGTAGTCTTTTGATATTGCGGATAGGTCATATTTAAAAGATATCGTTGATAGAGGCCAGATTGAATAGCGAATTATTGTGGGTATTAACCCTGTTATTGATAGCTATTGTGCTTTTCACCACTAATAAAGTCAGAATGGATGTTGTGGCTTTATTAGTGATCATTGCATTTATCTTGAGTGGCACACTGACGTTAAGTGAAGCTACTGTCGGTTTTAGTGATCCCAATGTGTTATTGATTGCTGCCTTATTTGTCATTGGTGAAGGGCTGGTGAGAACCGGGGTTGCTTATCAGATGGGGGACTGGTTGGTTCGTGTCGCCGGTAACAGTGAAACCAAAATGTTGACTTGGTTAATGCTATCGGTTGCTGGACTGGGCGCTTTTATGAGTTCAACCGGGGTTGTAGCAATATTTATTCCAGTTGTCTTGAGCGTGGCCGCCAGAATGAAAATATCTCCGGGACGATTGATGATGCCATTAGGATTTGCAGGCTTGATCAGTGGCATGATGACCTTAGTAGCAACACCGCCCAATATGGTTGTCAATAGTGAGCTGGTGCGAGAAGGTCTGCGGGGCTTTAATTTCTTCTCCATTACACCGATCGGCATTTTAGTATTGATGGCCGGTGTGGTTTACATGTTAGTCGCTCGTCGTTGGTTGGGGGGCAAAAACCACCAGACAGTGGACAAACGTTATCATCGGACATTCCGTGATTTGATACGTGACTATAAACTGTCTGGTCGCGCTCGTCGTTTTGCTATCCGGCAAGATTCACCCTTGATTGGGCATACATTGGATGAACTGGGGCTACGTGTCGGCTATGGTGCGAATGTCATTGGCATTGAGCGTTGGCGTAAATTTCGTCGGGTGATGGTTGCTGCCACTGGCGATATAGAGCTGCGGAGGCATGATGTCTTGCTGGTGGATATGTCGGATAGTAATGTTGATTTACGGGAATTTTGCAGCGAACAACAGCTGGAACCGATGGTATTGCGTGGGGAATATTTTTCCGAGCAGTCCCGTGATGTCGGTATGGCTGAGATTTCTGTGATCCCTGAATCCGACCTCTTGGGGCAATCATTGCGTGGTATGAAATTTCGCACGCGTTATGGACTCAATGTGGTGGGAATTCGTCGTGGGGGAAAAGCGTTGGAAGGGAAGTTAGTGGATGAATCCTTGTTGCTTGGTGACACGTTGCTGGTGATTGGCGATTGGAAATTGATCGGTGCATTGAAAACGAAAACCCCCGATTTTATTGTGCTGAATCTGCCCGTTGAAGTGGAAAGTGCGGCTCCCGCAGCTTCACAAGCGCCTCATGCCTTATTCTGCCTTGTTTTGATGGTTGCTATGATGCTGACCAATGAAATCCCGAATTTTATTGCCGCGTTAATTGCCTGTTTGCTAATGGGGAAATTCCGCTGTATTGATATGGAGAGTGCTTATCGTGCCATCCACTGGCCGAGTATTATTTTGATTGTTGGTATGATGCCTTTTGCGCTGGCATTACAGAAAACAGGGGGGATTGACCTCATTGTCCGTGGGCTGATGGATATCGCAGGTAATATGGGGCCGCGGGTGATGTTGATGTGCTTGTTTGTACTTTGTGCTGTTATCGGTTTGTTCATATCCAATACGGCGACGGCAGTGTTAATGGCTCCGATTGCGATTGCGGCTGCTAATGAAATGGCTGTTTCTCCTCTACCCTTTGCCATGATTATTGGTGTGGCGGCTTCAGCCGCATTTATGACACCGATTTCATCTCCGGTTAATACATTGGTGCTTGGGCCTGGTGGATATCGATTCGCCGATTTCCTGAAACTTGGCGTACCTTTTACGTTAATTGTTATGGGAATCAGCGTGGCGATTATTCCAATACTTTTCCCA
The DNA here is from genome assembly GCF_900115195.1 of Xenorhabdus japonica. Classification (GTDB taxonomy): domain Bacteria; phylum Pseudomonadota; class Gammaproteobacteria; order Enterobacterales; family Enterobacteriaceae; genus Xenorhabdus; species Xenorhabdus japonica. The sequence goes on from NZ_FOVO01000009.1 coordinate 70,347, forward strand.
TTCTAATGTTTCTATCGGGCAGCTCCAATATCAATATGGAGCTGCATTAGAGTTATAGATTAACATTATTGAATTATTGTGGCTGACCTGAGCGCAGCTGGATAACTATTGCTGGATGCTTATTGCCGGATAACTACAGTCGTGGCAAGGCATCGCTTATGAACTGATTTCATCGAGTGAGAGGCTGAAACTCGGTACGAATACATCCATGAAATAATCCATTTCTTCGCTGCGACGTTCTGCCAGTGTTTTATCTAATCGGTTTTTAGCTTGATTGAACTCAGTATTGCCCGCTGAGAGTTCTTCCAGACATTTCAAGTAAGCACATAACGCATCAGCTTGCTTAATAATGCGGATTTCTTCTTCAGTATGGTGATGTTCATCCAGGATAGAACGAAAATCATCCTGTAGTTCAGTTGGAAGCATATTCAATAACTTTTGTTGAGCTATTTTTTCTATTTTCTTATATTCATGGGCAATTTGAGGATTGTAGTACTTAATGGGTGTTGGCAAATCCCCAGTGATGACTTCGCTGGCGTCATGATACATTGCCAGCAAAGCGACCCGTTCAGCATTGACATTACCATTGGATTTACGGTTTTTAATTATTGCCAGAGCATGTGCGACAAAAGCAACCTGCAAACTGTGCTCTGAAACATTCTCTGTGCGCACATTTCGCATAAGAGGCCAGCGGCTAATTAATTTTAGGCGGGATAATTGGGCGAAAAAATGACTCATAATTTCCTCTTGTAGCGGAATAATATTGATTGATTGTGGGCGGAGTGAAAGGGGAAGTAAACCTATTAGGTGTCAATTTAATTCAATATATTTCTTCCATCGCTCAATCTATAACATAAAAAGTAAAGGAAATATTGATTTATGGAAAATTCATTTATAGGGAAATAACAGTGAATAAGAAATAAACTTTTGATAACAATATAATAACCTATCCCATTAGTTTATTGATACTTTCCGAGATAGGCTTTAAATAATGAATATTATGGTTATTGGTGATAGTTACCGATAAAACGGGCAAATTTGTCAATAGCCATTTGCAAGTCAGTAACATGTGGCAGTGTAACAATGCGGAAATGGTCAGGAGCCGGCCAATTAAATGCGGTACCCTGAACCAGCAAAACTTTTTCCTCTAGTAAAAGATCTAATACCATTTTTTGGTCATCATGAATATTGAAGCGTTTGGTGTCTATTTTCGGGAACATATATAGAGCACCCATTGGTTTCACACAGGAGACCCCTGGGATCTGGTTAATCAATTCCCATGCACGGTTGCGCTGTTCATAGAGTCTGCCACCTGGAAAAATAAATTCACTGATACTTTGATAGCCACCTAATGCTGTCTGAATCGCGTGCTGCATTGGCACATTGGCACAAAGGCGCATTGATGCCAGCATTTCTAACCCTTCAATATAATCCTTGGCTTGCTTTTTAGGGCCGTTCAGTACCATCCAACCCTGACGGAAACCAGCTACACGGTAGGTTTTAGACAGGCCATTAAAAGTCACGGTGAAGAGGTCGGGTGCTAATGCTGCGATGGAGTGGTGCTGGGCATCATCGTACAGAATCTTGTCATAAATCTCATCGGCAAAAATAATCAGATTATGTTGACGGGCTATTTCTACTATTTCCAGCAACAATTCTTTACTGTATACCGCTCCGGTTGGGTTGTTCGGGTTAATAATAACAATGCCACGGGTATGCGGGGTAATTTTACGGCGGATGTCATCTAAATCAGGAAACCACCCTTGTTGCTCATCACATAGATAGTGGACGGCATTACCGCTGGAAAGTGAGACCGCCGCAGTCCAAAGAGGATAGTCGGGTGCAGGAACTAACATTTCGTCCCCGGTATTCAGCAGAGCCTGCATGGATTGAACGATAAGTTCAGAAACACCGTTACCAATAAAGATATCTTCAACAGTAACATCCAGCATATTTCTGGCTTGGTAATGCTGCATGATCGCCTTGCGTGCGGAATACAACCCTTTTGAGTCAGAATAACCTTGGGCTGTTGGTAGATTACGGATGACGTCGACTAAAATTTCATCAGGCGCTTCGAATCCAAATGGGGCTGGGTTTCCAATATTTAATTTCAGTACCTTATTACCTTCTTCTTCGAGTCGCTTCGCTTCTTTGAGGGTATTCCCTCGGATGTCGTAGCAGACATTATCTAATTTTTTGGATTTATTAATGGAAAACATAGGATGCCTTGACCTCTTGGCAAAATTGGATACTACCCAGCATAAAAAGTGTGGTAATCAATGTAAGTGTAGTAATCAATGTACTCTTCTCAATCTGCATTTTGAAGAGGCTTTGATATCTTTGGTTAAAACGGTTGTTTTAAGAATAAATGAATAAGTTTGCTCTCTAAATTATCTTGATTTGTTGGTGTTTTATTTTTAGTATATTTGTTTTTTTAGTTTTTTATTTTGCATAATAGCTTGTTTTTAGTTGACAAGAAATGAAGGAAATGACATTTTGACAGGTGTTTTTTAGCCTATATGTTTAGTAAATTTTAAATTGTCAATAAAAGTAAGAAGGTTTGTATAATGTATTCTTATAATTTATCTTTGTTGACGTAAAGTTAATTTAGGCTTTATCACATGATAGTTTGACAATTTTTTTGAATTCTTATCCATAACATTTTCAGGCCTATTCAGTGAAAAGTTAACTCATTAAAAATACTAATATTAGGTGGCGATGTTAAGTATGGCTAATTCAGATCACTTTATTCTTTGAAGTAAGTCAGAAAAAGGATATTTGTACTGGAAATTGGTGATTATGTGATGTAAATAGAGTTTTATCTCTAATTTATTTTTGGATTGCATAATTTTTGTTAAGAAAGGAGAAAATAAAACCCATAATGATCTAAATGATAAAAAAATGCAGTAATCTTTGCCCTATTAAATAGAGTAGAGTAATGTCATAATTGGCATTATTTTATTTGATACTGCTGAAGTAACGAAACAACACCAGGTTAGTACTATTAGCTATTAAAAAAAGACCAGAAAAAAGCGAATATATGCGATGATAAATGCGAATCGTCAGATAATAAACCTCGATCTAGATCTGTTGAGGACTTTTGTTGCCGTTGCTGACTTAAATACTTTTGCAGCAGCAGCAAATGCTGTTTCCAGAACGCAGTCAGCTGTTAGTCAGCAAATGCAGCGGTTGGAACAGCTCGTGGGGAGAGAGTTATTTGCTCGCCACGGCCGCAATAAGCTTCTGACCGAGTACGGGCTTCAACTTCTTGGTTATGCACGTCAGATTCTTCGTGCTAATGATGATGCAACAGCATCATTGACCTACAATGATGCAGAAGGTGAATTGAGAATAGGTGTATCTGATGACGCTGTTGATACATTACTTCCTTTCTTATTGAACCGTATTGCTTCTGTCTATCCACGTGTGGCCGTTGATGTACGCATTAAGCGTGCTCAATTTATCGAAAGCATGTTGGATAACCATGAGATTGATTTGGCATTAACCACAGCAAAAATTAACCACCATCCTAAAACGATCTTACGTTCTTCGCCTGTTTTATGGCACTGCGCACCAGATTTCCAATTGCGGACGAACGAACCTATCCCGTTGGTTGTAATGGATGAAACTAATCCTTTCCGCGAGATTGCTCTGGATACGCTGCATATGGCAGGTATTTCATGTCGCGTTGCATATGAAGCTGCCTCCTTATCTGCTATTCGTGCGGCTGTGAACGCAGAAGTTGGTATTACCGCTCGCCCTCTGGAAATGCATAATGCAGACCTGAGAATTTTAGGTGAAGCTGACGGTTTACCACGTCTGCCGGAAATTCAATTCTTCTTGTATCGTAACAGTAATGAGCAGAATGAATCAGTCCTGACTGTTTTTGATGCAATAGAAAATAAGAAAACACCTTATACCGTAACGTCGTCTCAGTCTGATGAATCAGATGAAATAGATGAGTCTATTGAATCTATTGATTCTATTGAACCTATCAAATCAACTGAAGTAATTGATGAAACTTCTGTTGAAGATATAGACGAATAAGTTTTATGTGTTTATAGGCTAATATTTCCATTTTACTTGTGGAGATATTAGCCTGTTGTTAATTGTTTATTAATAATCCTCTCCGGTTTTCATTCCCATTTCTGATATTTCCAACAAGAAATATACCCTAATAATTTTCCTATATCTTTCGAATTTTAGTTAAAAGAATGTTGCTTTGTTAACAAATTTTATTTTTCTAAATTGATAAAATAAATCTGTTTTCAGAAATAGCTTTCTTATCGCACATCAATAGTTCTTTTTAGAAAAAATTTATTAGGAATTGAATGAATTACGTTCATCTGTTGAATGTTTTTCAATGAAACTGTGCACTTGATCATAAAAATACCCCAAGTAGTGCAGTGGAAAGACAGGTTTTTCCTGCGATAATGGTGTAGGAAAGTCGAGTTATCGGTTAGACTGGTTATGTCAGGAAGATGTTTTTTTATACGACTGACACGTTTTAGCGATATACCAGCATAATCTGTTAACTAATGGTTTGTTGTTTGTAAATAAATAAATGAGTGTTTTTGCCGTTATGGCAAATATATTGAGAGGAATAAAAACCAAGGCGATTCAAGCGATGAAATATATTGATTAGCGCTGTTTCTGATTTGGTTGTTATCCCTTCCCATGAATCGATGTGGTGCAACACTGCCGGCAAAAAGAGCAGATACCTTGACACCACTTTTGATGAGTAAGCAACGAGTATGTCTACATCCACTGGAATTTTAGCCCATCACTGGGCGTTTGCGGTTTTCCTAATAGGTGCTCTTGGTTTGTGTATGCTCATGTTACTGGGCGGGTACTTCATGGGAGGCAGAGCGAAAGCCAGGGCAAAACACGTACCTTATGAATCAGGTATTGATTCTGTCGGCAGTGCTCGTTTACGCCTGTCGTCGAAGTTTTATCTGGTTGCCATGTTCTTTGTTATCTTCGATGTTGAAGCCCTTTACTTGTATGCATGGGCCGTCTCAATCAAAGAGAGCGGTTGGCTAGGCTTTGCCGAAGCAAGTATTTTCATTTTGGTGTTATTGACAGGCTTGGTTTATCTGGCGCGCATTGGAGCGTTGGATTGGACACCTGCACGTTCAAAACGTCAGGTCAGTAAACCAAGTGCTGATACTTATACCAACAACAGTCATATGCAGTAATAGCGAGGCATAAAGATGGATTATACGCTCACCCGCATAGATCCGAACGGTGAGAATGACCGTTATCCCCTGCAAAAACAGGAAACTGTCAGCGATCCCTTAGAGCAGCACGTTCACCGTAGTGTCTATATGGGAAAATTGGAACATGCTTTGCATGATATGGTGAATTGGGGAAGGAAAAACTCCCTGTGGCCCTATAACTTCGGGCTTTCTTGCTGTTATGTGGAAATGGTTACGTCATTCACCGCGGTTCACGATGTTGCTCGTTTTGGTGCAGAAGTATTACGAGCATCTCCCCGTCAGGCTGATTTCATGGTGATTTCTGGCACCTGCTTTGTCAAAATGGCTCCCGTCATTCAACGTCTGTACGATCAAATGCTGGAACCTAAGTGGGTTATTTCAATGGGAGCCTGTGCAAACTCCGGTGGTATGTACGATATTTATTCTGTGGTTCAAGGGGTTGATAAGTTTATCCCCGTTGATGTTTATATCCCTGGCTGTCCTCCTCGTCCAGAAGCCTATATGCAGGCACTGCTGTTGTTGCAAGAGTCTATAGGCAAAGAACGACGCCCGCTGTCTTGGGTTGTTGGCGATCAGGGGGTTTACCGCGCAAATATGCAATCAGAAAGAGAACGGAAGCGTGGTGAACGTATTGCAGTGAAAAATCTGCGTACTCCAGACGAAATTTAAGGCTTTTAGCCATATAGCGTAACCAGAGCAATGTGTTGCGATCACAAAAACCCTGATCAAGCGTTGTGGTGAAGAATGATGACAGATCAGATAGCGCAAGAAAGCGCACGACCTGCTTGGGAAACACGAGATCATCTTGATGATCCTATTGTGAGCGAGCTTAACCGTCAATTTGGCCCGGATGCCTTTACCATCCAACCGACCCGTACCGGTATGCCTGTTGTTTGGGTTAAGCGGATACAGTTACTGGAAGTAATAACATTCCTGAAAAAGTTGCCCAAACCTTACGTCATGCTGTTTGACTTGCATGGTGTCGATGAGCGTCAGCGCTCTCACCGACAAGGTTTGCCTGCGACCGACTTTTCGGTGTTTTATCACTTGATTTCCATAGAGCGTAACCGTGACATTATGTTGAAAGTTGCGCTCATTGAACAAGACCTGAATATCCCAACTATCACGTCAATTTTCCCGAATGCTAATTGGTATGAACGTGAAACGTGGGAAATGTTCGGTATTACATTCAATGGCCATCCAAATTTGCGCCGTATTTTGATGCCGCCGACATGGGAAGGTCATCCGTTGCGCAAGGAATATTCTGCGCGTGCCACGGAATTCGATCCTTTCATGTTGACGAAGCAGAAAGAAGATCTGGAGATGGAAGCCCTGACTTTCAAACCAGAAGAGTGGGGCATGAAGCGTAGTACTGATAATGAAGACTTCATGTTCCTTAACCTTGGCCCAAACCATCCTTCCGCTCACGGTGCATTTCGCATTATTCTACAACTTGATGGCGAAGAAATCATTGATTGCGTACCTGATATTGGCTACCACCATCGTGGCGCCGAAAAAATGGGTGAACGTCAGTCATGGCACAGTTATATCCCTTATACCGATCGTATCGAATATCTGGGGGGATGTGTTAACGAAATGCCTTATGTGCTGGCGGTTGAGAAGCTGGCAGGTATTGAAGTACCAGATCGCGTGAAAACAATTCGTGTCATGCTGTCTGAACTGTTCCGCATTAATAGCCATCTGCTTTATATCAGCACATTTATCCAAGACGTTGGTGCGATGACCCCCGTCTTCTTTGCCTTTACTGACCGACAGAAAGTTTACGATGTTGTTGAGGCAATTACTGGGTTCCGTATGCATCCAGCGTGGTTCCGAATCGGTGGTGTTGCCCATGATTTGCCACGCGGCTGGGAAAAGCTTTTACGTGAATTGCTGGACTGGCTGCCAAAGCGTTTGAATTCTTATGTCAAAGCAGCACTGAAAAACAGTATCCTTAAAGGGCGTTCTGTTGGAGTAGCGGCTTACAATGCTAAACAGGCTTTGGACTGGGGAGTTACCGGTGCAGGGCTACGTGCAACCGGTATTGGCTTTGATGTGCGTAAATGGCGTCCTTATTCCGGCTATGAAAATTTCGATTTTGAAGTACCAACAGGTTATAATGGCGATTGCTATGACCGTGCCATACTGAAAGTGGAAGAAATCCGTCAGAGTATGCGCATCCTTGAGCAGTGCCTCAAAAATATGCCAGAAGGTCCATTCAAGGCTGATCATCCACTAACCACACCACCACCGAGAGAACGGACTTTACAGCACATCGAAACCATGATTAACCACTTCTTGCAAGTGTCATGGGGACCCGTCATGCCTGCCAATGAATCATTCCAGATGATCGAAGCGACTAAAGGTATCAACAGTTATTACCTGACCAGTGATGGTAGCACTATGAGCTATCGTACCCGCATTCGTACACCAAGTTTTGCTCACTTGCAGCAAATACCATCGGTGATCCGCGGCAGCCTGGTTTCTGACCTTATCGTCTATCTGGGTAGTATCGATTTTGTTATGTCTGATGTGGATCGCTAACGATGCAAAGTGAATTTAACGCCAACAAGCAAGCACGTCTTGATGTGGTTAACGTAACGGACGCTCAGACACCAGATGAATTTGTGTTGAGTGCGGAAGAACGTAATGCCATTGAGCAAGAAAAACACCACTACGAAGATCCGCGTGCTGCGTCAATTGAAGCACTGAAAATTGTACAAAAGCAGTGTGGTTGGGTACCGGATGGTGCCATTTATGCCATTGCTGAAGTTTTGGGTATCCCAGCCAGTGATGTGGAAGGTGTGGCGACGTTTTACAGCCAGATTTACCGGCAGCCAGTAGGGCGTCACATTATCCGTTATTGTGACAGCGTTGTATGTCATATCACGGGCTATCAGGGCGTTCAGGAAGCGATAGAGTCTCAACTGAACATTCGTCCGGGGCAAACCACGACAGATGGACGCTTCACATTGTTGCCAACCTGCTGTTTGGGTAACTGTGACAAGGGTCCAACCATGATGATTGATGAGGACACTCACAGTTACGTGAAACCCGAAGAGATTGAAAAACTACTGGAGCAGTATCCATGACAACGCACTCAGGAGTGAAAGAAATTATCCGCGCAGCGGAAACTCATCCCCTGACATGGCGGTTGCGTGATGACCAACAACCTGTCTGGCTGGATGAATACCGAAGCCAAAATGGTTATAAAGGAGCCGAAAAAGCACTAAAGGGCATGGCTCCCGATGAAATTACCGCGCTGGTTAAGGATGCTGGCTTAAAAGGTCGTGGCGGTGCGGGTTTCTCAACAGGCTTGAAATGGAGCCTGATGCCAAAAAAAGACGAAAGCATGAATATCCGCTACTTGCTGTGTAATGCGGATGAGATGGAGCCGGGCACTTACAAAGACCGCCTGTTGATGGAACAACTGCCTCACCTGTTGGTGGAAGGTATGCTTATCAGTGCTTTTGCGCTGAAAGCATATCGTGGCTACATCTTTCTGCGTGGTGAGTATGTCGAAGCGGCTGTTTATCTGCGCAGGGCAATTGAAGAGGCTAAAGCCGCGGGGCTGCTTGGCAAGAATATTTTGGGCAGTGGTTTTGATTTTGAACTATTTGTTCATACCGGCGCGGGTCGTTATATCTGTGGTGAAGAAACCGCACTGATTAACTCCCTTGAAGGGCGCAGGGCAAACCCACGTTCAAAACCTCCATTTCCTGCGACTTCTGGCGTATGGGGAAAACCAACGTGCGTCAACAACGTCGAAACCCTGTGCAACGTTCCTGCAATTATTGAGCATGGAAAAGAGTGGTATATCGGTTTGAGTGAAGGCAAAAGTAAAGATGCCGGCACCAAACTGATGGGCTTTTCTGGCCGCGTCAAAAATCCGGGTGTTTGGGAACTGCCTTTTGGTACGACAGCTCGTGAAATTCTTGAAGACTATGCGGGCGGGATGCGTGATGGCCTGAAATTCAAGGCATGGCAACCAGGAGGAGCAGGAACCGATTTCCTGACAACAGATCATTTGGATCTGCCAATGGATTTTGAGCATATTGCCAAAGCGGGTAGCCGTTTGGGAACTGCACTGGCAATGGCAGTGGATCATGAAATCAATATGGTTTCCCTGACCCGCAATCTTGAAGAATTCTTCGCTCGTGAATCTTGTGGCTGGTGTACACCATGCCGTGATGGTTTGCCGTGGAGTGTCAAAATCCTCAGTGCTATTGAGAACGGTAAAGGCCAGCCTGGTGATATCGAGACTTTAGAACAACTCTGTCGTTTCCTCGGCCCCGGCAAAACTTTCTGTGCCCATGCACCCGGTGCCGTAGAGCCTTTACAGAGTGCTATCAAATATTTCCGCGAAGAATTTGAAGCGGGAATTGTAACTAAAGACTACGGCAATACCAGCCTGATTGCGGGTATTCAACCAAACTTGCTCAAACAGCGTTGGTAAGGCTTGTTTGCGTAAAGCAGAATTTTGATTAACGCCTGCCACGGCAGGCCATTGGGAAGCATGCTGACTATGGCTACGATATATGTAGACGGCAAAAAATATGATGTAAACGGGGCTGATAACCTGTTACAAGCCTGCCTCTCATTGGGGCTTGATATACCTTATTTTTGCTGGCATCCAGCGCTGGGAAGCGTTGGCGCTTGCCGCCAGTGTGCGGTGAAGCAATATCAGAACGCGGAAGATACACGCGGTCGTCTGGTGATGTCTTGTATGACACCAGCAGCAGATGGCACGTATATTTCTATTGATGATGATGAAGCAAAGCAATTCCGCGCAAGTGTCGTGGAATGGCTAATGACCAACCACCCTCACGATTGCCCAGTTTGTGAGGAAGGGGGAAACTGTCATTTGCAGGATATGACGGTGATGACCGGGCATTCATTCCGGAAATATCGCTTTACCAAACGCACTCACAAAAATCAGGAACTGGGGCCATTTATTGCTCATGAAATGAACCGCTGTATCGCTTGTTACCGTTGTGTTCGCTACTACAAAGATTATGCGGATGGAACGGATTTTGGCGTTTATGGTGCTCATGCCAATATCTATTTTGGTCGCACTGAAAGCGGCACATTGGAAAGTGAATTTTCCGGTAACCTTGTTGAAATTTGCCCGACCGGGGTATTTACCGACAAAACACATTCAGAACGCTATAACCGTAAATGGGACATGCAGTTTGCGCCAAGCATCTGCCAACAGTGCAGCATCGGCTGTAACACCAGTCCCGGAGAGCGTTACGGTGAACTACGCCGAATTGAAAACCGCTATAACGGTACTATCAATCACTACTTTATGTGTGACCGTGGACGCTTCGGCTATGGTTATGTCAACCGTGATGATCGTCCCCGCCAGCCACAACAGTTGCGTGGTGATCAGTGGATTTCACTGAATGCCGAGCAGGTTATGCAAGGGGGCGCAGACATTTTGCGTCAGGCGAAAAATGTCATTGGTATCGGTTCGCCACGTGCCAGTATTGAAAGTAACTTTGCCTTGCGGGAATTGGTTGGTGCGGAAAACTTCTACAGTGGTATTTCAGCAGAAGAACAACATCGCCTTGATATGATGTTGGAAATTCTCCAGCAAGGCGGGGTTTATACGCCTTCCTTGCGTGAAATTGAAGATTATGATGCCGTATTGATTTTAGGGGAAGATCTGACTCAGACCGCTGCCCGCATGGCTTTATCTGTGCGTCAGGCCGTGAAGGGCAAGGCTCGTGAAATGGCAGCAGCCCAAAAAGTGGCCGATTGGCAAATTGCGGCTGTGATGAATATCGGTCAGCATGCCAAGTATCCTCTGTTCTTGACCAGCATCGATGATACTCGATTGGATGATGTTGCAGCATGGAGCTACCATGCTCCAGTTGATGATCAAGCACGTTTGGGTTTTGCTGTCGCACATGCCCTGAATAGCATAGCTCCTGCCGTCAATGATTTGCCGGATGACTTGAAATCGAAAGTGGAAATTATTGCACAGGCTCTGCGTGATGCAAAAAAACCTTTGATTATCAGTGGCAGCAATCCGGGCAGTGACACTTTAGTTCAGGCAGCCGCTAATATCGCATGGGCATTGAAAGATAAGGGAGCCAATGTTGGGCTTTCCTATGTTGCCGCGTATGCCAATAGCTTGGGTCTGGCGATGATGGAAGCACGACCATTGGATGTTGCTTTGCAACGCATTGCCAAAGGGGATTCAGATACCGCCATTGTGATGGAAAATGATCTCTATCGTCATGCACCGGCAGACAAAATAGACCGCGCGCTGGATAGCCTGAAAAACCTGATAGTTGTTGATCATCAACGCACGGCTATCATGGACAAAGCTCATTTGATTCTTTCGGCATCTAGTTTTGCTGAAAGTGATGGTACGTTGGTGAATCAGGAAGGTCGTGCTCAGCGCTATTTCCAAGTCTATGAACCTGCATTCTATGACAAATCCATCGTTATGTTAGAGAGCTGGCGTTGGATGCACTCTCTGTATACCACCTATACACAATGCCAGACTGATTGGACGCAGCTTGACCATGTAATTGAAGCCTGTGTCAAAACCATGCCGCAATTCAAAGAAATCGTAAACGCAGCGCCTGATGCCACATTCCGTATTCGTGGGCAAAAATTGGCTCGCTCACCTCATCGCTACAGCGGGCGTACTGCTATGCTGGCCGACGTCAGTGTTCATGAGCAGCGCCAACCGCAGGATATTGACACGGCATTTGCCTTCTCAATGGAAGGGAACAACAGCCCATATGCACCTCGTCAGCAAATACCATTTGCATGGGCACCAGGCTGGAACTCGCCACAAGCGTGGAATAAATTCCAGGCTGAAGTTGGTGGTAATCTACGTTTCGGCGATCCAGGGGTTCGTTTGATTGAAACGGTTGATGGTGGATTGAACTATTTTGACGCTATCCCAACCGCATTCACTGCGCAAAAAAATCAATGGCATGTTGCGCCTTATTTCCATTTGTTTGGCAGTGATGAACTGTCACAACGTTCAGATGTATTGCAGGAGCGTATGCCTGAACCGTATGTGATGATCAATCATAAGGATGCGGAGCATTTGAATGTGAAAGAAGGTGCGATGATGACATTTGATTGTGAAGGACAGCAGCTGCGTTTGGCAGTGCGCTTGAGTGGCAATCTGGCTCAAGGGCAAGTCGGCCTGCCACTGGGAATGCCGGGTATACCGCCGGTTCTGGCAGGCAAATTGGTCAATAACTTACGGGAGGTTGCATAATGAGTTGGTTAACTCCCGATATGATTGAGATTCTGATTACTGTCCTGAAATCGGTCGCCATTCTGCTGGTTGTAGTTATCTGCGGGGCATTCATGAGCTTCTTTGAACGCCGCATTCTTGGGCTGTTTCAGAATCGTTACGGGCCAAACCGTGTGGGTTGGGGTGGCTCATTGCAGCTCGTCGCAGACATGATCAAAATGTTCTTCAAAGAAGACTGGGCTCCCCGTTTTTCTGACCGAGCCATTTTTACTTTGGCCCCTGTCATTGCATTTTGCTCACTGCTTCTGGCGTTTGCCATCGTACCAATAAGCCCTACGTGGATGGTTGCCGACCTGAATATCGGCATCTTGTTCTTCATGATGATGGCAGGATTGGCGGTTTACTCAGTGCTGTTTGCCGGATGGGCGAGTAACAACAAATATGCTCTGTTGGGCGCGATGCGTGCATCAGCACAGACATTGAGTTATGAAGTTTTCCTCGGTCTGTCCATGATGGGCGTTGTGGCACAAGCTGGCTCCTTCAATATGGTGGATATCGTTAACTCACAGCAACATGTGTGGAATATCATTCCCCAGTTCTTTGGCTTCCTGACTTTTGCCATTGCAGGTGTTGCAGTATGTCACCGTCATCCGCTTGACCAACCGGAAGCTGAGCAGGAATTGGCTGACGGTTATCACGTTGAATATTCCGGTATGAAATTCGGTCTGTTCTTTGTGGGGGAATATATTGGTGTTGTGACGGTGTCAGCCTTAATCGTCACACTGTTCTTTGGTGGCTGGAATGGGCCTCTCTTGCCTCCATTCATCTGGTTTGCGTTGAAAACGGCATTTTTCATGATGATGTTCATCTTGATCCGTGCCGCATTACCGCGTCCTCGTTATGACCAGGTGATGTCGTTTGGCTGGAAAGTCTGCCTGCCGTTAACGTTACTTAATATGCTGGCGACAGCCGCAGTTATTTTATACAACGCTCAATAAAGGGGTGATTGAACCATGACATTGAAAGAGTTAGTGGTCGGTTTCGCCACCCAGGTACGCAGTATTTGGATGATAGGGCTTCATGCCTTCCATAAACGCGAAACAAAAATGTATCCAGAAGAGCCAGTTTATCTGCCACCCCGTTACCGTGGGCGCATCGTTCTGACACGTGATCCTGACGGTGAAGAGCGTTGTGTTGCGTGTAACTTGTGTGCAGCGGTATGCCCGGTGGGTTGTATCTCACTGCAAAAAGCCGAGCATAAAGATGGTCGCTGGTATCCTGAATTCTTCCGTGTCAACTTCTCGCGTTGCATCTTCTGCGGCCTGTGTGAAGAAGCTTGCCCAACTACCGCTATTCAGTTGACTCCGGATTTTGAACTGGGTGAATTCAAGCGTCAGGATCTAGTGTATGAAAAAGAAGATCTGCTGATTTCAGGGCCGGGTAAGTACCCTGATTATAACTTTTACCGTAAGACAGGTATGGCGATTGACGGCAAGGATAAAGGTGAAGCCGACAATGAAGCCAAGCCTATCGACGTTAAAAGCCTGTTGCCATAAGGAGCGATGTTCATGGAATTTACATTTTATGTCGCAGGGCTGGTTGCCATTCTCGCAACCCTCAGGGTAATAACCCACACTAATCCGGTTCATGCACTGTTGTATCTGATTATTTCCTTGTTGGCACTGTCCATCGTATTTTTTTCGATGGGCGCCTATTTTGCAGGTGCTTTGGAAATCATCGTTTATGCGGGCGCAATCATGGTGTTGTTCGTCTTCGTCGTGATGATGCTGAATTTAGGAAAATCAGTTGTCGAGCAGGAACGGTTATGGCTACAACCCAGAGCTTGGATTGGCCCGTCAATCCTGTCTATTGTGCTGTTGATTGTGCTGATTTATGCCATCACTACTCTGTCATCCGCTAAAATCAGCGGTGAAGTGGTCAGTGCCAAAGAAGTGGGCATTAACTTGTTTGGCCCTTATGTATTGGCTGTGGAATTGGCATCTTTGCTGCTGCTGGCTGGATTGGTCGTGGCTTACCACATTGGCCGTGAAAATCGACAAGGGGAAGTGATCAGCAACCGTGCGGAGGATCAACAATGATAGCGTTACACCACGGCCTCATTCTGGCGGCTATTCTGTTTATATTGGGCTTCACTTGCCTGATTATCCGCCGCAACTTGTTATTCATGCTGATCGGGCTGGAAATCATGATCAATGCTTCAGCGCTGGCATTTGTTGCTGCTGGCAGTTTTTGGCTCCAGCCTGATGGTCAGGTGATGTATATTCTGGCCATTACTCTGGCAGCAGCCGAGGCGAGTATCGGTTTGGCACTGTTACTACAGTTGCACCGTCGTCGCCAAAACCTGAACATTGATATAGTCAGTGAGATGCGCGGATGAACTTACTCTATTTAACAATTCTGCTGCCACTGCTGGGATTTTTGCTATTGGCATTTTCCCGTGGCCGCTGGTCTGAAAATTTGTCAGCTACCATTGGAATTGGTTCTATTGGACTGGCTGCATTGGTCACATTCTGGGTAGCAATTGAGTTCCTTACTCATAATGGAGCAGGGGGGTTAGTCTACAGCCAAACATTGTGGAACTGGATGGCTGTCGATAATTTCAGCATCCCCGTTAATTTGGTATTGGACGGATTGTCACTGACAATGCTAAGTGTTGTAACCGGCATTGGCTTCCTGATCCACATATACGCTTCTTGGTATATGCGTGGTGAAGAGGGGTACTCCCGTTTCTTCGCCTATACCAACCTATTTATCGCCAGCATGGTAGTATTGGTACTGGCAGATAACATGCTGCTGATGTACCTCGGTTGGGAAGGTGTTGGCCTGTGTAGTTACCTGCTGATCGGTTTCTACTACAAAAGCCCTGCCAATGGTGCGGCGGCGATGAAAGCTTTTATTGTGACCCGTGTTGGTGATGTATTCCTTGCCATTGGAATGTTTATTCTTTACGACCAGCTCGGTACGTTGAGTTTCCGTGAATTGGCGGTATTGGCTCCACAACATATCGAAGCAGGCTCTACCGCGATCACTTGGGCAACCCTGATAATTCTGGGTGGTGCTGTAGGTAAATCAGCTCAGCTACCATTGCAAACATGGCTGGCGGATGCGATGGCAGGTCCAACACCGGTTTCTGCTCTGATCCACGCTGCTACGATGGTTACCGCGGGTGTTTATCTGATTGCCCGCAGCCATGCGTTGTTCTTGATGGCACCAGATATTCTGCATTTGGTCGGTGTTATCGGTGCAGTCACCTTGCTGCTGGCAGGTTTCGCTGCACTGGTGCAGACAGATATCAAACGAGTTCTGGCTTATTCCACCATGAGCCAGATTGGTTATATGTTTCTGGCTCTGGGGGTACAGGCGTGGGATGCAGCAATCTTCCACCTCATGACCCATGCGTTCTTCAAGGCATTATTGTTCCTTGCTTCTGGTTCGGTGATTCTGGCCTGCCATCATGAGCAAAACATCTTCAAAATGGGTGGCCTGAGCAAGCGGATTCCATTTGTTTATCTCTGCTTCATTGTAGGTGGTTCTGCATTGTCAGCACTGCCATTACTGACCGCAGGTTTCTACAGTAAAGATGAAATCTTGTGGGGCGCGTTGGCAAATGGTCATATGAACCTGATGCTGGCAGGACTGATTGGCGCATTGATGACATCACTGTATACCTTCCGTATGATCTTTATCGTGTTCCACGGTGAAGAAAATACCAAGGCTCATTCAGTCAAGGGCATTACTCATACCTTGCCATTGTCGGTATTGCTGGTGCTGTCCACCTTTGTTGGCGCGCTGATTGTGCCCCCGTTGGCGGGTGTTTTACCCGAAAGCAATGCAGGGAATGATGGCAAAGTGACATTGGAAATCATTTCTGGTGTAGTTGCCGTTGCCGGTATCTTGCTGGCGGCAGTGCTGTATCTGGGCAAGCGTCGCGTAGTCAATGCCACTGCGAACAGTGCTCCGGGGCGTTTCTTCTCCACTTGGTGGTTCCATGCATGGGGATTTGATGTGCTGTATGACTGGGTATTTGTGAAACCATTTAAAGGTATCACCCGTCTTATGCAAAACGATCCTTTGAATTCACTGATGAACATTCCAGTTATATTGTCACGTTGGGGCAATAAAGGGCTTCGTTGGAGTCAGAACGGACAAGTCCGTTGGTATGCGGCCTCTCTGGGGTTGGGTGCAGTGCTGGTTTTAGCTCTGCTGCTTTTGGTTTAATTAAGGGACATATTGCGCCATGCTACTACCTTGGCTAATTCTTCTGCCCTTCATCGGAGGCCTGCTGTGTTGGCAGACGGAGCGCTTCGGCACTCGTATGCCGCGTTGGATAGCGCTTCTGGCGATGGGACTGACACTGTTACTCTCCCTGTATCTGTGGTTGCAGGGGGGTTATACACTCACCAACCCACAAGGCATTCCACAGTGGCAATCAGAATTTCTGCTTCCGTGGATCCCCCGTTTTGGCATTAGCATTCATCTGGCATTGGATGGTTTATCCTTGTTGATGGTGGTGCTGACGGCATTATTGGGCTTGATGGCGATCCTCTGTTCGTGGAATGAAAACCAGCCATACCAAGGCTTCTTCCATCTGAACTTGTTGTGGATACTGGGTGGTGTGATGGGGGTCTTCCTTGCCATCGACCTGTTCTTGTTCTTCTTCTTCTGGGAAGTGATGCTGGTACCGATGTACTTCCTGATTGCACTGTGGGGACACAGAGGTTCGGAAGGTAAAACCCGTATCACTGCGGCAACAAAATTCTTCATCTATACCCAAGCCAGTGGTTTGGTGATGCTGATTGCGATTCTGGCATTAGTTTTCATTCATCATGATGCAACGGGTGAATGGACATTCAACTATGAAAAACTGTTGAATACGCCAATGTCATACACGATTCAATACCTGCTGATGCTGGGCTTCTTTATTGCATTCGCTGTAAAAATGCCGGTTGTTCCTTTACACGGCTGGTTGCCTGATGCTCATAGCCAGGCACCAACAGCAGGTTCGGTTGATCTTGCGGGTATTTTGTTGAAAACAGCGGCGTATGGATTGTTGCGCTTCAGTTTACCATTGTTCCCACAAGCCTCTGCGGAATTTGCTCCGATTGCAATGTGGTTGGGTGTTATTGGCATTTTCTACGGCGCGTGGATGGCATTCAGTCAGACTGACATCAAGCGCCTGATTGCTTATACCAGTGTTTCCCACATGGGTTTCGTTCTTATCGCCATTTATACGGGTAGTCAATTGGCTTATCAGGGAGCGGTAATTCAGATGATTGCACATGGTTTGTCAGCTGCTGGGTTGTTCATTCTGTGTGGTCAGCTATATGAACGCCTGCATACCAGAGACATGCGCCAAATGGGCGGATTATGGTCAAGAATTCAGCTCTTGCCAGCGATATCCCTATTTTTCGCGGTAGCGACATTGGGTATGCCGGGAACCGGTAACTTTGTTGGTGAATTTATGATTCTGTTCGGCAGCTTCAGTAAATTTACTCTGATTACTACAGTATCCGTGTTCGGTTTAGTTTTTGCCTCCGTTTATGCACTATATTTGATGCAGAAGGCTTATTACGGTACGCCAAAAACTGATGAGCCATTACAACGGATGGATGTGCGTGAAATTTCCATTTTGCTGCTGTTGGTTGTCTTGTTGGTGATTTTGGGTATTTACCCACAGACAATCCTTGAAACCTCAGCCGCAGCGATGAGTAACATCCAGAATTGGTATTCAGCTTCACTTTTAACTACAAGGCCGTAATTCGCCATGACAATAACTTCTGAACAATTGATCGCACTGTTGCCGCTATTGATCGTCGGGTTGACGGTGGTGGTTGTGATGCTGTCCATTGCGTGGCGACGCGATCATTTCACCAATGTCACCTTGACGGTGATTGGTTTAAACTTAGCCCTGCTCTCTCTCTATTTTGTGGGACTACAGGAGCCAATGGATGTCACGCCATTGATCCATGTAGATCGTTTTTCAATGTTCTATTCCGCTCTTGTGCTGATTGCGAGCCTTGCAACAACAACATTTGCCTACTCATGGCTGGAGAATTATCCCGATAACAAAGAAGAATTTTATCTTTTGGTGTTGATTGCGGCGGTTGGGGGAATTTTGCTCTCTTCTGCCAACCACATGGCATCGCTGTTTATCGGAATTGAATTAATCACTCTGCCGCTGTTTGGTTTAGTGGGCTATGCGTATCGCCAAAAACGTTCGTTGGAAGCGAGCATCAAATATATGCTGCTGTCTGCGGCTGCATCTTCATTCCTGCTATTTGGTATCGCACTGCTGTATGCTGAATCCGGTGACTTGTCTTTCGCATCATTGGGTAAGAGTCTGAGTGACAGCAAATTGCATGAACCGTTGATTTTGGCTGGACTGGGCATGATGATCGTGGGATTGGGTTTTAAACTTTCCCTTGTGCCTTTCCAACTGTGGACACCGGATGTTTATCAAGGCGCACCAGCACCGGTATCAACTTTTTTGGCGACGGCAAGTAAGGTTGCTATCTTCGCAGTGGCTATGCGCTTATTCCTTGAAGCACCAGTCACTGATAGCACAACTCTGCGTATTGCACTGACCGTGATTGCTATTGCTTCTATCCTGTTTGGTAACTTGTTGGCATTGACACAAAGCAATATCAAACGTCTGCTGGGTTATTCATCCATTGCTCATCTGGGGTATTTGCTGGTGGTATTGATTGCCATCAAAGATCACACATTGGCAGAAGAGACAGCGGGTGTCTATCTGGTCGGTTATTTGCTTGCCAGTATCGGAGCATTTGGTGTAGTCAGCCTGATGTCCAGTCCATACAGAGGGCCGGATGCTGATTCATTGTTCTCATATCGTGGACTGTTCTGGCATAAACCGATACTGTCGGCAGTTATGACTATCATGATGCTGTCACTGGCGGGAATACCATTAACATTTGGTTTCATCGGTAAATTCTATGTCATCGCGACAGGCGTTGAAGCAAAATTGTGGTGGTTGACCGGAGCGGTTGTTGTTGGTAGTGCTATCGGCCTTTACTATTATCTGCGCGTGATGGTGAGCTTATACCTGCCGGCCCCGAAAGCACTGAACCGTGATACACCACACAACTGGGCATTCACTTCTGGCGGGATTGTTGTACTACTTACCGCATTGCTGGTGTTGATCCTCGGTGTTTGGCCACAACCCTTGATCGATATTGTTCAGCAGGCGAAAAGCGTTTTGTAAGACAATAATCTGAAAATCATATTTTAAAGGCTCAGTCATGTTGGCTGAGCTTTTTTGAACTCTATCTACAAGAGATGAGTTGACCGAAAAATACAGAAGAAAAGTGGCAAAACAAATAATCGTTAAAAAAAATAAGGAACTTACATCGAATGAAGAATGTAACTAACTCATTATTATAACTTCAGATTCAATACACATTTCTGTGATGCTGATAACTTCTCCAAGTATTCATTTTGCTGATTAAAACAACGCCTTTATCCCCAATTTATATACCCTTATGTAAGTACAGTTGTTTTTACTTTTATGTTAAGGTGACCTTTCATGTAGGTTGAGTGAATTATGAACACAAAGCGCCTGCGAGGTGTATAACCCTTTATTGGGATTATATGTAATTTTATGAAATCTCTATAAATATTGCTTACTGGAGTAAATAGGAGATAGTGTCGAACATTAATTTTGAAGGATAATTATGAGTCAAGATAATACTGGTCAGTTAAAGACTAAAACCTCCATTAACCCGCCAGTTTTCTTCTTCTCAGCGTTTTTAGTCATTGCACTGGTGACATTCGCTGGTTTGAAACCCGAACTTGCCGACCGATGGTTTAAGGCGTTGCAGCAGGATATTTTTGTTAACGCCAGTTGGTTTTATATCCTCGCGGTTGCTTTAATTCTGCTTTCGGTTACCTATCTGGGGTTGTCCAGATATGGCAATATCAAACTGGGCCCTGATCACGCTGAGCCAGATTTCAGTTATTTTTCCTGGTTTGCCATGCTCTTTTCTGCGGGTATGGGTATCGGGCTTATGTTCTTTGGCGTAGCCGAACCGGTGATGCATTATTTGTTGCCTCCGGTGGGAACGCCCGAAAGTATTACTGCGGCGAAACAAGCAATGCAGTTAACTTTCTTCCATTGGGGGCTTCACGCTTGGGCCATTTATGCGATTGTTGCTTTGATTCTGGCATTTTTCAGTTATCGACACGGCTTGCCTTTAACCTTGCGTTCAGCGCTGTATCCGATTATTGGCGATAAAATTTATGGGCCGATTGGTCATGCAGTCGATATATTTGCTGTCATTGGTACTGTATTCGGCGTTGCCACCTCTTTAGGATATGGCGTTCTTCAGGTAAATGCAGGTCTTAACCATTTATTCGGATTGCCGATCAATGAAACTGTACAGGTTGTATTGATCGTTGTTATTACCGCTTTAGCAACCATTTCTGTTGTTTCCGGTCTGGATAAAGGCATTCGTATCTTATCTGAATTGAATCTGGGTCTGGCATTTTTATTATTGATCTTAGTAGTTGTGTTGGGTCCAACTGTACTGTTGCTGAAATCCTTTGTGGAAAACACGGGGGGCTACCTTTCGGAAATTGTCAGCAAGACATTTAATCTTTATGCCTACGAACCCAAATCCAGTAATTGGCTGGGGGGATGGACATTACTGTATTGGGGATGGTGGTTATCGTGGTCTCCATTCGTTGGTATGTTTATCGCAAGGGTTTCCAGGGGGCGAACTATCAGGGAGTTTGTAACCGGCGTCTTATTTGTACCGAGTGGTTTTACTCTGATGTGGATGACGGCATTCGGTAATAGTGCCATTGACCTGATTTCCAATAAAGGGGCGAAAGAGCTGGGCAACACAGTACAGACGGATGTTCCTTTGGCACTGTTTAACTTCTTGGAATATTTTCCATTTCCTAACGTTCTTTCATTTATTGCGATGGCTATGGTAGTCATGTTTTTTGTTACCTCAGCGGATTCAGGCGCAATGGTGGTTGATACATTGGCTTCGGGCGGTGCCCAACATACGCCAATCTGGCAACGGATCTTCTGGGCAGGCTTAATGGGCGTTGTTGCTATCGCACTGTTAGTTGCTGGTGGCTTGTCTGCTTTGCAAACAGTAACGATTGCCAGTGCGCTTCCTTTCTCCATCATCTTATTGATATCTATTTATGGTTTACTCAAAGCATTGCGGGTTGATGCATATAAGAAAGATAGCCAGCAAATGACCACGATTGCACCTACAGCCAGCCGGAATCCTATTCCGTGGCAGCGAAGATTGAGAAATATCGTCTATTATCCTAAGTGTTCGCAGGTGAAGCGTTTTATGAACGAAATCATCCAGCAGGCAATGGGAATGGTGGCTGAAGAATTAGAGAAACAAAATAAAGTTGTCATAATTAATGATGAAATGGATGACCGGATTCATTTGGAAGTAGATTTTGGCGACAACTTCAATTTTGTATACGAAGTTCGTTTAAGAAGTTATATACAGCCCGCATTTGCTCTTGCTGGTTTGGAAAATGATGATAGAAATGAAGAGCAAAAATATTACCGTGCGGAAGTTTATCTCAAAGAAGGTGGACAAGACTATGATTTGATGGGTTGGACTCAAGAACAGATCATCCACGATATTTTGGATCAATACGAGAAGCATATTCACTTCTTGCATTTGGTTCGTTAGTAATTAGTTGGTTAATAAATACTTGGTTATAGGAATTATTGTTCGCCACTGAATAGGGAAAAATGGTGTCTATGATATTGAGGAAAGTAAAATAAATAGATTTATTGAGTATAATACCAGAATATTTTTTTTATTTTTAATAAAATAGCCGCGAGTTGAATAATTAAAGCATGGTGCTTATTGAAATATTTAGAAAGCGAAAATCTTGAATTAGATGAAAGTAAGAATCACGATTTTTAGAGAAAATAGTAGATTCTGGAAAATTTATAAAAGTATCTAAAGTTCAATCTGACTTGTTATGAAGAGATAAAGTCAATATATTGTTCTGTATTCTTTTCATTAAAGGTGATTACTTAGGTTGATTCTTTTAGTCTATAGGATGTACAATAAATGATCCGCAAATCAGAAAGCCGACTAAATTATTTAAATGTTAAATTAAACTATGGTCAGTTATTCCACTAGAAATTGAATCTAAAACAGGAGGAAATAAAATGGCAAAAGGAAATTTTTTGACAGTTGGAGATAAAACAACGTGTGACGGAGTTATTCTAACAGGAACCAGCAACATTAAATTTTACGGAAAACAAGTGGCAATTGAAGGTTCTACTGTGACTTGTGGGAGATATTCAGGTAATTATGCTATTGTGGGTGGGGTTGGTTCTTTTTTGGATAAAGGAATAAAATTAGCAGGGACTTTAGATAGTCGAACTACTTGCCCTTGTAATGCTGGTCTTATCCATTCTATCCCTGATAGTTACCAAAAATAGATTTCAAGATACGTTGCAGCGGCAAGGTAAATAGTATGGAAAGCTATAAAAAATATACTATGGATAAAGCTGATTTAATATTACATCCTATAATTGGTGGAGAGCTGATGTTATTAAATTACGTCGGATTTGCACAAGAGAGTAGATTTGAGTTTTTAAGAAAAATAGAGGGTTATGACCGAATGGATGATTTTGAAATATTGGGAAACATTGACTTAAAAGAATATATTTACAGCGATTTTTTTATCATTAATGAAGATTCTTATACAAAAGATAAAGTCTATTTAATGGATGCAAATAACATTGATAATTTTGTTAGGAATTACTTGAACTCTAGTCGTTTTTTTGATGGTAATACATTTTTTATATCTTCTCTAAATAAGATTTTGATTGAGTTTCAATATGACGGTTATATATTTCTGCATAAACTACCAGTTTTGTTGAATGAGCATGGTAAATCTATTATTTCAAATAAAACAGCATATTATGTTTGATTCTTTACTCATAAAATTCTGGTGGGAATATTTCTAAGGAAATAACAATAATTATAAAGGAATAACGTACAGATAATATCTCATTACGACATTTTCTTATATTATTATATCCTTGGTTCCTTATGATAATATTGTTTCATACTGTTATGCATGAAAAAGGGACATTTCTAAATTAACGGGAAATTGTCACATTCTCTTTAAAGCCAAAAAAAATAAACCGGAAAATAAGCACGAGCGTGCATTAATCAATCTAAGTGCTCAAGAAAAATTAATTGCAAATTGATCACCATAACCGTCCAATAAAGTATTTAGCTCATCCTCCATTGTATCCTGAGTCCAGGTGATAAAACGTCGCCAGTGATATTTGGCTTGTTTCCAGATGATTTCAATCAGATTCAGTTCGGGGCTGTAGGCAGGAAGATAAAGTAAAAGCA
>NZ_FOVO01000002.1 GCF_900115195.1 Xenorhabdus japonica
TATAGGCCATAGCGCATTTTCCTTTGGCGAGAAAGATGCCTACTATAGCAACTGACCACCTTTTTCAGAAATTGCACCTATCATGCGAATCCAAGTGATAAAACAATGATTAATTAATATTATTAAATGTATTTATTGTTGCATTTGTTTGCTTCTGTATGTTACGTCCTCTCGTCTACTATGAGTTACTAACTTGAAAAAGTTGGAAAAAATTTCAGGTTTAAAAAAATGCTAAATGCATTTCATTAAGCAAAATCATTAGATAGTAGAATGATTAAAGATCAGGTAGTAGACGTAGGCATTTTCAGTGCCAAAATTTCTATTTTGATGGTTTTTGCAACGAAATGAGCAATAAACCAGCATTCAAATGACGTTTCCTTGCTATTTCATAATGATTGAAAG
Source organism: Xenorhabdus japonica (assembly GCF_900115195.1). GTDB lineage: Bacteria > Pseudomonadota > Gammaproteobacteria > Enterobacterales > Enterobacteriaceae > Xenorhabdus > Xenorhabdus japonica. The sequence continues at coordinate 403 of NZ_FOVO01000002.1, forward strand.
ATAATGACCACCGCTTCGAAATTTGAAGCTAACGTCAATGGGGGCTCTGTTGGTTCTCCCGCAACGCTAACTTGTTAACTTGGTCAGGTCTGGAAAGAAGCAGCCATAGCAAGGGATGTGTGTGCCGGGATGTCGCTGGCAGAGCCCTCACCAGTTTCAAAATTGTTATCATACTGTTAGCCGATAATAGTTACCGGCTTAGTCACTTTCTATCTGAACACTACAACTTAGCGGACAAACTTCCAAACAGATGATGGGATTTTATCATAAAGTTTATTCATGGTAAGCTCAGCTAAACGGTGGTCAGCCGCGGAGTAGAACAACTCAAGTTCATCATCCGAAAGTTCATATTTATTTTTTTCAATTACACGTTCCAGTGTTTCAATAGAAGTGCATTTTCTCAAACGCATCAGATAGTCAGTTTTAGTCATAGTCGCCTTATCTTCTTGGGAATAAAAAATAGTTAGAAATATATTTATTAGGTTTTGCTTAAAGGAGCAGTCAAATCATGTAACAGAATCTAAGTTAACTGTTCATTTCATTTGTTTTTTGCTACTTTGTAAGTTCAATAAAACTTATATTATCATTTTCAAACAAATTATATGTTTCATCTAGATAATTATCAATTAAGACACTTAGAATGTAGTTGTCTGAGTATTTAATTTTAGAGCTCCAGACAATAGCTGCAATGTGTCCAATCAACTTGTTTAGTTTTAAGCTTTTCTCAGAAGCCAGATCGTAAATCCAGTGATTATCAGTGTGATTCAGGGTAGAGCCTCATGAATTAAATTTCACATAAGTATTTTAATTCAGCAGCATCATGTCTTCTTGGTGAATATTCGTCCATAATCACCTCCGTAAATGACATATAGCTTATTTGACCTAAGGTTTATAAATGAGCTTATACATGCTCATTATTATAGAATAGAGCCTATCAAAACATGATTATTATTTATTAATATTAAAGCTTTGTTTTACGTTTCTGCCAAGTGCTAGCTCTCTACTACGCAGAGTACCCATATCTACATATTTTGTAGATATATAGAATTATACTAAGACAGTAGATGTTGTAGCAATAGCACACGAGTCATTATAGGCGATTATATTACGACTTTCAAAATCAATATAGTGCCATTATTACATATGTCACCATCAAGATGGAAAATTTTTTACCATTAACGGTATGATCAAGAGAAAAACAAGGAAAATTGCTAATTTATCTTCTGTTTATTATAAAAAACAGGAAGATGTTACTTTTTTAAACGTAACCTGTTTTTCATAAGTATTTATTTTAATTAGACTATGGATGAATTTTAACTTAGATATTGTAATTTGTTGTTTGAAGAATTTTTTACCCATTTTAAAAGGCCACTCATGTGGCCTTTTGTAGTTAAATTTAGTGAGGGGTTGAGATATGTTCAATTTCCTCATTTTTCTTCGAGAACCGCCTCTTAATGACAACGAAAAACACAGGGACAAAATAAATTGCTAATGATGTAGCAGCAATCATACCACCCAATACTCCCGTTCCCACGGCATTTTGTGCACCGGAACCTGCACCATTACTCAGTACCAGAGGCATAACTCCAAGCATAAAGGCTAAAGAAGTCATCAGGATTGGGCGCAAACGCATTCTGGCAGCATCAAGTGTTGCTTCTATTAACCCTTTTCCTTCTTTCTCTATCAAATCCTTAGCGAATTCTACGATAAGGATGGCATTTTTCGCTGACAACCCGATGGTAGTCAATAAACCAACCTTAAAGTAAACATCATTATCCAGTCCACGCATTGATGTTGCCAGTAATGCACCGATAATCCCCAGAGGGACGACTAGCATGACCGAGAACGGAACAGACCAGCTTTCATATAACGCTGCCAGACAAAGGAATACAACGATCAATGACAGTGCATACAGAGCTGGAGCCTGATTACCGGACAGACGTTCTTGATAAGACATTCCAGTCCAGTCATAGCCAATTCCAGGGGGTAGCTGTGATGCTAGTTGCTCCATAAGAGCCATTGCATCACCAGTACTTTGTCCATGAGCTGCTTCACCCACAATTTCCATAGAAGGGAGACCATTATAGCGTTCTAGGCGCGGTGAACCATAAACCCACGGCTCTTTTGATACATCTATGAACGCAGAAAACGGTACCATTTGGCCACGGTAGTTACGGACATACAACTTGCTGATATCGCTTGGCAACATACGGAAAGGAGCATCCGCTTGGATATAGACTTTTTTGACACGACCTCGGTCGATAAAGTCATTGATGTAAGCACCACCAAACATCGTACTCAAAGTTGAGTTGATATTAGTCATAGATACACCCAGTGCTTCTGCTTTTTCCTTATCGATATTAATGCGATATTGCTGTGTGTCATTTTGCCCATTGGGGCGAACACTCGTCAGCATTTCTGGATGTTGTGCAACCATACCAAGCAATTGGTTGCGTGCTGCTGTCAATGCTTCATGTCCCAGATTTCCTTTATCAATCAATTGGAAATCAAAACCGGTGGCAGAACCCAACTCTACAATTGAAGGTATATTAAACGCAAAGACGATACTTTCCTTGATTTGAGCAAAATTAGCGTTTGCTCGGTCAACAATAGCTGGAACCTTGTCTTTCTGCTCCTTACGTTGCACCCAATCTTTTAAGCTGATAAATGCCAGACCAGTATTTTGCCCTTGACCACCCAAACCAAAACCATTAACTGTAAACACAGATTTAACAACATCTTTTTCTTTGGTATAGAAGTAATCATTAATTTGATCCAATACCTTTTGTGTTTGCTCCTGAGTTGAGCCAGATGGTAATTGAACCATTGCTAATAAAACACCCTGATCTTCTTCTGGCAGGAAAGAGGAGGGCAGATTTTTAAATATCCAGCCCATGCCAGCGATCAATATGACATAGATCACCAAGTAGCGCCCTGTGCCACGTAACATCTGACCGATACTATCAGTGTAGTGGTGTGTGCTCTTTTCAAACAGGCGGTTAAACCAGCCAAAGAATCCTGTATGAGTTCCATGGCTGCCTTTGGCAACAGGTTTGAGCATCGTCGCGCACAGTGCAGGAGTCAGGATTAAGGCCACCAGAACAGACAGTATCATTGCTGAAACGATAGTGATTGAGAACTGGCGGTAAATCGCTCCTGTTGCACCTCCGAAGAATGCCATTGGTACAAATACAGCAGAAAGCACTAGCGCGATACCAACCAGAGCACTCTGTATCTGCCCCATCGATTTTTTGGTGGCTTCTTTCGGTGATAGTCCCTCTTCCTGCATGACTCGTTCGACGTTTTCCACCACAACAATGGCATCATCCACGAGCAGACCTATGGCAAGTACCATGGCAAACATGGTTAATGTATTGATGGAGTAGCCAAATGCAGCAAGAATGGCAAATGTACCAAGCAGTACAACCGGAACCGCAATAGTTGGGATCAAGGTGGCCCGGAAGTTTTGCAGGAACAGGTACATGACGATAAACACCAACAGGATGGCTTCTGCTAATGTTTTTACCACTTCAAAAATAGAAATTTTGACGAAAGGTGTGGTGTCATATGGATAAACAACCGCCAACCCTCGAGGGAAGAAAGGTTCCATCTCAGTCAGTGCTTCTTTGACTGCTTTGGAGGTATTCAATGCATTGGCACCTGTTGCCAGTTTGATACCAACTCCCGCTGAAGGTTTGCCGTTAAAGCGGCCAATAATACTGTAATTTTCAGCGCCCAATTCAATGGTAGCAACATCATGCAAGCGAATTTGTGAACCATCAGGATTCATGCGCAACAAAATATTGCCGAATTCTTTTGTTGAATTCAGACGAGTTTGTGCAATTATCGACGCATTTAAACGCTGCCCTGGAACAGGTGGCGTTCCTCCTAATTGCCCGGCTGCAACCTGATTGTTTTGTGCCTTGATTGCACTAATAATATCCTGAGTAGATATTTTATAGTTGAGCAATTTGTCAGGATCGAGCCAAATACGCATGGCATACTGTGTGCCGAAGAGTGTTGTTTCTCCTACGCCAGTAACACGGCTCAAGTTATCTTTGACACTAGCCCCGACATAGTCGGCGATGTCATCTTGAGTCATGGAACCGTCTTGAGAGATGAAACCGGCCACCATCAAAAATGAACTGGTGGTTTTATCAACACTGACACCTTGTTGCTGAACTTCTTGAGGCAACAGTGGCATCGCCAATTGCAGTTTATTTTGAACCTGAACTTGCGCGACATCTGGATTTGTGTTCGCTTCAAAGGTCAGCGTGATATTCATATGGCCCGCAGAATCGCTACTAGAAGACATATACACTAGATTATCGATGCCATTCATATTCTGTTCGATAATTTGTGTTACAGTATTTTGTACTGTTGTCGCGTCAGCTCCCGGGTAAACTGCTGAAATAGAAATAGCAGGTGGGGCAATTGCGGGGTATTGCTCCACGGGTAATTTCATGATTGCCAGCAGGCCAGATAGCATGGTGATGATCGCTATCACCCATGCAAAAATTGGCCGTTCGATAAAAAACTTAGGCATGAATCACCGACTCCTTATTGAGGCTTTTTTGCAGATTCATCTTGATTAGCCGTAGGCTTGGCGTTCAGATCTGTTTCCGTTGGCTTAACTGTTATTCCCGGTGCTATTTTCTGTAATCCTGTGACGATTACTCTATCCCCAGTTTTCAGACCATCTGCTACCAGCCATTTGTCACCGATTGCCTGAGTAGCATTGATATTGCGCAATTCTACTTTATTATCTTTATTCACAATCAGTGTGGTTGCCTGACCACGAGGTGTTCTGCTAATAGCTTGCTGAGGAACCAAAATCGTATTTTTGCGCACACCTTCTTCCAGCTTGGTGCGGACAAACATACCCGGGAGTAATTCTTCATTCGGGTTTGGGAACACGGCTCGCATAGTAATAGAGCCGGTTGTTTCGTCAACCGCCACGTCAGAAAACTCAAGGTAACCTTCTCGACTGTATTCTTGCCCAGCGTCAGTTATTAGGCGGATTTTGGTTTTTTTACTCTCTTTTTGAACTGTTCCTTTTGCAATTTCATTTTTGAATCGCAGGTAGTCGTCACTAGATTGAGTGATGTCAACATAGATAGGGTCTAACTGCTGAACAATTGTTAGGGCTGTTGGCTGACCCGCAGAAACCAGTGCTCCTTCTGTGACGGTGGACTTACCCGCACGCCCAGAAATAGGAGATGTCACTTTGGTGTATGCCAGGTTGATTCTGGAACTTTCTAACGCAGCCTTAGAGGATTCAACATCTGCTTTTGCCTGAGCATAATCTGAATTTGCTTTATCAAATTCCTGCTTACTCACATATTGTGTGCCCAGTAAGGACTGATAACGTTCAACGGTTAAGCGGGAAACGTTCTCGTTGGCTTGTGATCTGGCCAGACTTGCTTTGGCTTTACTATACTCTGTTTGATAAGTTGCTGAATCTATTTGGTATAATGACTCCCCAGCAGCAACATCACTTCCTTCTTTATAGTTACGTTTCAGTATGATACCGCCGACTTGGGGACGAACCTCAGCAACACGATAAGCCGATGTACGGCCCGGTAATTCTGTGATAACCGTTAGAGGTTCTGCCTTCAGCGTTACGATACCAACTTCAGGAACATGCTGACCAGCGGCCCCTTGCTGTGTATTTTTATTGTCATTACATCCTGAAAGAATGAAATTGCCTGAAATTACCAGTAATGTAGCCAGAGGCAAAACTCTCCTGTTCTTTCGCATAAGTAAACCTCAATTTTTCAATATTGATTCTCTAATCTGACAAGTGAAATCATTACTTCATTGATTAAGGGTGCTATAATACAAACATACATGAATGTATGTAAATCAGCCTCAGTCAAAAATAAAGTTTATGGCACTAAAATGGCACGAAAAACTAAACAGCAAGCAAACCAAACTCGTCAGAAAATCATAGAAGCTGCGATAAAGACTTTCTCTAAGAGAGGCATTTCAGCTACCTCACTATCCGATATCGCAATTGCCGCAGGTGTAACGCGCGGAGCAATTTACTGGCATTTTAAAAATAAAACGGATCTACTTTCTGTTGTTTGCAGAATGCCAGAGCACAAAATAGACGAACTAGAGAAAGAGTATCAATCAAAATATCCGGATAATCCACTTATTGCTTTGAGATATTTATTGATTTCTATGTTACGAATGGTAATTGATGATTCTCAAATCCGCCAATTAATGGAAATTTTTTTCCATAAATGTGAATTCGTTGGAGAAATATCTTCGTTAGTAGAGGAAATTAGGGAAATATGTATTTCCGATTACAAGAAGATTGAAAAAATGTTAGCTGATTGCATTCAATCAGGGGAACTGCCTTATGATCTTGACCTTAGGCGTTCAGCCATTATGTTGAGAGCATTAATGACAGGATTACTGGATAACTGGTCATTCTCACCGGACAGTTTTAATATTCAAGAACAGTCTGCTCATTTGGTGGATAGTTTCATAGATACACTAAAATACAGCCACCATTTGCGGAACAAAAAAGAAAACGAGTCTTGAATACAGGAGCAAATGTCATGGAATCCATTTTCTATTCTGTCTTTTGTTTAAGCTGTTTTTTGCTTAGATATGTAGTCTGAGAGGGATAAGTGTTAATCCTGCTTATTCCTCAGACTACGGGGGCTGTTTTTCCAATTTTTCTTGAAGATCATGTTTGACGATGTCTAATGCTGCCAATGCGATAGCAGGAGGAACTTCGTTATATTCAAGCAAATAAATAAGATCTACGGCGAGTTGCACTTCCGGCGGCGCTTGTTCCAGAGTCATAGTTGGTTTTATTCCCCTTGTGATTAATCTGAATTTTCTTGCTTTTCTATCGATTTCTCGATCCGCATTAATGCTTGACGACAGCGGGCGAGTCTGCCAGCTAAAGCGGCTATTTCTCTTTGCAGTTTATGCTGATTGGTAAGTGTCATTTGTGTGCTTAACTGTAATTCTCTGTCATCGATCATTGCAATTAATCGACGCTCATAATCCTGATGTTCTGCCAGACGTTGGTAAAGATCCCGTTCTTGTGATAGGCGCTCAAATTTATCTTCCTGTTTTCGCAGCGATTGAGTTGATATTTCGCGTTTAAGTGCCTCGATTTGTGTTACTAAACGCTCGGCAAGGAATTTCACTTGCTTAGTACGATAATCGCTTACACAGATTTTCAATTGTTCCATATTTTGTCTGATTTCTTGCATATACCCACCGAGTTTATTGCTGTTGTGGTGGAATAGTGCTTGATCAAAACGAGCGGTGGAAAAAGGGATGTCTGGCAGTAAAGCGAGATCTTTTTCCAGAATACTGATTTGTTTTTCAAGCGCACTTAATAAATTTTGTATGCCCATCAGCATCTCATTATCATTAATAATCTGTTTGTCAAAGCCCATTTTAATTAGCTTAGCATATTCGGTTGTAATGACACCGAATGTGGCAGGTGTGAATCTTGATTTAATTCAATAAAATATAAGCAGCAACTTATCTTGCAGTTGCTTTTTTTCGGTAGTTTGAATAGATTTTACCGTTTTCTTTTTATAACCTAGCTGGCATCAATTATGACCGCTAACGCACAAATACTGCAATTAATTAAAGATAGTATCGAAACAATCCCTGATTATCCAAAGGCGGGAATACTTTTTCGTGACATTACCACATTGCTTGATAATCCAGCAGCCTACCAAGCTACAATAGATCTATTGGTGGCTCACTATCAGGATAAGGGCATCACGAAAATTGTTGGTACTGAAGCACGTGGTTTCTTATTCGGAGCTCCTGTTGCATTGCGGCTGGGGGTTGGTTTCGTTCCTGTTCGTAAAAAAGGTAAATTACCGCGTGAAACACTGAGCGAAACTTACGATCTGGAATATGGTACAGATACTCTGGAAATTCATAAAAGCAGCATCAACGAAGGAGATAAAGTTCTGGTTATTGATGACCTGCTTGCAACTGGTGGCACCATTGACGCGACGGTACGCTTGATTCGTCGTTTGAGTGGTCAAGTTTCCGAAGCTGCATTTATCATTGGGTTACCGGATTTAGGTGGTACTGAGCGTTTGAAAAAACAAGGCGTTGACTGCTACACGATCGTTGAATTTCCCGGCCACTGATTATTCTGTTTTTTGCATTAATGATACATCAGCCTCGCCGTTAATGGTGAGGCTGTGCTAGCATGATAGGCAGTCATGTTCAATTTCTTCGGTACTTATGAGCTATCAGGTACTCGCCCGTAAGTGGCGCCCACAAATATTTTCTGATGTGATTGGTCAGCAACATGTGCTGACTGCGTTGGCTAATGGTCTTGCACACCAACGCCTCCATCACGCTTATCTTTTTTCCGGTACTCGTGGTGTTGGGAAAACTACTATTGCACGTCTGTTGGCAAAAGGACTGAATTGCGAAACAGGTATAACAAAGACTCCGTGTGGCCAGTGTGCGAACTGTCTTGAAATTGAACAGGGTCGGTTTGTTGATCTGATTGAAATCGACGCGGCTTCCCGCACAAAAGTAGAAGATACCCGTGAGTTATTGGACAATGTCCAGTATGCGCCCGCTCGAGGGCGTTTCAAAGTTTACCTTATTGATGAAGTTCACATGCTTTCTCGCCATAGTTTCAATGCATTATTGAAAACATTGGAAGAGCCTCCAGAGCATGTGAAATTCCTTTTGGCAACGACAGATCCACAGAAACTGCCAGTGACTATTCTTTCACGCTGTTTGCAATTTCACTTGAAAGTACTTGATGTGAATCAAATCAGTAGTCAATTGGAGCATATCCTTAATGCAGAACAAATAGAAAGCGATGTTCGTGCTCGTCAACTTCTTGCCCGTGCTGCGGATGGCAGTATGCGTGATGCCTTGAGTTTAACGGATCAAGCCATTGCTCTTGGTGGAGGAAAGCTAACATCGGATATTGTTAGCCAGATGTTGGGAACGCTGGATGATGATCAACCATTGGCGATGATTGAATCGTTGGTGCGTGCAGATGGTCAACAAATGATGGCTCTGGTGGAGCAAGTGGCCTCTCGCGGTGTGGATTGGGAAAACTTGCTGGTTGAAACATTATCGCTGTTGCACCGTATTGCCATGCTCCAGTTATTGCCTCAGCAACCTGAAAACGAGCCTTCTTCAACGGAAGGGCGGTTGCGTTTGCTGGCCAGATCAATCTCTCCGACTGATTTGCAGCTTTATTATCAAGCGCTGCTGGTAGGGCGCAAAGAGCTTCCTTATGCACCAGAACGGCGGATGGGAGTGGAAATGGCATTATTGCGAGCTTTAGCCTTTCACCCAAAAACTGTCATTGAGGAAACGTCACCATCTACTGTGGAAAATCTCGTATCACCAATTGAAGTAGTGCCTGTAGCACAACCTCCGGCTCAGTTTTCCTCAGGTCATCTGTCCTCAAATAATAATGCAGGAAACGAACGTCCTGAGCAAAAAATGCCTCAGCTACTGGGTAATGAATCCTCTGCAAACAGCCCAACAGCGAAACTATTGCAAGCGAGAAATTCGCTGAATCGCCAAGGAAATACACCACCAAAAAAGCCTGAGCCGGCAGAGTCTGCGAAGGCTAAGCCGGCAAGTTCGGCGTTAGAGCGACTGGTGGCGGTAGCAGAGCAACGGCCTCAATCTTATGTCCCTAAAAAACAGGAACCTAAACCAGTAAAAAAAGAAGCTTATCGCTGGCGGGCAACGAATGCTGGGGAGGAAAAGCCGCGTTCGACTGCGACACCGAAAGCGATCAAAGCGGCGCTGGAGCATGAGAAGACAACAGAATTGGTAGAAAAGCTGACCATTGAATCGAAACAAAGAGATTCATGGGCTGCGGAAATTGATAAACTGCATATTCCAAAATTGGTTCAGCAGGTAGCACTGAATGCGTTTAAAGAACAGGTTGATGAAAATCGCCTTTGTCTGCATTTACGTTCAAAGCAATGCCATCTTAATTCAGCATCGGCTCAGAAAGTATTGACTGAAGCATTAAGTGAGTTATATGGAAAACCTATTGAACTCAATATCATTGAAGATGATAATCCTGCGGTAAAAACGCCGCTGGAGTGGCGACAAGCCATTTATGAAGAAAAATTGGCACAAGCGCGTCAATCCATTATTTCGGATAAAACGATTCAAACACTTCAGCAACTATTCGATGCGGAATTGGATGAAGAGAGTATCCGGCCTGTTTAATTGCCATAGTGTATTTTTATGCTGTGGCTATAGCGAAGAGAGAGAATTATGTTTGGTAAAGGTGGTTTGGGTAATTTGATGAAACAGGCCCAGCAGATGCAAGACAAGATGCAGAAAATGCAGGAAGAAATTGCAAATCTGGAAGTTACAGGTGAATCTGGTGCAGGACTGGTAAAAATTACTATTAATGGCGCACATAACTGCCGTCGTGTTGAAATCGATCCAAGTTTAATGGACGACGACAAAGATATGCTGGAAGATCTGATTGCTGCGGCATTCAATGATGCAGCTCGCCGCATTGAGGAAACCCAGAAAGAAAAAATGGCCAATGTTTCCAGCGGAATGCAATTACCGCCTGGATTTAAGATGCCATTCTAATGCAAACCAGTCCTCTTCTTGAATCTCTGATGGAATCCCTGCGCTGTTTGCCCGGCGTAGGCCCCAAATCTGCGCAGCGGATGGCATTCCATCTATTGCAGAGAGATCGCAGTGGTGGAATGCGATTGGCACAGGCACTAACGCGAGCCATGTCTGAAATTGGGCACTGTCGGGATTGCCGGACATTCACGGAACAGGAACAATGTACGATTTGCACTAACCCCCGTCGTCGGCAGAATGGTCAGATCTGTGTAGTAGAAAGCCCTGCGGATATTCATGCCATCGAACAAACTGGCCAGTTTACGGGGCGTTACTTTGTCCTAATGGGGCATTTATCGCCGTTGGATGGCATTGGGCCAATGGATATTGGTTTGGATCGTTTAGAAGAACGTTTATCTTCTGAAACCTTGTCAGAAATCATTCTGGCAACCAATCCAACTGTCGAAGGAGAGGCAACGGCAAACTATATTGCAGAAATATGCTTTCAATATGGTGTGACAGCCAGCCGAATTGCTCATGGTGTCCCTGTGGGGGGGGAGCTTGAAATGGTGGATGGAACAACGCTTTCTCATTCACTGGCTGGCCGTCAAAAAATCACTGATTTGTGATTTATCTTCCAAATTAAGATAAGTGACATCGATGGATGGTACTGATTATACTGCCATCCATAGTTTATTTACTCGCTCATCAAACTAATTTTACATTCTTCTTGTTATCTTAACTTGAAACTTCCCGTATCTATCCCCATTTGATTATCATCGTCCGATTTTACATATCTGAACTAGATTTAGATTGAGGTAATAAATGAGCATGAAAGGTCAGGAAACCCGTGGATTTCAGTCTGAAGTTAAGCAACTGTTGCAATTGATGATCCATTCTCTCTATTCCAACAAAGAAATTTTTCTCCGTGAACTGATTTCAAACGCATCTGATGCTGCTGACAAATTGCGTTTCCGTGCATTGTCCGCGCCTGAGCTGTATGAAAATGATGGTGAATTGCGTGTGCGTTTAGCTGTTAATGGCGAACAAAAAACCATCACCATCAGCGATAATGGTATCGGCATGTCCCGTGATGAAGTGATTGATAATCTGGGAACGATTGCAAAATCTGGTACTAAAGCATTTCTTGAATCCATTGGTTCTGATCAAGTAAAAGACAGTCAATTAATTGGTCAATTCGGTGTCGGCTTTTACTCTGCATTTATCGTTGCGGACAAAGTTACTGTACGTACTCGTGCAGCAGGAACTCCAGTTGAACAAGGTGTATTCTGGGAATCAACAGGAGAAGGTGATTACACTGTTGCTGATATTGAAAAATCAGAGCGTGGTACAGAAATTACTCTACATCTGCGCGATGAAGAAAGCGAATTCCTCAATGACTGGCGTCTGCGTTCTATCATTGGTAAATATTCTGATCACATTGCTTTGCCGGTTGAAATTGAAACCCAGACTAAAAACGAAGAAGACGACTCGGTTACCGTTACATGGGAAAAAATTAACAAGGCTCAAGCCTTGTGGACTCGTGGTAAAGCTGAAATCAGTGATGAAGAGTATCAAGAGTTTTATAAACATATCTCCCATGACTTTACAAACTCTCTGATTTGGAGTCATAACCGAGTTGAAGGTAAGCAAGAGTACACCAGCCTGCTGTATATTCCTTCTCAGGCACCTTGGGACATGTGGAACCGTGAACATAAGCATGGACTGAAACTATATGTACAGCGTGTGTTCATCATGGATGAAGCTGAGCAGTTCATGCCAAATTACCTGCGCTTTGTCCGTGGTCTGATTGATTCCAACGACCTGCCATTGAACGTTTCCCGCGAAATTTTGCAAGATAGTACAATCACTCGTAACCTGCGCAGTGCGCTGACCAAACGAGTGTTGCAAATGTTGGATAAACTGGCGAAAGACGACGCAGAAAAATATCAGACCTTCTGGCAACAGTTCGGCTTGGTGATGAAAGAAGGGCCTGCCGAAGATAGTGCAAATAAAGAAGCCATTGCTAAATTACTGCGCTTTGCTACGACTCACAATGATGACTCCGCTCAAACCGTTTCTCTGGAAGATTACGTTAGCCGCATGGCAGAAGGGCAGGAGAAGATTTATTTCATTACTGCAGATAGTTATGCTGCGGCGAAGAATAGTCCACACTTGGAGCTGTTCCGCAAGAAAGGCATTGAAGTTCTATTGCTGTCTGACCGTATTGACGAGTGGATGATGAGCTACCTGACAGAATTTGATGGCAAATCACTCCAATCTGTCAGCAAGGCTGATGAATCCCTCGACAAACTGGCGGATGAAAACAAAGCTGAGCAGGAAGAAGCAGACAAAAAACTGGAGCCATTTGTTGAGCGCGTGAAGGCTCTACTGGGTGAGCGAGTGAAAGAAGTTAAGCTAACTCATCGTCTGACAGAGACTCCGGCTATCGTAACAACCGATGCCAATGCAATGAGTACTCAAATGGCGAAGTTGTTTGCGGCTGCAGGTCAGTCCGCACCAGAAGTAAGTTATAACTTTGAGCTGAATCCTGAACACGTTCTGGTTAAAAAAGCAGCTGACATTGATGATGATGTTCAATTTGCTGATTGGGTAGAATTGTTGCTGGACCAAGCATTATTTGCTGAACGTGGCACATTGGATGATCCAAACCAATTTATTCGTCGAATGAATCAACTATTATTAGCTGAAAAAGCTTAAAATCTTTGAAATAATGATAAAAACCACGCTTCAACGAAAAATAGAGCGTGGTTTATTTTTTGGTGAATGCGAAAACGTTTACCTGTTTTCTTGAGCCACCCCTATTCAAATGGTATGGTGGTGCGTTTTTTTAAATACGAAAAGTAAATAGCAAGGGGATTTACGCAATGCGTATTATTCTGCTAGGCGCCCCAGGCGCCGGTAAGGGGACTCAGGCACAATTTATCATGGAGAAATATGGGATTCCCCAAATTTCTACTGGTGACATGCTGCGTGCTGCAGTAAAAGCTGGCAGCAAATTGGGTTTACAAGCAAAAGAGTTGATGGATAATGGTCAACTGGTGACTGATGAGTTGGTCATTGCTTTGGTTAAAGAGCGCATCAAACAAGATGATTGTCACAATGGCTTCTTGTTGGATGGGTTCCCGCGTACCATTCCTCAGGCTGATGCCATGAAAGAAGCGGGTATCAAAGTCGATTATGTTCTGGAATTTGATGTTCCTGATGAAATTATCGTTGAACGTATTATTGGTCGTCGTGTGCATGCGCCATCCGGTCGTGTTTATCATATCAAATTCAATCCACCAAAAGTGGAAAACAAAGATGATGCCACTGGCGAAGAACTGACTATCCGTAAAGATGATCAGGAAGATACGGTTCGTAAACGTCTGGTCGAATACCACGCACAAACTGAACCTTTGGTTTCTTACTATCAGAAAGAAGCACAGGCTAGTAACACAGAATACTTCAAACTTGATGGTACTCGTCAAGTAACAGAAGTTAGCGCAGAACTGGTTAACATTCTGGGCGAATGATTTAGTGTATCTTTGAATGATTATCCCCCAAATTGTTTCAGGTCTTTGCTTGAAAGATGAAGGGGATAAATTTCGAATTGTTAAACAGGTAGTTTGCCGCCACCTGGCTTTTTGTCGTTTTTATCCTTGTTTTTGTAATTTGCTCATCTGTATGAGAAATTCACTCCATGAAATGTTACATGTGGCTATCATTCATATTTTATACTAGATTGTCAGTCATTTTAATGGAGCTATGAGGAATGAGTAGCAAGAAGTATGGTGTCCTATTGGTGAACCTTGGTACACCTGATGCGCCAACACCAGCAGCAATAAGATGTTATCTGGCAAAGTTTCTGAGTGACAGAAGAGTCGTTGATATCCCTAAATTTATTTGGAAACCTATATTGAATGGTTTTATTCTTCCTTTCCGTTCTTTTCGTGTTGCTAAGCTTTATCAAGAAATTTGGATGGAAGAAGGTTCTCCTTTATTAGTTTATAGTCGCCGTCAGCAGAAATTGCTGGAGGAAAAGCTATTGAAAGAAAAGTTGGTGAATATCTCTGTTGTTTTGGGAATGACTTACGGCTCCCCCTCTTTGCCTCAGGCAGTAGATAGTTTACTGCAACAAGGCATTGATGATCTCATTATATTGCCACTTTATCCTCAATACTCCAGTACAACTTCGGCAGCGGTTTTTGACAGTATCAGTAAAATATTGCGGGGATACCGGACAATTCCTACCTTATATTTTGTCCGTAGTTATGCCACACATCCTGCCTATATTGCAGCATTAAAGGAAACCATTGAGCAGAGCTTTGAAAAACATGGTCGGCCTGATCGTTTAATTGTTTCCTATCATGGTATTCCTGAACGTTTGGCAGCGATGGGGGATATTTATCCACAAGATTGTCAGGCTACGACTGAACTGTTGAGCCAGGCACTGGATTATCCAACAGATAAAATTATGATGACATATCAATCGCGTTTTGGCCGCTTACCGTGGTTATCTCCTTATACAGATAAAACAGTGGCATCATTGCCAAGCCAGGGTGTGGAACATGTTCAAGTAGTATGTCCGGGGTTTGCATCAGATTGTTTGGAAACATTGGAAGAGATTGAGCAACAGAATAAAACGATCTTTTTGGGCGCTGGTGGGAAAAAGTTTGAATATATCTCCGCACTTAATGATAATGAAGCCCACATTTTGTTGCTTGCCCAATTGGTAACTAATGTTATGAAATAACATGCAACTGCTTGTTATGGGACATTATCACACATAGTGAATGGCAGGCATTGATAGTTATATGATTTTTAAGGATGTGGTTTTTAAGGGTACGGTTTTTAAACCAATAAGTACGGTAAGCGGGAGAAAAGGCTTGCGTATCAATGAAAATCAAAATTATTTGGATTGGACATATAAATAATGAGTAATAGACCTATTAAGCACCCCGATTTTTACGAAGAGCATTCAAATTATTATCATCCAGCGAAGGAAGATGAAATTGATTTGTTTGAGCTATTTTCTGTGCTCTTCCAGTCAAAATATTTGATTATTGCGATCTCTCTCGTTTTTGCAATTATTGGTTTCAGTATTGCATCATTTTTACCCCAAAAATGGACCAGTACAGCTGCCGTGGTGCAACCAGGATTGGAAGAATTCCAGCCATTAAAAGTTGTGTTAACGGATTTGCAGGTTCTGAATCTTGAACCTAAAGTGACCGAAGTATCGTTGTATAAGCGGTTCGTTGAAAATTATAACTCACGTGTATTACGCGAAGAATATTTAGTTAATACAGATTACTTTAAAGCCTTGTCCACTAAGAATCATGATGGTCCCGGGCAGGAGCAAAGAAAACTTATTGAGCAAATAGTTAATAAAAACATTGAAATATCGTTACCTAAGTTACCTAAAAAAGATAACGATATTGATGAAGCAATTCTCTCTTTCAGTGCTGATAATGCAAAAGATGCTTATAATCTATTAAATGGCTATATCAAATTCGTCTCTGCAGTGGTTCGTGATCAAGTAAAAGATGAGCTGAATGATATAGTTCATCAGAAATTGGTGTACTCACAAAAGCTTTATGCTCTCGATTTTTCTCGTGCTGACAATTTGCGCAATGTGGATATTGAGCGATTAAAGTATGCGATTTCTATTGCTAATTCTGCCGGTGTCAAAAAACCTGTATCGAATGGTGGAGCTATGATCAAGGATGATCCGGATTATTCGATCGCATTAGGTTCTGATGCACTGCAACGTAAGTTACAGATTACTGAAGAAATTACTGATCCAGCTAAAATTGATGCAGATATGCGTAACCGTCAGTTATATATCAAAAATCTGGAAAAAGTGAATATTGATAAGGTTGATTTCGTGCCATTCAAGTATATGCAGGAACCTTACGAGCCAACTTCAAAAGACTCACCTAAGCGTTTGTTGATTTTGATTGGAGCAGGTTTCATTGGATTGATTTTATCCATCATGTATATTCTGCTGCGCCACATGGTACGTAGTCGCCAGAAACAAGAGGCTTAATATTATTTAAAGCTCAATCTTTATTCTTCGTTGTTATATACCCTTCGCCTTCCAAGTTGCCTCTTTGTTGGCTGCGCTTACTCCCCCTGGTCACATAGTTATCTATGCTTCCGGGGATTCGCTTCCTTACCACCGCGACGCACCTTAAATCCATTGGGATAGATAACGTTAACGTTCTGATAGCTGATGTTTCGTATTATAACGAATTGTATTGTAACAAATGGTACTGTGCTAATATGCTCCATATTTTGGCTCTATATCAGCAATTAATTATGAAATTCCCTGGTAAACGTAAATCTAAACACTATTTTCCTGTCAGTTTAAGAGATCCTCTGCTCCAACCTATCAAAGAGATGATGGATACTGAAAATAATCAAGCCTATATTGTTGGCATTGATCAGACACTGGTTGATATCGAAGCCAAAATTGATGAAGATTTTATCCAACGTTATAACCTGAGCCAAGGACACTCTTTAGTCATTGAAGATGATGTAGCCGAGGCACTCTACAAAGAACTGACAAACAAGAATCTAATCAGCCACGAATTTGCAGGGGGAACTATCGGTAACACCTTGCACAATTACTCTGTTCTGGCTGACGATAAATCCGTATTGCTTGGTGCCATGTGCAATAACATCCAAATAGGAAGTTATGCGTATTACTATCTTTGTAATACATCCAGCCGTATGGATTTAAATCACCTTCAGGGTGTTGATGGTTCAATCGGTCGCTGTTTTACCTTAGTGACAGAAAATGGTGAAAGAACGTTTGCTATCAGCCCTGGTTTAATGAATCAGCTTCATCCAGAAAGTATTCCCGAACACATTATTGCGGAAGCATCAGCTTTGGTCATCACCGCTTATCTAGTGCGCTGCAAACCGGGTGAGCCCATGCCAGAAGCGACGATGAAAGCCATTGAGTATGCGAAGAAATATAACGTACCTGTTGTATTGACGCTAGGAACAAAATATGTCATTGCTGATGATCCACAATGGTGGCGTGATTTTCTAGCTGAAAATATTTCTGTCGTTGCAATGAATGAAGATGAAGCTCATGAACTGACAGGTTTCAGTGATCCGTTGTTAGCGGCTGATAAGGCACTAGATTGGGTGGATTTGGTGTTGTGTACCGCTGGACCTGCTGGATTGTACATGGCGGGTTACACTGAGGAGGAGTACAAGCGCCAAACGACGCATCCATTGTTGCCTGGTGCGATTGCGGAATTTAACCGTTATGAATTCAGTCGTGCGATGCGTAAAGTGGATTGTCAGAATCCCATACGGGTCTATTCCCATATTGAACCTTATATGGGTGGACCTAAAAAAATCATGAATACCAATGGTGCTGGAGATGGCGCATTATCTGCATTACTGCATGATATCACTGCTAATAGTTATCATCGCCTGAATGTGCCGAACTCTAGTAAGCATATGCGTTCTTACTTAACTTATTCTTCTTTGGCTCAGGTATGTAAGTATGCTAATAGAGTGAGTTATCAGGTATTGAGTCAGCATTCTCCGCGCTTGACCCGAGGGTTGCCGGAGAAAGAGGATAGCCTGGAAGAGTCTTACTGGGAGCGTTGATTCTGGTAGCCTGAAATGATGTGAAATGTTGGTAATCTGAAATATTGCTTTAACTGTTTTTATTGGATTTACTGGAATATCCCCAAATTGTGGGGATATTCCTTAGTTACAAATTACATTTATGCTGGAGCCGTTGGTGAAGGTAGTGGTGGTGGTTCTATCGGACAACCCTCCTCATATTCAGGCAGTGCATCAGCCATTGCTCGTGCTATCTCATGTTCACCAATTATGATATGGCTAGTACCTCGCTCTTTAATGTAGGTGACTTCATCATCATAATGGGCTCGAACAATGATATTGATATCTGGCCTGATTTCTCTGGCATTCGCGATAATTTCACCCGATTCATAACCATTGGGGATTGTCAAGAATAACGTAAAAGCGCAATCAAGCCGTGCCAGGGCCATGATCTCTTTATTGGCAGCGTTACCTATTACTGCGCTGATACCCATTTCGTTCATTTCTTCAAATCGGGCACGTGTATCTTCAATAACCACAACTGGGAAGTTTCTTTCTTGTAAATGTTGGCAAAGTTGGCGGCCTACTCGACCATAACCTACCACAATAGCGTGACCACAAATATTGATAGGGATTTGAGTTTCTTCTTCCAGTGTTTCTTCGAGTAATTGTTCTTCAATAGTTTCTGTTTTTTCCAAATAGCGATCCAGTAAACTGAATAGAAGAGGATTCAACATAATTGAAATGATGGCGCTAGCCAATACAAGATTACGGGCTTCTCCACTCAAGAACCCTAGTGTGACACTGAGTCCCGCGAGAATGAAGGCAAACTCACCAATTTGGGCAAGGCTGACAGAGATGGTTAGAGCGGTACGGCGTGAATGCCCAAACATTTTGACCAGTATCATGGCAGCCAAAGATTTGCCAATGATAATAATAGTAAGGGCTCCTAAAATAGCCAGAGGCTGCTGGAACAGAACCATAGGATCAAATAGCATCCCAACAGAAACAAAGAAAAGAACCGCAAAAGCGTCTCGTAAGGGCAAAGTGTCTTGAGCTGCCCGGTGGCTCAATTCTGATTCATTCAGTACCATACCCGCGAAGAATGCTCCGAGAGCAAATGAAGCATCAAATAGTGACACAGCACCATAAGCAACACCTAATGCAATGGCAAGTACCGCCAGTGTGAATAATTCACGGGAGCCTGTTCCTGCCGTTTTTGCCAGTAACCAAGGTATGACCCGTCGTCCGACGAAAATCATCAATAAAATAAAAGCAATGACTTTTCCAATTGTGACAGACAACTTTAATAATAATTGCCCAAAGTTTGCATTCTGATTGTCCAGAATACCCGCCACTGCTGGGAGTAACACCAACGCCAGTACCATTGCCAGGTCTTCAACAATTAACCAACCAATGGCAATTTGTCCTCTTTGGCTATCAATGAGTTGCCGTTCTTCTAATGACCTGAGCAATACCACTGTGCTGGCGGTGGACAGACAAAGACCAAAAACAATGCCGTTCAATAATCCCCAGCCAAGTAGTGCCGATAAACCTGTACCCAATAAAGTTGCGACTGCAATTTGGGCGATTGCACCAGGAATGGCAATGGATTTAACGGCTAACAAATCTTTAAGTGAAAAATGTAGACCGACACCAAACATCAATAAAATCACGCCAATCTCTGAAAGTTCTGGAGCTAAAGACGTATCGGCAATGAAACCTGGTGTAAAGGGACCCGCTAGTACACCTGCTACAAGGTATCCTACCAGAGGTGAGATTTTCAGGCGCTGTGCAAGCATTCCAAGCAGATAGGCGAGAACAAAGCCGCCAACAATGGTCGTGATAAGAGGTGTCGAATGCTCCATCAAGGCTCCTTTTGGGTAGCGAATATAATAATTTGTATAGTTATGTGAGGTAATAATATATTTTATAAGTAATCAGCGATAAGACTGCTAAAAAATATCCTGATCGATGAAAATGAGCATGATCTACATAAATGGCATTTTAATGTAATTTTAATGTAATTTTATGTAGATATTATCATTATTTACTCTTGTTTACAAAATATACATGGTGTAATAATTGTGATTATTATACATTGATTTTGTTATTTTTTTGGTTTTTATTTTCTATATTTGGCAGTAATAGAGTAAAAATGCCAATAAGTGGTAAAAAAGCACAGATTTTGTAAACCCATTCTATACTGGTCTTATCCGCAACATAGCCAAGCACAGCAGCTCCAATACCACCCATACCAAAGGCCAGACCAAAGAATAAACCTGCGATCATGCCTGTTTTACCGGGAATGAGTTCCTGAGCATAAACTAAAATAGCAGAAAATGCAGATGCCAATATTATACCGATAATAACCGTTAGTATGCTTGTCCAAAATAGGGATGCATAAGGTAACATCAAGGTGAAAGGTGCAACGCCAAGAATTGAACCCCAAATGACATATTTCCTGCCTATCCTATCCCCAACGGGTCCCCCAATCAGAGTACCTGCTGCTACAGAAAACAAAAAGACAAATAGGTGGATTTGGGCGTTTTGTACTGATACCCCAAATTTCTGTATTAAGTAAAATGTATAGTAGCTACTAATACTGGTTAGATAAAAGTATTTGGAGAAAATCAGTAATAAAAGTATAGCAAAAGAATTTATGACAGTTTTTCTAGGCAGGCTTGGCAAGGAAGTCGCTCGAGCAGATAAGGGAGTTATAGCTTGATGTTGCATCTTATACCATTGGCTGACCTGCAAAAGAATTACGATAGCCAATAATGCTGCCAGAGAAAACCAACCGACATTTCCCTTGCCGTAAGGAGCAATGAAAATAGCTGCCAGTAATGGTCCCAGTGAACTTCCTAAATTTCCTCCTACTTGAAATAATGATTGCGCCAGTCCATGACGTCCACCTGAAGCCATGCGTGCGACTCGTGACGATTCCGGATGAAAAACAGATGAACCTGTACCGACTAGGGCGGCAGCCATTAATATAATTGAAAAATTTTCAGCATAAGCTAGTAGGAGTAAACCGGATAAAGTAAATCCCATACCGATAGGCAATGAAAAGGGCTGCGGGTATTTATCCGTATACCATCCGATAAGAGGTTGCAATAGAGATGCTGTTATCTGATAAGTCAAAGTTATCATACCAATCTGAATGAAACTGAGTGTAAATTCAGATTGCAGCAGTGGATAAACCGCCAGAATTAACGATTGAATCATATCATTCAGCATATGGGATAAGCTGATAGCGCCAAGAATTGAAAAAACTGTCCGATGTGTTTTTGTTGATGAGGTTGGCAAAGGAGCTATTTTACTTTTCTCACTCATATTTATTCGCTTCTCAATATTTTTATAGGGGAAAATTTAATCGATTAGTTTAATTTCTGTTTAATTTTTACACCATAATCTATCTTAGATAACTAACAAAAATTTTGCTCATATCGGTATAATTTGACTGCTATCTCAAAAAGGTGAAAGAAGGCATTATTTAATGACGCAATTATGTAATCCTGATCAGAAAAATGTGGTATGTATGCCATTTTTCACACCCTATTTGGGGACTATAACCAATAGAATTTTAAATAACATGGAGATACCCCATGAAACTATCGTTTAAAGCATCAGTATGTGCCTTTGCCATTTCTCTGTCATTAGTGCCATTAATTGCAAGCGCTTGGGAAAAAGATAAAACCTATGACATTACAATTTTGCATACTAATGATCATCACGGTCATTTCTGGCATAACGATCATGGTGAGTATGGTTTGGCAGCCCAAAAAACGGTAGTAGACTCCATTCGGCAAGAGGTTGCTAAAAAAGGAGGCAGCGTATTGTTATTGTCTGGTGGTGACATTAACACAGGCGTACCGGAATCAGATATGCAAGATGCTGAGCCAGATTTTAAGGGCATGAATCTTGTAGGGTATGACGCAATGGCATTGGGGAATCATGAATTTGATAAGCCATTGAATGTATTGAAACAGCAACAAAAATGGGTAAATTTCCCATTTTTATCTGCCAATATTTATCAAACCAGTACAAGCAAGCGTTTATTTAAGCCATATGTCATGTTTGATAAGCAAGGTGTGAAAGTTGCAGTTCTTGGTCTGACAACTAATGATACAGTGAAAATAGGCAATCCGGCTAATTTTCCGGATGTTGAATTCCGCGTTCCTGCTGAAGAAGCTAAAAAAGTTATTGAAGAGCTGAAAAAGAATGAAAAACCGGATGTGATTATTGCGGCAACCCATATGGGGCACTATAACGATGGTTATCATGGCACTAATGCACCGGGAGATGTTGAAATGGCGCGCAGTTTGCCTGCGGGTTATTTAGATATGATTGTGGGTGGTCACTCACAAGATCCGGTATGTATGTCGGCAGAAAACAAAAACTATAAACAAGTAGATTATGTTCCGGGCACACCTTGTTCTCCAGATCGCCAAAATGGTACTTGGATTGTTCAAGCCCACGAATGGGGGAAATACGTGGGCCGTGCTGATTTTCAATTCCGTAATGGTGAATTCAAGCTGGTTCATTACCAGTTGATCCCCATCAACTTAAAGAAAAAAGTGACAAAAGAAGATGGCAGCACGGAACGCGTTTACTATACACATGAAATTCAGCAAAGCCCTGAGATGCTTAAATTGCTGACACCTTATCAAGATAAAGGCAACCGGAAACTTAGTGTAAAAGTGGGTTTTGTCGATAACAAATTGGAAGGTGATCGCAGTAAAGTACGTTTCGTTCAAACAAATATGGCACATCTTGTATTGGCTGCTCAGATGGAACGAACAAATGCTGACTTTGCAGTGATGAGTGGTGGCGGAATTCGTGATTCAATTGAACCGGGTGATATTACTTACAAAGATGTCCTGAAAGTTCATCCATTTTCTAACCAACTGGTTTATGTGGATTTCAAAGGTAGCGAAGTTCTGCCATATTTGAAGGCTGTTGCAAATATGGAAAAAGATTCTGGTGCTTATGGACAGTTCTATAATGTTAGTTTTGTAATGAATGGTAAGAATATCCGTAATGTAAAAATTGGCGGTAACCCATTGGATCCAAATAAAACTTATCGTATGGCAACTTTGAATTTCAATGCGATTGGAGGAGATGGTTATCCACGGATTGATAATTTGCCTGGTTACGTTGATACGGGTTTCATCGATGCTGAGGTATTGAAAGGCTATATTGAGAAACATTCTCCATTGAAAACCTCTAATTATGAGCCGAAAGGTGAAATTTCACATAAGAAATAACAACTAGTTAATAGATTGTTGTTAGTTACCCGTATAACTAGTTACCCGCATAAAAGACCATCTTATTTTCAGATGGTCTTTTACTTAACTATCTGTAAGGACTGTTATACATAACCTAAATCGGGATAGCTGAAACTGAATAATAATTTAATTATTAAATAAGTTAATTGAAATGGTAATTAATACTTTTATCACTGTGATAAAAGTATATCGGTATTATTTATTACAAGGCTCTGCTTTAAAAAAACGGAGCTGGCTCGAAAAAATTAGTGGGAGTTGCAATTTAGTTTCAAATTTTAGCAATATCAGCAAACGAACAGTTAAGTAGTTGGCATAAGTCTGCAGGGGACAATTCAATATCTAATCCACGCTTGCCACCAGAAATAAATAAAGTTAGCAAATTTTGAGCCTGATTATCAATAACGGTAGGTAGACATTTTTTCTGTCCTAACGGGCTAATGCCCCCCACTAAGTAACCCGTTACTTTTTGTGCCTGCTGAGGATCGGCCATATCTGCTTTTTTTGCCTTAAAAACTTTGGCTACTTTTTTCAAATCGAGTTGTCCAGCAACAGGTGTAACAGCGACAGCAAGGTTTTTAGGATCGCCATTCAATGAAATTAATAGCGTCTTAAAAACTTGTTTGGCATCTAAACCGAGTTTTTTAACTACTTCATCACCGAAATTGTGTGCATTAACATCATGTTCATAAGGATGGAGTTTGAAATTTATTTTTTGTTTTTCCAGCAAAACGATGGCGGGAGTCATATTTTTTCCTGTAACTGTCTATTTTGTAAATGTTTATCGGTAATGATTTTTCAACATGAAGCAGATAAATATGTTTTTATTCTTGCGATCTTACCAGCATTTGTCCTAAATTGTTCTCTCCATGAAGATGCAATGCTCCTACAGCAACCAAATATTTCCCTGCTGGTAATCTATGTAATTGCTCACTCCATTGGTGGTTTCTTTCAGTCATTAAGGTCTGGTAAATTTCTTCGCAGAATGTCATCGGTAGTACCTGATTTTGTTTCTCAGGCCTGTAATTCATCCACCAACTAATCATAGTCTGTAACGCGCGCGCATTGGTGTGCCAATGGGTGATAGTATCTTCCAACAAAGAAAGCCCTCCATTTGGCAGATTGATGAGAAGGTCGACCTGCGCATCGGTTCCTTCTAACTCAATGATGGGTTTATTGATGGTTTTTGCACTGTTCAGTAATTGGTAATCGATACCATATTGAGGGCGCAATCCCAAATACTGGGCTTGGGCAGCCTGTAATATCAATGCAACTTGCCATGATGGCAATGGATCCAGCAGTGTGACAGGATGTTGAATTTCTCGGCAATAACGTTGTAAACAGTCAAAATGTTCGGGAGATAAACGTTGTGATAGCTCAATCTGCTCAGGGAAAGTTTCCTTGAAGGGGGAATCAATTTGAGTGATATCTGCCTCAACAATAAGAGCGTCCATTTGCTCCAGTTGTCCCAACAATATTGCAGAAAGCGGGTACATATTTTCTGCACCCATATGAATACTGCCAACAATATGCAATTGTTTGTTTTTATTTAAAGTAATGTCGAAAGCAGGATAGGGATAACGCCTTTGGGAATTGAGTCCCAATATCTTACTGAAATATGTCATTAATTTACCCATGCTGCATACTCCAATAGTTGGCATTGAACGGTATGCTAACCTGTTAATGGTTAACAAGAAAGAGGGAAAAGTACGGGATGAAAAGCTAAATGGAATATATTTAGCTTTTCGGATGCAATGTAACTGCCTGAATGTTATGTCAGAATTTAGGTTTGAAGCGCAATAAGCGATTGGCGTTACTAACGACAGTAATTGAAGACAATGCCATGGCTGCACCGGCAACTACAGGGTTTAATAACGTCCCGGTAAGAGGGTACAAAATACCGGCTGCAATTGGAATGCCCAAGGTATTGTAGACAAATGCACCAAATAAGTTTTGTTTCATATTGCGCAATGTGCCTCGGGATAATTCAACTGCATCAGCAACTCCATGCAGACTATGACGCATAAGGGTAATGCTTGCTGTTTCTATGGCGATATCACTGCCACTTCCCATTGCGATACCAACATCCGCTTGTGCCAATGCAGGTGCATCATTAATGCCATCACCGATCATTGCCACTTTTCTGCCTTCTGATTGAAGTGATTTAATGGCTGCTGCTTTGCCATCAGGTAAAACACCAGCAATGACATGGTCGATTCCAGCTTCTTTAGCGATAGCATTCGCTGTGGTGGGGTTATCCCCTGTCAACATGACCAAACGATAGCCTTGGTTATGTAAACGAAGCAGAGCAGAAACGGTATCTTGACGCAAGGGATCGCGGATAGAAAACAGAGCAGCGATTTTTCCATTGGCTGACAGAATGACAGGAGTTATGCCTTTTTCTGCCTGCGCCACCACTAATGGCTTTAATTCCGTCGTATCAATCTGATGTTGCCCAAATAATTTTTGATTACCTAATAATAGGGTGATATCCCCGATTTCCCCCTTAACACCCAATCCTGCGAGTGTGCGGAATGTCTGCACCTCTGGTAATTTTTGTCCTTCAATCTTCATCAAAATGGCTTTTGCCAGAGGATGATTTGAGCCACTTTCCAATGCACCAGCCCATATCAATACTTGTTCTTCGGTGAAACCATTGAAAGTGTGGATCTCAGTGACTTGTGGCATACCTTCAGTTAAGGTGCCGGTTTTATCAAAGACAATGGTATCCAGTTGGCTGGCATGTTGCAGAGCATCAGCATCACGCACTAATACACCTAACTCGGCGGCTCGTCCCACCCCAGAAATGATCGACATGGGAGTTGCCAGCCCAAGAGCACAAGGACAGGCGATAATTAAGACTGTAGTCATAATGACCAGCGCGTACATGATTTGTGGAGCAGGACCGATAAAATACCAGAGCGCGCCAGCAATCAGGGCGATAGCAACGACGATAGGTACAAATATCGATGATATTTTATCTACCAATTGACCAATTTCAGGTTTACTGCTTTGTGCCTGACGAACTAATTTGATGATGCGCGCTAATGTCGTTTGGCTACCAACCGCATTGGTTTTAAACAGTACCGTACCGTCTTGAACTACAGTGCCAGCATGGACGATATCACCGATAGTTTTTTGTTGAGGAATGGGTTCACCTGTCAGCATGGCTTCATCCAGCCAAACTGTACCCTGAGTAATTTCACCATCGACCGGAACACGATCTCCTGTTGTCAGGCGCAATATCATATCAGGCATAACATCTGCCAGTGGCAGTATTTTTTCGCCTTCAGCGGTAACCACCCGTGCTGTTGGCGGCGTTAAGTCCAATAATCGCTCAAGAGCTTTGGAAGAGCGTTGACGGGCACGTTGTTCTAATGCATGGCCGAGATTGATCAAACCAATAATCATGGCACTAGCTTCATAATAAAGATGACGAGCTTGAGGAGGAAAAATCTCTGGCCACAAATTAACACTAATTGAATAAAGCCATGCTGCACCAGTACCCAGAGCGACGAGAGTATCCATTGTCGCACTGCCATTTCTTAGGCTTTGCCACGCATTGCGATAAAAATGCCCGCCGGCAAATACCATTACAGCCAGTGTAAACAAACCAATAGTTAGCCAAATAGTGTGATTTGAAGGTGTAAGTATCATATTGTCACCTATCATTCCCCACACCATGACAGGTATCCCAACGACTAACGCAAGGGCTGATTGCCAACGAAAGCGCCGCATATTAGCTTGCGCCACTTGCTGTTGGCGCTCACGGCGCTCAGCTTCATCCTGAATGACTTCCGCACCATAACCAGCCTTGATAACTGCTTCAACTAAGGCGTTTGGTGTTACATGGCCTGTGACTAATGCGCTTCTTTCCGCAAGATTGACTCTGGCATGTTCCACGCCATCAATAGATTGCAGAGCTTTTTGTACCTTGCTGACACAGCTTGCACAGCTCATACCATCTAGCAAAAGTTGAATGTTGTCATCATTGCTGTCATTAACACTTGCATTATTTTTGTTGCTGTACCCAACAGAGGTTGTTTCTACCGGAGTTGAATGGATTGCCGCTGTCAGGGACTCCGGAGTCTGTGGAACATGTGTTGCCAGCGGCTTATTTTTTGGGAAATCTACCTCCGTTGCTAATTCGGCGTGGTATCCGGCTTGTTCAACCGCATGAATTAACGCACTGCTCTCTGCTTTACCATAGATTTTTGCTGTTTGGGTATCAACTTCAGTAGCGATAACACCTTCCACGGTTTCTAATGCTTTTTGTGTCTTACCTGCACATTTCATGCAGTTTAAACCTGACAATTGCAATTCAATATCAGGTTGAGTAGCAACAGTGGCTTTATAATTTTCGGCAACAATGCTGGCAATCAATTCATCAGATGAAACATTGCTGATAATTTTGGCATAATTCAGATTCACATCTGCCAGCTCGACGCCGGGGATTTTTTCCAGAGTTTTTTTGACCCTGTTGACACAATGCATACAAGTTAAGCCTTGAAGTGCCAGAATGGTGGTTGTGGACATAACAATATCTCCTGATACAGAGTTATATACTTATCATTAAGGCTAAACCTTCCAGCAAGGGGAAGGTCAAGGGGGAATTATGAATATCAGTGAAATTGCCCATAAGACTGGTTTAACCAGCAAAGCGATCCGGTTTTATGAAGAAAAAGATCTTATTACTGCGCCGGAGCGGGGAGATAATGGCTATCGTTATTATGGGCAAAAGCATATTGATGAGCTGATACTTTTGCGTCAGGCGAAAGAAGTCGGATTTACGTTGGAGGAGTGTCGTGAATTACTGCGATTATTCCGCAATCCTGGCCGCCACAGTGCGGATGTAAAAACGGCGACCCAGCAAAAAGTGGCAGAAATAGAAAAAACGATTTTGAAATTGCAAAAGATCAAGAAAAAACTGCTGGCATTGGTGGCTGAATGTCCGGGAGATGATGGAGCTGATTGCCCCATCATTGAGCATTTATCTGGCTGCTGTAAGCATCACATTTGACGGGAAATAGGTCTCACCTTCAATGTAATTCCGTCAACGGCGATGACCTCAACTTCAGTATTGGCAGGAAGTTCTCGGTCACAGTGAACGCGCCAACTACCGTCGGCCAGTTTGACTCGCCCAAAACCGTTTTCGGTATTCGTGATTAAACGGGTACGAAGTCCAATCAGCTGGTGATTTTTCTGATTGAGAATTTTATCACTAGCCTTGCGGGGTCGATGGCGTAGCCAGCTACGCCATGCAATAGCAGAAAGCAAGGTCAGAGCAGCAAACAGAGTACCTTGCAGTTCCCAGCCCACGTTAGGAAAAATCCATGTGATCAGGGCGACAACGATGGCTGCGGTTCCTGTCCACAACAGATATCCCCCCGTTCCCAGCAATTCCGCAATCAGAAGCAGTCCACCAATACAGAGCCAGAACCAAGCTGGCTGAGCGGCGATCTGTTCAATCATGGCTATTTATCCTGTTTGCTTTTTTTGCTTTCACCAATTAATTCAGCAATACCACCAATGGCTCCCATTAAATTGCTGGCTTCCAGTGGCATCATAATAACTTTGCTGTTATTTGAGGCACCAATGTTGGTGAGGGCATCAGTATATTTTTGGGCAACAAAGTAGTTAATTGCCTGCATATCGCCATCAGCAATAGCGTCAGAAACCATTTTAGTTGCACGAGCTTCTGCTTCTGCAGCACGTTCACGGGCTTCCGCTTGCAGGAAAGCTGACTGCCGCTCACCCTCGGCTTTCAGGATTTGTGACTGTTTTTCCCCTTCGGCTTTCAGAATGGCTGCCTGACGGATACCTTCTGCCTCAAGAATATCTGCACGTTTAGTACGCTCTGCTTTCATCTGAGCGTTCATTGCGGAGACCAATTCTTTAGGAGGACGCACATCGCGGATCTCAATACGCGTGATTTTTACACCCCACGGGTTAGTGGCTTCGTCGACGATTGTCAGCAGTCGGCTGTTGATGGAATCGCGCTGGGACAGCATTTCGTCCAGTTCCATAGAACCCAGCACGGTACGGAAGTTAGTCATTGTCAGATTAATGATGGACAGTTCCAGATTACTGACTTCATAGGCTGCACGTACTGGATCGACAACCTGAATAAAGCAAACGGCGTCAATGGTTACATTAGCGTTATCGCGAGAAATGACTTCCTGCGATGGGATATCCAGAACCTGCTCCATCATATTGATTTTACGGCCGACACGATCAACAAACGGCATGATGATATGCAGGCCAGGCGTTAATGTACGAGTATAGCGCCCAAAGCGCTCAACAGTCCATTGATAACCCTGTGGAACGGTCTTTACACAAGTAAAGACGATAACAACAGCAATAATGATTAAAATTGGTACGGCACCAAAAGAGAGTAAATCCATAACAATTTCCTTATTTATCAACCATAAATATATAAATTTTATTTACCTAATAGAGTAAGGAGTATACATGACGACGGTATTTAGATGCCAGTACATCTCCAGTACCCAGTGTAGAAAAAATATCCATCATTGTCGTTTTCACTGCCCCATCGGCAGCAGCAAGGTCTTTCTTCAAAAAACCAAACAACAATTCCAGGGCTTCTTCATTACGGCCAACTTTGTGTAATTCGGACGCCAATTGTACGGCTAATTCCGCATTTTCTGGCTGAGCTGTCAACTCTTGTTGCAGTTGTCGAATCTCAGGTGAATCTGCGGCCTCTTTCTGAGACTTAATATGTTCAAATAACTCATGATAACGTTCATCTTGTTCTTCTAATGGGACGGTATCCAGTATTTTTTGGGCATCTTCAAGATGATTGAGTGAAAGATTTACTTCGACCAACAATAACGTAATTTCAATGTCTTGAAGATTTTCTTTATGGACTTCTTTCAGTAAAGATAACGCCTCCAGATTTTTGCCTTCTTCAAGCAACTCGTTCACTTGTTCTAATGGTGACTTTTCTTCTTGTACCAAAAGAGTAGAGAAAATTTTTCTGATAGCGTCATCGGTTTGGATGCCTTCAAAACCTTGAACAGGGCGAGCTTCTTTTACAAACAGCACAGTAGGCAAGCCACGTACACCAAATTGTGCGGCAAGATAGGGAAGTTCGCCACAATTGACTTTTGCCAGAGTAAATTGCCCTTCATATTCATGGGCTATTTTGTCAAGAGTTGCTTCTAATTCATGGCAATGTAGATCCTGTGGCGACCAAAAATAGAATACAACGAGTTGGTTAAGTGAGTGCTGTACAATTTGAGCAACATTCGATTCATCAATATTAATGATATGAGCAGTATTATTGTTTATATTCACTGAGGGTTCCATGGACGTTTCTCTCTGGTTCATTGCTAGGCGATGATATGTGTAAATAAGGCTCGTTTGTACGGTTTTCAATGCTCCTTAACTTTGCCAACATACGATTTTATCGAGCCATTTTTCTGGGAGTATACGACGCATTATTTTTACGGTGTAAGTTATCAATGTAACAGAATAACGTAATTTAGGATTGGGACTTTCCAAAGCATGAATCAGTTTCGAAACCACATCTTCGGGCATAAGCGTGAAACGGCGAGCAAGGCTTGGATTTTCAACCGGATGATCCTGCTGCGTTTGATTCACATTCTCCGTAAAACGGGTATTGATTGACCCCGGTTCTATCAGACTGACTTTAATGCCTGTTTTTGCCAGTTCTCCCCGCAAAGCATCTGACCATGCTTCAAGGGCATATTTACTGGCTGCATATGCACCACGGCCTGGTGTTGAGAGTAATCCCATAACAGAGCTAGTCTGGACAATTCGTCCCGAACCATAAGCACGTATCGCTGGTAGTAATAAGCAGGTAAGTTGATGAGTGCCAAAAAAATTAGTGGAAAACTGTTTTTCCATCTGCTCACGCGAAACGGTTTCCAACGGACCATAAACAGCGAATCCACTATTATTGAATAGCCCGAACAGACGACCGTTGGTTAACTTGATTACTGTTTTGGCTGCATGCTCTACACTTTCTTTATCATCTAAGTCCAATTCAATCGGTTCGAATCCCAATTCTTGCATATGAGCTAAATCAGTAGGTTTACGGCAAGCTGCGAGTACGCGGTAACCACGTTGATGAAGTATTTTGGCTGCTGCTAAGCCAATCCCACTAGAACATCCTGTAATAAGAATTGTTTTTTGCATAACTTTACCTGTTATCTACATCAATTTATGGAAATAAATGATTTACTATTAGGAATAATTTACTTAAGGATAGTTGATGTATGCCGACAATTTGTTGGACATCCAATCAGCAATAAAAGGTTGTGCAGCTTGATTAGGGTGCAGCCCGTCGTCTTGCATCCACTCTGGTTTGATAGCAACCTGCTCCATAAAAAATGGCAGTAGGGGAATTTGATTGCGTTCAGCAAGTGTAGGATAAATTTTTGCAAAGGATTCGGTATAACGTTTTCCGTAATTAGGAGAAATTCGAATTTGCATTAACAATGGTTGTGCGCTGGCTTGTTTGATCAAAATAATACTCTGTTGCAAATCTTGTTCTATGTTTTGAATGGGAAAACCACGCAGTCCATCATTCGCGCCAAGTTCTATCAGAACCCATTTGGGATTGTGCTGCTTCAATAATTCAGGCAAACGTTCGAGACCCTGCGCTATGGTATTGCCACTAATACTGCCGTTAACGATGACCGTTTTTTTACCAGCTTGTTGCCATTGTTTTGCCATCAGAGCAGGCCACGACTGCTCAACCGGCAAACGGTATCCGGCACTGAGGCTATCTCCCAATATCAGCAGAGTATCCGAAGCAGTTGCTCTGGCACTGCATAGCACCAACAATAAAAGGAAAAATACATGGCTGTAGAAAGTATTCTTGAAGTTCATCATCTCACTAAACATGTAGGCCAAGGGGAACAGGTAATTAATATATTGCAGGGTATTGAGTTGGTTGTCGAGCCAGCACAGACAATTGCATTAATTGGCGAATCAGGTTCAGGGAAGTCGACACTTCTGGGGATTATTGCTGGATTGGATGATGGCAGCGGGGGAGAGGTCCACCTGTTGGGACAGAATATCAGCCGCATGAATGAAGAACAGCGGGCGCAGTTAAGGGCAGAAAATGTAGGTTTTGTTTTCCAATCGTTTATGTTGATTCCAACCCTGAACGCGCTGGAGAATGTTCAACTTCCGGCGTTATTGCGCGGCGAACCGGAACACCAAAGTCGTAAACAGGCTATTGAGTTACTCGAACAGTTGGGATTGGGAAAACGCCTGAAACATATGCCAGCCCAACTTTCGGGTGGTGAACAGCAGCGAGTGGCTTTGGCTCGGGCGTTCTGTACCCGCCCCAAAATTTTGTTTGCTGATGAACCAACAGGCAACCTTGATCGCCAGACAGGTGATCGCATTGCTGATTTATTATTTTCTCTCAATCAGGATTACGCTACTACTTTGATTTTGGTCACCCATGACAGCCAACTTGCTGCCCGTTGTCAGCGTCGTTTACGTCTGGTGGATGGAAAATTGCGGGAGGAAGCATGATCTGGCGCTGGTTTTGGCGTGAATGGCGCACACCATCTCTTCTGATTGTTTGGTTATCCCTGACATTGGCGGTGGCCTGCGTGCTGGCATTAGGGCGTATCAGTGATCGCATTAATCAAAGTGTGCATTATCAAAGCCGTGATTTTTTGGCGGGTGATCTTGTCTTAAAGGCTTCTTATCCGGTTGATGAAACTTGGTTGAGCAGGGCACAAGAGCAGGGATTGACATTGAGTCGCCAAATTTCATTTTCGACCATGACATATGCGGGAGATATTCCACAACTGGCTCAGGTAAAAGCCGCAGATGAGCGTTATCCTCTATATGGAGAACTGGAAACTAATCCGCATGGGTTAAAGCCAGAGAAGGGTTCTGTGTTGGTGTCGCCGAGATTACTGACGCTGTTGGGAATTAAGGTTGGGGATAATCTTGACGTGGGGGATGCCACGTTGAAAATTAGCGGCGAATTGCTGCAAGAACCTGATAGCGGGTTCAGTCCCTTCCAGATTTCTCCCCGAATTTTAATCAATATTGATGATGTTCAGGCAACAGGAGCGATTCAACCCGGCAGCCGCTTGACTTACCGTTATATGTTTGCGGGTTCTCCTGCCGCCACCCAATCATTCCAGCAATTTGTTGAACCACAACTAAAAGCGGATCAACGCTGGCTGACATTGAAACAGGATAATGGCGTAATGGCGCAATCCATTGAACGCGCCCAGCAATTTTTACTCTTATCAGCTTTGTTGACATTGCTGCTTGCTGTAGCTGCGATGGCAGTATCTATGACTCATTATTGCCGCAGTCGGCATAACCTGATTGCCATTCTGAAAACACTGGGGGCAGGACGTTGGGCTTTGCGCCAATGGATCATTGGGCAATGGTTGGTAATATTGCTTGCTGCCATAGCGGTAGGCTCTACTTTAGGCTTGGTTTTTGAATCGGCATTGATTCGAATTTTGGCTGAGATGTTGCCTAAGGTGTTGCCAGCGGCAGGAATATGGCCGTGGGTATGGGCGATTGTAACCCTATTTGGTATTGCAATATTGGTGGGCATTCGCCCGTATCGCCAACTCATGGCTACCCAGCCTTCACGGGTATTGAGAAGTGATGTAACAGCGTCTATCTGGCCATTACGTTATTATTTATCTGTGGTGGCATTAATGATAACGGGGGGATTGGTATTATTGGCAGGTACTCAGCCTTTGTTATGGTCACTTTTGGCAGGAGTGCCGGTTGTTGCATTGTTTTTGGCGTTATTGGGATGGCTGGGATTATGGTTGCTGCGCCGTGTGACATTCCGTCAGATAAGCCTGCGTCTGGCGGTCAATCGGTTACTGTGTCGACCGTTTCAGACCATGACCCAATTGGCGGCATTTTCCCTGTCATTTATGTTGCTGGCTTTACTTATTATGGCAAGGGGTGATTTATTGAGTCGATGGCAGCAGCAATTGCCGCCGGATAGCCCGAATTATTTCCTGATTAACATGACCCAACCACAAATTGCTCAAGTTAATGATTTACTATCCAAAGATCAGGTGAAGCCTACCGATTTTTATCCTGTAGTGTTGGCGCGATTGACGCAAGTGAATGGACAATCTGCGCTTGAATGGGCGGTTGAAAAACAACCTAACAGTACGACAGTGAGTCGTGAACTAAACTTAACATGGAAAACAGAATTACCGCCTTTTAATACCTTAAGTTCGGGGACATGGCCTCCTAAGCCGAACGAAGTTTCCATAGAGCAAGGCGTTGCAGAACGATTGAAAATCAAGTTAGGAGATAGGCTTACATTCACGGGCGATACCCGAACGTTTCATACCACAGTAAGCAGTATTCGCAAGGTGGATTGGGAAAGTATAAATCCAAACTTTATTTTCATTTTTGCTAAAGAGACGTTGGAAAATCAGCCCAGAACGTGGCTGACCGGCTTTCATTATGAAGGCGATGGGCGGCTGTTAACAGAAATTAACCGTCATTTCCCGACCATTGGCATACTGGATATTGGCTCGATAATCAAGCAAGTACAAAGTATTTTGCAGCAAGTTAGCAAGGCATTGGAAATTATGGTTGTTCTGGTGATGATTTGTGGCGGATTGCTTTTGTTGGCACAAATTCAGGTCGGGATGAACCAACGACAACTTGAATTAGTGGTATACCGTACATTGGGAGCGAGCAAAAAACTTTTGCGTCGTACATTATGGAGTGAATTTGCTCTGCTTGGTTTGATGGCGGGTTTGGCGGCAGCATTTGGTGCAGAAATTGCACTTTGGTTGTTGCAGACTCAGGTCTTTGATTTCCCGTGGCAACCACAATGGTTGATGTGGCTTCTGCTTCCGACCATCAGCAGTTTGCTGCTTTCAGTATGTGGTGGTTGGTTGGGTGTTAGGCTATTGCGGAAACAAGGGCAATATCAGCGTTTGCCTGAATAATTCTCGCTATATGCTATATATAGAAATAAACCTCGTTATTTAAACGAGGTTTATCATTTGAAAGGCTGGATATTATCAGGCAAATTCCGCTCTTAATCTGGGTAGGATCTGATCCCCAAAAACTGTTAATCCTTTGATGTAATTGGGGAAAATCAACATCACACCATCCAAATCACAATTACGCATTAAATCTGTCAGTTGTCTATAGCAGGTATCCGGTGTACCAATGGCGGTATGGGTCATAAAGGCATTTTGCGAACGTTCTACCATTGCATTGCTTTTTCCATCCATATCGACCCCAAAACTGTGCATCATATTTTTGACGGCTTCTACATCCAAACCTTGATGGTAGAACTGGGCGAGCGTTTCAGCATAGGCATCTGTTTCAGCGCAAATCACGGTACACATGCAGAATGTTTTGGTTGTTGTATTATACTCAGCGGCGATGCGTTTGGCGGTTAAACTGATATTTCGGGTTTCTGTCTCATCTTTGCCCCCGATAAAACATACATCGGTATGGCGTACACTGAAACGCAGCCCTTGCTCGGATTGACCAGCACAAACAAGATAAGGACGAGGAAGGGAAAGAGGTTTAGGTTCAGAAACGCACTGCTTTAAATGAAAGTAAGTGCCTTCGTGGTCTACCTGTTTTTCACGCCAAAGACGTTTAATCAACTGAGTCCATTCTTCGGTCATGGCATAGCGCTGGTCATGGCTCAAACTATCATCCCACTCCCCCATTTGTTCAAATTCATCCCGGAATGAACCTGAAACAATATTCAGCCCGGCACGACCTTGACTAATATGATCCAACGTAGCGATCATTTTGGCGGTAACAGCCGGATTATGCAGTCCGGCATGAACAGTGGCGATCAATTTTGCACGGTGAGTAACTTCGGCAATGCCAGCCATCAGCGTGACGGATTCGAGTGAGGAACCCCAATGATCGGTTTCACCGCCAAACCCGCGCCATTTTCCCATGGACATAATGAAATCAAGACCAATATGATCGGCCAAAATAGCAGCTTCACGGTTTTGTTTATAAGACGCATCCAGTGGCGGTGTGTTTTTGGAGATGATCCATCCACCTTTGGCTATGGGAAGAAATACACCGAACTCTTTCTTTGACATCACTATTTCCTTGTTTGTACGTTGTTTCAGTTCACTTTTATCCTATTCAGTAAATTGAGTATTTTTTATTGAGTGCTTTCCCATTTTCTGAGCAGGTGGTTTCATCATCAATGTTACGACAAGAACAACAAATACGGGGATAGCAATAATTAAGAATGCTGAAGTAAAACTGCCTGAATAATCCTTGATGGCACCAGCTAAAAAAGGCGCCAGACACGCCAACGTGGAAATCAGGTTCATGATTGAAAACAGTTCCAGATAAGGCTTGCGGCCAAAATAGTTTGCCAGCAGTACACTGGAAGCGAGGAAGGTCATGCCATATCCCATCCCGACAAACACCGTGAACGTAATCAAAAATAGCCATGAAGAGGCAATGCTCAGTGCAATTAAACCAAGAATGATGATAGCCAGACTACCAATCAGTAATTTTTTCGGATCTACCCACTCTCCGATTGCACCACCTGCCAATCTGGAAAACGCATTGATAAAGGCCATTGTACTTAGTAACCCAGCAGCGATAGCTTCGCTGAAACCATTTTCAATAATATGGGCAACCGCAAAACTATTGACTGTAATACCACACCATAAAAATGCGGTGTAAGTTGCGGCAATCACATAGAACTGCCATGTCCGCAGAGCTTGATGTGCC
This sequence comes from Xenorhabdus japonica, assembly GCF_900115195.1. GTDB lineage: Bacteria > Pseudomonadota > Gammaproteobacteria > Enterobacterales > Enterobacteriaceae > Xenorhabdus > Xenorhabdus japonica. The sequence continues at coordinate 37,602 of NZ_FOVO01000002.1, forward strand.
GTCCAACGTTGCTTGGTACGATAAATGCTGGGATTATCCTGACTGTTATTTTTTTGATTTACAGCCTTGGCATGGGCAACTTCCCGTTTTCCCTCTTGAAGAGTAATAATTGTCAGGATAACGAAAATGGAGAGGGCAATGGCGGAAATCATCCAATGCATTCGCCATGTCCCCCAAACACGAGTTGCCAGAAAGTAGATCCACGGGCCTACCACGCCTCCCAATCCTCCTATTGTGAAGTAGAAACCAAAAGCAAGGGATTGTTTCTCATATAGCCGTGAAATCACATAAGTACCCGGGACTGTCGCCAAAAAGGTAAAACCGATACCAATTAAAGACGCACCAATAAAATACGATGAAATAGTGTGTGTGTGATAAAGATTGTAGAAACCAGCCAGAAAAATTAGCAGGCCGATGGACAGAGTGAAACGAACGCCAACTTTACGAATGAATACCGTTGGCAGGAAACTGGATAGTCCGCAAGTTAGGCCAAGCAGCGTGAAGCCTAAACCAGCATTTGTCCAGCTCCAGCCCAGTTCATTAATCATACTGGGCAGGACAACACCCAATGACGTAAAGGTTGTTGCTGTGGATAAAAAATAGACCATGCCTAAAAGTATCAGCAAAAACCACTGATAAGTACGCCCGAACTTGTCGTGTTGAATGGACATTGTGACCCCATCAAGGATATAAACCATTAAAAACGGCACTAGTTTATGTGTTTATCAGAAAAAGCTGTATCGAATAAACACTCCATAGCTAAATTGATTCGTACGAAAGTCAGATGTATCTTTTATTTTATACTTATTTTTGACCGGATTTACGACAACACCTGTCCACAGGTGACCAGCTTGATACCCTAATTTTTTCCCCAAGTCATAATGTAGCTCAGGTTTGAAATCGATCATTTCGGAGTTATCGCCTAAGCCCAATGTATAATCGAAAGTTCCTACAACGCGGAAATCCCCCAGTTGATTACTGAAAGGAATGCCATAATCAATATGGATACGCTGATCGTTCCAATTTCCCTTGGCATTATTTTCAAAATAAAAGATAGTACGCAACCAACTGAATCCACCCACTTGCCAATCAAGGCTGATACCGGGGAAATAGTCATATTTTACATTTTTGGTTTTAGCTATCCACTGAGCAAACAGCACATCTTTTAATGGGCCATAGGAAAGATCATAGCCTGTGATTTTACTGGCACTGAGTCTTGGTACGAATTTATAGTAATAGGTACTTTTATCGCCTTTGTAGTCATGTTGCAGAGAGTTTTGCCAAATGCTATAGACATACATATCACCAATCTTGTAATCACCAAAGGCTTCTACAATGGGTGAAATGGTTTTTTGAGGATCAATCTTATTTTCGAATTGGAAGTAAAGGCTGGTATCGATGGATTGAAAATTGACAAAACCTTCTGCTTGCACATTTTTTGTAAGAATCTGTAATAGTATCAATGATAAGATTATTGGATTTGAAAAAATGCTTTTTAAAAAATGAGGAGTTGATTGTACCTTATAACGTACATTAAAGCATAGAAAGTATTGTGATCTTTTTTGAAAGAATTGTAAGCGGTTTCCTATTTTGTATTTATTGCAGAGAAATAGCATGTTATGAACTCATTTCATTGGAATATAAATAAGGAAAATAATATTTAACTAACGATAATGAGGTGTCAAGAGGGTTAAGTATTCAATATGTGTATTCTGGTTTTATAAAGTCAATTTTAATGCCGAACAAAGCCAGTAGAATAAGACGATTGAACTAATCGAATGCTATCGTGTGTATTGCTAGATCAACAGATTGAATACTTGACCGATTAATACCTAATGTAATTGGTGAAATAATAATGAACGCATCCCGTTTCAAGGTAAAGTTACTCTGGTTATAAAACTCTTGGTTTACTCAGGTCTATTAGCCCGGTAACACGGAGAGCTGGAAAAACACCTGCCAGAAAACAGTTTACCTCCTCACCTGTTCTTCATTTATCTACTCGCTTTTTTTGTATAATATGCGCGAGAAATGAGGAATGCGGTAAGTAGTACAATTTATTTCATTGTTATTCCTCATTTTTTACTCATTTTAATCTTCAGGTTCTGTCGTATTAACAAAAAAGTACGAGTGAAGATGAGGTGATTGATTTTTACTCAGCTAATTGAGAGAAAAATGCCGCGGGTGAAATCGGACACCCTTCTTTTTATCAGTATTGTCCTTTGCACAACATACAGACCAATTCAATCCCTGCCAACACGGTCTGGGCTCGTCTGAAGTTTTTGAACCCCAGCAAGGACGTGTTCGCCGTTTGACATTGCGGTGAGTTGGGGAGTTTTACAGAGATGAAGTGTGGCTCCCCTCAGATTTACGGCATCATAGTGCCCACGAAGTGATGCATTCCGCATCCGATACTGGAGCCACAAGATGAATTATATATCGGTGGAATTTAGCAAGGGCGCTGATGAAATAGTTGTTTCAGCGCCAATTATATTTTTGTGAAACTGAGATAGCCAGTGAGTAACCAGTCAAGCAATAATGGCTATTTCTCGACAATCCCATGCTTAAGCAAAGTCATTGCTGCGTTAATGCGAGGCATAATGTCTGTTTCTGGTAGTGGCGGAAGTAGCCCTAGAGCCATTTGTCTTAGTGGCTCTGCAATGACCATTGAGATTATGAGTTCACTGGTGATATGAAAATCCATTTTTTTCAGTAATCCTTGCTGATATTGGCGTTCAAGCCAATGGGCCAAAATATTTTTGCTTCTTTCAATACTACTTTTTTGATATTTATCCAATAGTGCTTCACTATAAGGGAAATCAGACTGTAATAATCTAAATAACCCTACGGCTTCCATAGATAATGATTTCTTTGCCAGTTCAATTAAATATATTTTCAATAATTTTATGAAGTTCTGGTAATTATTGGCTTCTTTCTCAAAGTCAGGAATAGAACTATCTTTCCAACGCATAACAATCTGTCCGAGTAAATCTTCTCGATTTCTGACAAAACGGTAGAGAGTTTTTTTGGCAATACCCGCTTTTTTGGCAACCACATCCATAGTCGTTTTACTATAACCTTGATTAATAAGAAGTAGTAAGGTGACTTCATGAATTTTTTGGCGTATTTCTTGCTCTGGAATTGTGGGGCGACCTCGTGGACGTGAATGATTTTCTGCCATTTTAGCACCTTATGAGTTGTGAATATTTGTACCGCACTGGCGTGATCCCATTAATAAACAGAACATACTGATTTAAGTTTAAATGGAAGAAATAAATCACATTTCATCAAATACAGAACTCTTAGGTGCTTGTCAACAATATCGAATAATGACTATCACTTAAGCTATTATAAATATTCGTGAAAATACAGATTAAAAATAATCAAGTAGCTTCCCAGTATGAAAAAACTTATTTTTTATCAATTCACTTATTTTTTTATAACTTACTGTTTTAAATAAGTTATTGTCATAATTAATGCTATTTGGTTATGAGATTTATGCCTATGATGTGACTCTCTTCACAGGATGGCATTTTTTGCTAATTTTTGTTAGCAAAAGGTTTATTTAGATCTTAGTATCGTCATTGTTTGTTACAAATTTAACATTTAAATAACCAAAGTGTGTAAAACATTCCGCTCCCCTGATTCTTTATTCCAGAAAAAACATTTCTTGGGATGTGGATTTTTTGGCGGTGGCGAAATAATAACAAGACCAATGAGGATCACGATAATGATAAAACACAACACAATAGCAATGACAATGGCAATTCCGGTACTTCTCATGACTGGGGCTGTAAATGCCGCCGAGATTTATAATAAAGATGGTAATAAAATCGATTTATACGGAAAGGCCGATGTTCAGAGAACATTCTCTAAATCAAGTAGCGAGGCTGGTGACGGCTCTGTTGGTCGTATAGGCATTAGAGGTTCAACCCAAGTTACGGATAAACTGACAGGCTTCGGGCGCTGGGAATTCAATATGGGTGCCAATGGAACAGAAGTGGAGAGCGGTAAAAATACCAGAACACGCTACGCTTTTGCTGGCATTAAATATGGTGAATATGGTTCGCTGGATTACGGTCGTAATATGGGAATCGTCTATGATGCCAACTCATGGACGGATGCTCTGCCAGTATTTGGTGGTGATTCCATAGCAGCAACTGATAACTTCTTAATGGGGCGTTCAACTGGGTTATTAACGTATCGTAATACTGACTTCTTTGGTTTGGTGAATGGCTTGAATTTTGCCTTACAGTATCAAGCTAAAAATGACAGTAGCACCAAAAATAGCCGCAGTGATATTGCAAGACAAAACGGTGATGGTTTTGGTCTTTCTAGTTCTTATGATTTTGGTAACGGTTTCAGTGTTGGTGCTGCATACGGTAATTCTAACCGCACTTCGGCACAGAAACTGGGGACTGAGGAAGCTAAAGTTCTGGCTAAAGGAAATAAAGCGGAAGCGTGGATCGTCTCTGCCAAGTATGACAAAAATAATGTGTATCTGGCGGCCATGTATGGTGAAACTAGCAACTTGACCAGATTTGGTAGTTCTGTGGACAAACACACTATGTTTGCCAATAAAACTCAAAACATTGAACTGACGGCTCAGTATCAGTTTGATTCTGGCTTGCGCCCATCAGTTGGTTTTGTTTATTCCAAAGGTAAAGATTTGGGCAAGGATCTAGCTGATAAGAGCATATTGACAGACAAGGGATCTGAAGATTTGGTGAAATATGTTGCTGTCGGTGCTTCCTATAACTTTAATAAGAATATGCGTACTTACGCTGAATATCAGTTTAATTTGCTGAAAGATAATAGCTTCTCTAAAAATACCAAGATCAACACTGACGATGTGTTTGGTATCGGATTGGTTTATCAATTCTAATTGAAGTAAATGTCTTAAAACAAATACCTTAAAATAAGCACCGTAAAATAGCACGGTGCTGCTTCGTCGAACTGCCTCAATAAGATATACCTTTGCAGGCAGTTCGTTAGTTATACCCTTCATCTTTCAAGTTGCCTCTTTGTTGGCTACGCTCGCTCACCCCGGTCACATAGTTATCTATGCTCCCGGGGACTCACTCTCTTGCCGCCGCGATGCAACTTGAAATCCATTGGGTATATTCCCTTTTGTCTTATATTACCTTTCTGCCTCACCACCCAACGCATCAATAGTGTTTTTGATCAATGCACTTAATTCACCCGTCATTAAGGTAAAATCTGCGTCAAATCGTTGGGCAACATCTTCACGATCGATATCATCGTTTTGTTCACGTAAGGTTTCGCTGAATTTGATACGTTTGAAAGCGCCATCATCTGACAGCATAAACTGAATACGTTCTTCCCAGTCCAAAGCCAACTTAGTGACATACTTACCGGATTCAATATGTGCTGCAATTTCGTCTGACACCAAATTCTGTTTTTTACAGCGGATAACCCCTCCTTCTTCCAGAATGGCTTTCAGCTCGGCTTCATCCATCAAAGCATAGCCTGTAGGGAGATTACCAGAACGTACCCATTTGGTTAACGTCAGTTCAATGGGATCGGTGAAAGTAAGAGGGACAACGGGCAAGGAACCTAATGTTTTTCTCAACAGTGCCAGATTATCTTCAGCGCGTTTTGCGCTGGCAGCATCAACAATGATCAAATGGTTGACGGTATCGATCCAAATATAAGTTTGGCTAAAACGACTGAACGCTCTCGGCAACAGAGTGTGGATTACTTCATCTTTCAGTGAGTCTTTTTCGGTTTTTTTCAGCTTACGGTGCTGTTCACCTTCCAGACGGACTATTTTGGCCTGTAATTCCTGCTTAATTACAGGCGAAGGCAGCATTTTTTCTTCTTTGCGCGCGCAAATAAGGATTTGATTGCTGGAAGCATGAGTTAATGCTTCACCGTGAGAACCCATTGGAGAAATCCAGCCAGTTTTCATCATATCTTGGCTACCACATGGGGTGAATGCCAATGGGCTTAATTGTTTTTCCAGTTCATCCGCCGAAAGGGAAATCTCTCGGTTTAAACGGTAAATCATTAAATTTTTGAACCATAACATGCAGTTACCCCATATTGTTGCGCATCGTGACAAAAGTTATCTTAAAATATAAGGGGGCATAATAACGAATCATGTGACGAAGCCCTAGAACTTCATCAGTTTCATATAATAACTTCCTCAGTTTCATATAATAAAAAGCGTCGTTCTGCTAAATTAGGAAAGGTAAGCTATGCGTATAGGAATTGATCTCGGTGGAACCAAGATTGAAGTGATTGCATTAGGTGATCAGGGGAAAGAGTTATTTCGCAAACGGGTGGATACGCCCCGTAATAACTATCAAAAAACACTGGAAGCCATTGTTGGGCTGATTATTGATGCGGAAAAGGCAACCGGGCAGCAAGGAACTGTGGGAATTGGCATTCCCGGCGCTATTTCGCCTTTTACCGGAAAAGTAAAAAATGCCAATTCAGTTTGGATGAATGGACAAATATTGGATAAGGATATAGCCGCTTTGTTGGGACGTGAAGTACGTATTGCTAACGATGCAAATTGTCTGGCGGTATCAGAAGCCACTGATGGTGCAGGTGAAAGAATGCCAATGGTATTTGCCGTTATCATTGGAACGGGTTGTGGTTCAGGGATTGCATTTGGGGGGCAGGTTCACGCCGGTGGCAATGGATTGGCGGGGGAATGGGGGCATAATCCATTACCGTGGATGGATGAAGAAGATCAGGCATATCAGAATGAAGTTCGCTGTTTTTGTGGCAAACCGGGATGTACTGAGACTTTTGTGTCAGGCACTGGATTTATGACGGATTATTTCCGTTTAAGCGGAGTTAAGAAAAAAGGTTATGAAATCATAGAGGCTTTGGCGCAGGGAGATAAATTTGCAGAATTGGCGATAAGTCGCTATGAAAGGCGTTTGGCACGGGCACTGGCACAGGTGATTAATTTACTGGACCCGGATGTGATTGTACTTGGCGGTGGAATGAGCAATGTCGATCGTATTTACCAAACATTGCCGGATTTAGTCAAAGAGTGGGTTTTTGGTGGAGAGTGTGCGACACCAATCAGAAAAGCAGTGCATGGTGATTCCAGTGGTGTGCGTGGTGCGGCTTGGTTATGGCCTCAGCAATAAAGTGTATTCCTGCCAACGATAACGGCATACCTTAAAATACATTTCAATCTAATTTTTCGCCTACATTCATAATCTGGTTATGTATTCAATGTGTGTATTCTGGTTTTATAAAGTCAATTTTAATGCCGAACAAAGCCAGTAGAATAAGACGATTGAACTAATCGAATGCTATCGTGTGTATTGCTAGATCAACAGATTGAATACTTGACCCTTGAATGAAAACGAGTTTATTGGACGAAAATTTTTTGATAGCTACCTAGAAAATAAAAAGGATAAAAATCTGAAGAGCAGCAATGCGATTTCGGAGTTATTTAAATATTATATTCTGGGATTTTTTAAGGTATCTTAACAGGCCTAGATAAAGGTGGTCATCAGCGTTAGCGTTATTTGTTTTTTAAAAATTCACTGTGATGTATAACAATAACTGAGGTTGACCACTTCTTATTTTGGAGGTTATGTAAATTTTATATTCAAATAAGAATACGGCTTTCAGGACGCAGAAATCTTTCTGGTACATAGAGATCGAAATTATTAAATCGACAGTATTCTTCTAATTGTTGGGCAGAACTAACACCTGTCTTTTTATATATTTGTGCTGTATAATTTTCGACGGTACGATAGGAAATATTTAATACTCTACCAATTTGTTTACTGGTATATTTGTGTAGAGAGAGAAAAATAACATCCCATTCTCGTTGGGTAAATAAATGAGTAGGTGGTTGAAACATAATGGAAGCAGGGAGTTTTCCATGATATAAGCGAGTTAATGAATAATCTTGGGCTTTCCACAGGTGATAGATGATTCCTATACAATCACCATTTTCATGATAAAGAGGTGATTTTTCACAGAAATAAGAAGATAAATTTTTATCTTCTCCCCAAATATGTGTTTCAAGTGAAACATACGACTTTTCTTCTTGCATGACTTTTTGGTCATGATGAATATATTCTTTTGCAAACTCTGCACCATCCCAAGGAAGCTCGTTATCATAAAATCCTTCAAAATCAAATGAATCAGAAAATCCTTTAATGGTATTTAATGCTTTATTGCCATAAATAAAGCATGAGTTTTTATCCTTTATTCCCCAAGGGTCATTACTTGCTGCTAATGTATTTATTATTTGAGGTGAAATGATACTCTTCTTGTTGCTCATGTCTTTATTCCTTTATTATTTTTTGAATAGTATAATCAATTTAGTTCTCTACTGCCAATGGTGACAAATCGTTCTGGGATATAACTATCAAATTTTTGTTCTTTGCAAAAAGATCTCAGATCTGTATCTCTTGAAATATTAAATTTTTGATAAATTGATTGTATATAATTAACAACATATTCTGTGCTTATCATTAATTCCTTTCCGATATTTTTTTCATTCAATGAGCACAAAATCAGAAAAAGAATCTCCCACTCAATTTGTGTCAGAATATTGTCAGGAGGAGTGAATTCCAGGGTTGCTGGAGTAGCTTTATCATAATAATAAGAAGTAGAGAAGCTTGGAGTTTTGTACATGTGAAAAGTGATGCCAATACAATCACCGTTATCATCAAAAAGAGGACATTTATCACAGAGATAAATCTGCTTAACTTTATTTTTTCCAAATAGATGAGTTTCCATTGAAGTTACTCGTTGCATAGCCTGAATAACTTTTTGTTCCTGATGGTTGAATTTTTCGGTCAAGTATTCAATCTGTTGATCTAGCAATACACACGATAGCATTCGATTAGTTCAATCGTCTTATTCTACTGGCTTTGTTCGGCATTAAAATTGACTTTATAAAACCAGAATACACATATTGAATACATAACACATCATCCATCACTACGTTTCAGGGATTTTAGATATTCTTGAGGATTCATAAATACGCCATTAACCATATCAAAAACTCTGTCGGCCGCAGCAATAGCATCTGGTCGATGAGCCGCAAAAAGGCGTGTTATTTTCATGGATTTAATGGCTTCGTTAATCTTCCGCTCATTTTCGATATCTAGGGCTGATGTCGACTCATCCTGTATGAGAATCTTCGGTTTTCTATAAAGCGCTCATGCAATGGAAATTCGCTGTTTCTGACCTCCTGATAAAACGCTCCCCATATCTCCAACCATAGAGCTATAGCCGTCTGGCATCATATCTATCTCATCATGAATAGCAGCTACTCTTGTGCATTCATATATAAATTCAATGTCCGGCTGTTCGGCAAAGCAGGTGATATTTTCCTGCAATGATCCGGTAAACAAAAAATCATTCTGTAAGACATAGGAAACATGCTTACGATAAGCCTCAAGGCCAATGTTAGATATGGATACACCATTAACTCTTATACTCCCCTCGGTAGGCTCAAGCAACGAAGCAAGAACATGCAGCAATGTTGATTTACCACAACCGGATGAACCTACAAACATAATGGCGTTCGAAAGGTGTCCAGTCTTGTTAATTCAGGATCTCCGCAACAATAAATGCACGGCGTTCTCCCATTTGCCTGAGATAATCACAAAGAGAAAGAGAACCCTCCAATACAGATAAATGCTGCGCTTTGACAAACTGACGTTTGGTGTGAGCTGATGGTTCCAGTTTTCGAGTGAATAAGGTCATAAAAGATCCGCGCCCAAAGGAAGAGCTCAGATCTTAATGGATAACATGAGCTTTTACGACACCCTCGCCTGGGCGAGGGTTTACGGCGGATTTTGCTAAATTAAGCAGCATTGATACCATACTGCGCACAAACAGAAGCCAGGCCACCAGCGTAACCTTGACCTACAGCACGGAATTTCCATTCTGAGTTGTGGCGATACAGTTCACCGAACAGCATAGCGGTTTCAGTAGAAGCATCTTCAGTCAGATCATAGCGAGCGACTTCAATTTGAGTATCATCGTTAACCAGACGAATGAATGCACCGGAAACTTGACCGAAGCTCTGGCTACGAGCTTGTGCATCATGGATAGTGACAACAAACACTACTTTGTCTACGTCAGCAGGAACTTGATCCAGTTTGATTTTCAGTGATTCGTCATCGCCATCGCCTTCACCGGTACGGTTGTCGCCAGTGTGCATGATGGAACCGTCAGACGATTTCAGATTGTTATAGAAAATGAAATCTGCATCACCGCGTACTTTTCCGTTTGCCGCCAGCAGGAAAGCTGATGCGTCAAGGTCAAAGTCTTGTCCGTCAGTCGAACGAGCATCCCAACCAAGACCGATCAGAACGTTTTTCATGCTTGGCGCTTCTTTGCTTAGAGAAACGTTACCACCTTTAGAAAGAGATACACCCATTGTTATTTCCTCATTTTGTTACATCGTGTTAATTGATTATTCTTAATACCGGATTTAGCTTGCGTTTTCTTTTTGTGGGAACAGCAGGCTGGCAATAATACCGGCTGCCAGAACCCCAATCACCACAAACAAGCTGCTTGTCGCTGAAATCGAATAGCCGTGATGGAATATGTGCTCAGAGGCGTTCAGACCCAGTTTAATGGCGATGAAGAACAGCAAAACGATTACTGCCTTTTCCAGATGCGCCAGGTACTTTCTCAATGCCTCAAGTACAAAATAGAGCGTACGCAGGCCCAAGATGGCAAACATCATGGCGCTATACACAATTAAAGGTTCCCGGCTGACAGCAATAACTGCTGGTACAGAGTCAAAGGCAAACATAACATCAGAGAGTTCAACTACTGCCAGACACAGCATCAGTGGTGTAGCATAAAGCGTGAATTTACCTACTCGACCCACTTTTACATCGGCGTTTTCTGGTTTAGCCAGCTCTTCATCTACTTCTTTTTGGTTCAGCACAAAAGCATGACCGCGCAGTTTCGGCCAAATTGGGAAGAAGCGCTTCACCAGACGATAGGCAAGATGCTGTGAGTAGTCTTCAATCTCATCGTCATCATCACCGCTTTTCAGCATCATGACCGCTGTCCAGCCAACAATAACCGCAAACAAGATTTCAACCCACGGACCAAGTGCCAGAAGGCTTGTCCCGATGGCGACGAAAATGCCGCGGAAGACGATAGCACCGATAATTCCCCAATACAGGACTCGGTGGCGATAGCGGTCAGGAACAGCGAACCAAGAGAAAATCGCCATGATGACAAACAAATTGTCGACGGAAAGCACTTTTTCCAGCGCGTAGCCCGTTACAAACAGGCTCGCTGTTTCTGCACCATGATGAACATACAGAAATCCCGCGAAAACAAAAGCAATCGCGATCCAGAAAATAGACCAAAGAGAGGCACTGCGCAGCGAAATCGGCTTATCATGACGATGCATAAACAGGTCGATAAAGAGCGCGCCAACCGACAGGAAAATGAATACAGCAACGGTTTCCATCGGAAAACCAATGTGCAGGGATGACATAGAGTAAGTCTCTTAAATTATCTGCGATTATAGTCCGAAGTCAGCCGGTGCAAAGCCAAGGGCTAAGCAAATTTCTTGAACCGCCTTTTTTTCGTTGTCATCAAAATCATCATCACTTTTGGCAACTGCGATACCTACGCGCAAAGCAAGCTGTGCCGCTTCCGGCTGTTGTTTCAGGGCCATGATGAATTTCATCGCTTCACCTTTGCCAATATCAGCATCAAATTCATAGCTGCTGACCAGTTTGTTAAAGAATCCGATAATTTCTGTAGTATCGAAAACATTTAGTTCAGGGGAGTTTTTAATAAACCCTATCATTTTCTGCTTTTCTTCTGAGCTGACACCATTGCTCGCCATGGCAACGTGTGCACATACTGCTACAGTGCCTTCCATGAATTTTTTGTTTTTGAAGCGACTAACTTGATTGGTTAGTTCTTCACGTCCTGAGTTAAATGCTGATTTAATTTTGTTTAAAAAGGACATAAGCCCCTCCACTTGTGTAAAAACGTCTTGTACAAAAGAGTATTATTTACTACCGGATGTCCAACTAAAGCCCCATCCAAATGCTCTGTCCATTTCTTTATGTCCTTTGAAGTATTGATTTATACGTTCTACTTTGATGGCTCCATTTTCATTTACAAGGCGTGCAATGGCACACATGCCTTTGTTGTTGTGGCCTTCCGTCATACGCGTTTCAATTGGTGGCTGGTCAGGGACATAGATTGTGACTACACCGTCGGTTTTGTTCCAGCTAGGTGCACCTTCATAGATAAAGGCGTAGATCAAAACTTCACTGATGTTTTTCCATTCAAGGCCATTGATGTGGAGCCATTCACCGTCACTTACGCTACCAGTGCGATCATCGCCCTGTAATTCTACATATGGCTCATAACGGTAATCGCCAAAGCTGTTCCCCAATGCCTGCACAACGCCCCGGCTTCCATCCTGCAGCCGGATGAATGCACCAAGATCCAAATCCACATTTTTATTTGAACCAAACATACCCTGCAATACGCCCCTTGGGGAGGATGAGGAGGTTTGATTCCAGTTCAGATTGATACGGATTTTACCGTAGTTGTCGCGTTTACTCAGACTGATAGCCGGCTTTTCTTTGGTCAGGGAAACTTTGCTTAAATTAACGTTATTTGATGTTGCGGGAGCTGGTGTTGAAGTTGGCGCATCATCAATGATATCCATACCAAAATACTCTGCCAGTGGCTTGAGGCCGCCATTAAAACCTTGGGCTATAAAACGGAATTTCCACTCGCCATTACGGCGATACAGTTCACCGAGGATTAAAGCTGCTTCTGGACGTCCTTGTACTTCAACATCTCCCTGCAAAATCACGCTGCTGTTCAGTTCAACCCGAATAGATAGATTGCGCAGATTGGAAATCGTTTGGTTGCCGTCGCAGGTTGCAGTGAACGCGACTTTCTGAACATCCTGCCCCAATGCGGGTAAGTTGACGCTGAATGAGGTATTGATGTTGCCGCCAGTCAGACGAATGGTATTGTCGTTATTGACCGGCTGACCGTAGAACACCATGTCTGGATCGCCCTTGACTTTACCATTTGCATATAGACGAAAAGCAGACACATCAACGGCTGAACCAGACAAAACCCGTACTGTAATGGTCTGATTAGAAACGGGGGCGTTGCCCCCGGGGGTTAAATTCATTACCACACCACCACCGTCTTAACGATCTGCGGATACATAGCGTCAATGGTACGTTCAAGACAAGGAACGCCATGTGCCGTAAAATCCCACTGACCACCATTGCGGCGTAGGGAGGAGATGATAATGCCTGTGTGGGTTCCTTGTTCATTCAACTGATAGCGAGCCAGCTCTTTACCGCTTTGATCAACAACGCGACAGAAGGAATTTTCAACATCATTGAAGGTTTGACCACGGAAACTATTGACGGTAAATACAAGGTATTCGACATTCGCGGGGAGTTTGAGCAGATCGACGCGAATAACTTCATCATCGCCATCACCTTCTCCCGTCAGGTTGTCGCCAGTGTGTTGTATAGAACCACATTTTGATTTCAGCTGGCCGAACCACACCGTATCGATAGCATTGCCAGATTTATCAAGCATAATGCAGCTTGCATCCAGATCTATTTCATCATTGCCACTGCCGAATAAACTCGCCAGAAAGCCTTTCTTTCTGATGACAGGATCCCATCCCAGACCAAAATCTACTTTAACCAGTGATGCGCTCTGTTTGGCGAGCGAAACTGACTGATTTTTGTTTAACGAAACCATTAATGACACCTCTATCCTGTTTGTCGGTGAATCACGGCAATTTCACGTATTAAAAAATCATAATATGACAAATAGATAGCTGAAATCTGTCATATTATGATTCCCATAAACAGTATGTCTGGCTGTTAATCGTATGATAGGAAACGATCTGACTTCGTAGATTATAATTTCTTTTTCATAAAAAAAAGTCAAACAAATTTTACACTAAAAAATCATAATATGATTGACATGTGTTTATTGCCGATTCTAGACTGCCGTTTTTATCGCACTACATTAAGAGTAAATTCTGACAGTTACGGCCTTGAATTGTGGGTGTTTAACAGTTTGGTGACTTGGTAATCTGACCATTTAACTATGGTCTATCACTGAATAGATTTATCACTGAATAGCGGAATTTGATTTATGAAAAAGGAGTCATTGTTTTCATAAATTATCCGGAATGTGTTGAAATTTTTTAAAAGGCAACATTATGACTGTGTTGGGTGACCCCCATGTTTATAAAAAACAAAATCATAAAAAACAAAACTATAAGAAACAGGTTGTTCAAAAACAGATTTACCAAAAAAAATTAAACAGTGGGACGTTGACGGTGATGGCTTCCCGTGGCACAGCCTCTTTGGAAACATTGTTTGATATCGCTGAACGCCGTAATCCCAAAAGGGCCTTCTTATTTGTCAGTAAGGTCTTGGGACGGCATATTCCGATCAAGCCATCGGTCATGCGTTCAATTTATCAGCAATTATCTGGGCAGTTCCCTGCTAATCTTCCCAGCCCAGCCTTGTATATTGGTATGGCAGAAACGGCGGTCGGACTAGCTGCGGGTGTATTTCAGGAAACGAAACACAAAGTTGATGAGTCAGTTTTCTTGACTTCGACACGCCATCCCGTTGATGGAGACTTATTGTGTGAGTTTAAGGAAAATCACAGCCATGCTACGGATCATCTGATTTATTGGCCAACAGAAAACCGCTTGCGCCAAAGGGTGATAAATGCCAGAACTCTGGTTCTGATTGATGATGAAGCAACTACGGGTAACACATTCCTGAATTTGCTGGATGCACTGCGTAATGCAGGGCTTGAGCATATTGAGCATATTGTCACAGTGACATTAACGGATTGGAGTGGAAAATCGATTGTGAAACGCAGTCCATTACCTGTGTCTATAGTGTCTCTGATTGAAGGAAACTGGCAGTGGGATGCTGATATGTCTGCTCCTGTTCCGGTGATGCCTCCAGTTAATGTTACAGCTCGGGGAGAAGTCAGCATTATCGGCCAACAGAACTGGGGGCGTTTAGGTCTGGATGAAATTCAGTGTGATATCGGTACAACAATCAGGGTTAAAGCAAGTGAAAATGTGTTGGTATTGGGTTCCAGTGAATTTGTCTGGCAGCCGTTCCTGCTTGCTGAGCGGCTTGAGCAGGAGGGCGCATCGGTAGTATTTGGTTCAACAACCCGTTCCCCTATCTCTTGTGGTCATGCCATTCAATCTGTAATGGCTTTTACAGATAATTACGGGCTTAGCATTCCGAATTTTCTCTACAATGTCGCACACCAGAAGTTTGACCGTATACTGTTCTGTCTTGAAACGCCAAAAATATCCGTTGATCCGGCGTTGATGGCACAGCTTGTCCAGGTTTCTCCGGTTGTAGAGATCGTTGGATATGATTAAGCCTGTATTTTTGATCGATCTTGATGACACGCTATTTCAATCTCGTCGAAAGCTGAAAGAAATATCGGATACATCGACTTTCCGGGTGGGAGCGTTGGCTCGGAAAAATTTTCCCCACAGTTATAAAGTGTGTTGACAAGGGGTTGGCCACTCATCATCTTTTGCAAAAGCTTCGCGCCGAGAGAGGCGTTTTTCCGGTTATTGGCCTGGGAGATAGTCTGAGCGATCACCGTTTTATGCAACTATGCGATTGGTTTGGTATGCCCCAGCAAAGTCAGTTTTCTGACCTATTAATGAATGCTTTATTTGGAGCTGTAAATAATGAATAGCTTTCCTCCTTTCTCTGGGAGTTATGCTTCTGATGATGTTCAATTTCTGCTGGAACCCGTTCAAATTGAGATGACGCCTGTCGATATTAAGGAGCAGTTGATCCAGTCTGGCGCTCGTCATTATTCAGATATGTTAAGTCAGGAGCCAGAGCCAACGCCTTATCACCTTGAACTGTTTGATAAAGCGCTTGAACAAGGAGCTGTCCGGCTGGCGACGGAAGTTGTTATGCTCGCCAAGGCACTGATAGCTCGCTTTGGTGATACGCCGATTGTGTTGGTCAGTTTGGTCAGGGCGGGTGTTCCTTTGGGAGTTATGTTGCATCAGGCTCTCAGAAAAATGGGCAAGTGTTCTTATCATTATGGCATTAGCATTATTCGCGATCGTGGCATTGATAATACAGCTTTATCGTATATCGAACAGAAACATGGAACGGATGGAGTAGTATTTGTTGATGGCTGGACAGGCAAAGGTGCGATTACCACAGAATTGTCGCGATCTTTGGCGGGGAGAGACGGTTATTCAGGGATCCCTCGTCTGGTAGTTTTGGCTGATCCTTGTGGCTGTTCGTGGCTGGCAGCCAGCGATGATGATTGGTTGATTCCTTTCGGCATTATGGGGGCACCGGTATCGGGGCTGATATCGCGCTCGATCTGGCGTGAAGAAGGTTTGCACGGTTGTATGCAATGTGATCACCTGATCAAGTTTGAATGCAGTCGCTTGTTGGTGGATACTGTTGCTGATTGGCATGTTCGATTTGATGTTGCCGCTATACCCGAAGCTGTTTGGTTTCCGCAGGAAAAAGCGCCTTTGCAGCAATTGAGTAAAACAGTGATTTTCGATCTTGCTGAAAAATACCAGATTGACAGTATTAACCGAATTAAACCCGGTATTGCAGAAGCAACCCGCGCAATATTACGGCGTGTGCCAGAACATGTACTGGTGCGTTCTCAGGATGATCCTGATGTTGCCCTGTTGGTTCACTTGGCACGTCAGAAAAATGTAGTGATTACGGAAGTCGGTGCTTTAATAGGTCAATATCGTGCTGTAACTATCATCAAAAAGGTCGTCAGATGAAACCGATTCCTTCTCCATATCAACTTGGTGCCACTCTGTATATGCCAGCTACCCGCCAAAATATTGCAGAAATTGTATTGCAGAATAAGATCCCTGATCTGCGTTCTTTGGTTATTTGTCTGGAAGATGCGGTCAGTGAGCAGGAGATTCCTGCTGCCATCGAAAATCTCAGTGAGATTATGCAAGCATTGACGGAAGCTGATAATTTTTCTTCTAATGTCGAAAGCCATCGTCCCCTGATTTTTATCCGTCCGCGTAATGAAATGATGGCGAAATATCTGGTTGCCAATGTGAATCTCAGTGCTATTGATGGTCTGGTTTTACCCAAATTTACCCACGCTTCATTATCCGGTTGGTGGGATATCATTGGCCCAACTCATCTGTGCATTATGCCAACATTGGAAAGTGAAGAGGTGTTTGATGTTCAGAAAATGAATCGGCTTGCTGACATTCTCAAAACTCACCCTTGCAAGGATCGCATTATTACCTTGCGCATTGGCGGTAATGATCTGATGAATGTCATGTCCCTGCGGCGCTCCCGTAATTTCACCCTTTATGATGGTCCGATGGGATATATCATTAAAATGCTGGTTGCCGTTTTTGTTGCACGGGGATTTGTTCTGACTGCGCCAGTTTGTGAACATATTGACGACTTGAAATTGCTTGAGAAAGAGCTGGAATTAGATATTGCTCACGGTCTAGTAGGAAAAACGGCCATACATCCAAAGCAGATTAAATGCATCCAACGAGCGTTGAGAGTCAGCGCCCATGATCACGCTGAAGCGCTGAATGTTCTTAATTCCAGTAAGGCTGTTTTTAAATCACGGGGAGTTATGTGTGAACCTGCGACTCATCAACGCTGGGCGGTGAATATTCTTGCGAGAGCAGAACATTATGGTATAGAGCCTGAAGCAGCATAGAACCCGAAACAGGTAAAATATTATTAATGATTTTAATTTGTTTTGATATTGATTTACCTGTGATAGTGGTTATTCTGAAAATTATTTTCTAGTTAATAGTCGGAAGCTTGGGGGCCTTTGCCCCTAACTTGGTAATAAAAAAATGCTGCTCAATCCCAAACAATTCAGAAACTTCAAGTTAACTTTATTACTTTCACATGGCAAACCGGTTAGTAAAGTTAGGATCATTAGGGAACTTAATTGTTCGGAGCCAACATTAACACGTGCATTACGGGAATTGAGAGATCTTTACTGTGCTGATATCCGGTTTAGCAAGATGGGAAATACCTATCAGTTAGTTGATAAAGGGATGCTGACCAAGAAGGATGTGAAAAGGATTGAAGAATTGCTTGTCCAGCATCTCAGCTTTAAAGCTGAAGAAGTCACCAGTCATGTTTTCCTTGATAAAGAGAAGAAAAAACCCATTTCTCTTTCTCTGAGAATGTCTGTGCTCAGAAAAATTGATGGTCTGGCCAATCGTCTGGAGACAACTAGAAGTGAAGTGGTTGAAATGGTAGTGGATAAGTTCATTGAAAAGTTGTTAAAAGAGAATATGAACGGAAACATATCAAAGCGGCGAATCCCCTGACGTCGATTGAATTCAATTGGCGTCAGGGGATGTTTGTTAATTTGATAGATCACTTAGTGATGACTGCGGGTAAGTTTATCAAGGTATCCCATTATAAATGCAGATAAAACGAAGGTGAGGTGGATAATGACATACCACATAAGTTTATTGTCTGGCACTTCCTTGGCTTCCATGAAGATACGCAGCAAGTGAATGGAAGAAATAGCGACAATTGAGGCTGCAACTTTACTCTTGAGTGAAGAGGCATCCATTGTTCCCAACCAACTCAATTTCTCTTTGTGTACGTCGATATCCAGACGTGAGACAAAGTTTTCGTAGCCAGAAAACATCACCATAATCACCAGCCCACCAACCATAGCCATATCGATTAGAGTAAGCAGTTTCAGGATTAGCTTAGCTTCATCCATATTGTGAAATTCTATGCTTATGGCATAGATTTCATGGAAGAATTTTCCTGCAAGGGCAAGTAATGCCAATGATAAACCGAAATAAACCGGCGCAAGTAGCCAGCGAGAGGAGTACATCAAATTTTCGAAAAAGCGTTCCATTGTGTATTCTATAAGTTACAAAAAGGATAAAAAAGAGCAGCAGTATAACCTGAATTTAGGTTAATTAATAACTGAGTGATATATTTTTATTTGGGTAATATTTGGTGGTAGTCTTTCAGCTCAGCTACCCAAAGTTGCACCACCATCGACGACAATATCCTGCATGGTGATATGGCTGGCGAGATCAGATGCAAGGAAAAGAACCGCATCTGCAATTTCCTCCGGCAAGGCAATTTTTTTCAAAGGAATACCTAACTTAAACTTGTCAGGAAAGCCATCAATGATGCTTTATCTGGATGCTGCACTTTGCCACATATCATTCAACAATCCTCGGTCTACTTTACTCTGATGATTGGGCTGGGCTGTGTAAAAAACGGGTATTCCCTGCCAGTAGCCGAGTTGGCGATAACGCTGTGATAATTCTTCAGGCCAGCGATTAAACTCAATACTCATAACACATGTTCCTTATTCTCAGATAATCCTAGTGCTTGTAGCATGGTGCCAAGTTTCACCCCGGTTTCTTGCCACTCGGCATTGGGTTGAGAGTCAGCAACGATGCCTGCTCCGGCAAAGAGGCGAATATGGTTTTCGAATACTTCTCCACAGCGAATGGCAACAACCCATTCGCCATTGCCCTTGGCATCACACCAACCGACAATGCCGCCAAAATAGTTGCGTTTGAAAGGCTCGAGTTGAGCGATGAGTTCGTATGCTCGTTCTCTTGGTGCTCCGCAAAGTGCTGGCGTTGGATGGAGTAAACTGGCAATTGAAAGGGAATCTGCATGCTTGTTGCGTAATTCGCTACGTATTTCTGTGGCGAGATGCCAGAGTAAAGGGGTACTGAATATTGAAGGCGAATCAGGGATCAACAGTTCAGTACAATGTTCAGCGAGTGCGGTTCGTATAGCATTAATCACTAATTGATGTTCATGCTGATCTTTAGCTGAATGCAGCAGTGATTGGCGCAAGGCTTTGTCTTCTGCGATATTGCGGCTTCTGCGTGACGAACCCGCCAGTGGTTGAGAAATAATGGTATTTCCCTGTTTTCGTAGTAGAAGTTCCGGGCTGGCACCAATTAACGTGCTGTTCTCTAGCGGAAGATGAAAGTTGTAACTATAAGGGTTTTGGGCATTAAGCTGCATAAAAAGCCGAATAGTGTCAGGCTTCCGATCAAATTCAATGTCCAGTAGGCGCGAAAGGACAACCTTATCAAGCAGACCATAACGTATGGCGTCAACTGCCTGAAAGACCATCTGGCAAAACCCTGCTTTTGCCGGCCATAAATGGCTCTGCTGCAATTGTAGCCATGGCATGGGGGATAGAGCAGAAAAATGTAAGGTTTCCCGTTCTAACCAACGGTGTTCATAAGGTATATAGAGAGCAGACGGTTGTTGTTTATCAAAAGGAATTGCCCCTACTACAATGGGGTTTTTAATTCCCGCCTGTTCAGCCTGATGGAATAATTGAGACAGATTGTCACTTAATGGGTTGCCTTTTAACGGATTGCCACTTAATAAATTGCCAATATAATCATGATGATTGGCAGGTGTTGTTATTTTGGCAAAACATCCTTGTGCATGCAGGCTTTTATTTGAGGACAGGAACACAAAATCATCACAACTAAAGCCCAATAATTCGGATGTGTAATATTCAGTTGTTAAATTAAGCACGATGTTTCCCTATTATTTTGGTATCGCCTCCAATTTATTGATAATGGTGAATGTTCAGATAATGTCTGATGACTCTGTCATGCAGTTTGATGGATTTTGAAAAAGACAAGGTTTTGCGAGTCAGCCTTGCTAAGTCTTTTTCAAAATGTTGGCGAAGATTCAAGTTATGTCTCTCTATGTGTTGGGTATAACACTTGCTGGCCACATGCAATTTCCCCATTAGCGTTTTTTCATGGCTTTGACTTCACGTACGACCATTGTTTATCCATTTCACAGCAGACAATCACTTTGGTGCCAGGAGCAATGACTTCTGTTACCGATTTGGTCTGAGCTTTTTAAATGGCGAAGAACCGTATTCAGGCCAATTCCCATGACACGTGCTGTCGCCCGACATCCCATTCTATTCATGGCCATATCGACAATTTGCTTATGTGTTCCGGGACGACAAGCGGCATAAGTGAATTCCCGTTGCCAAGAATGACGGCAGGACTGGCAAAGATAATGTTGATGACCAGAGCGAGAGCGCCCATTACGGTGGATCCCTTTAACGGCACAACAAGATGGGCAGGTCACATCAATCTTTGCCATCTGAATGTTCTCCAAATAGATATACTATACATGATTCAATAAATTGATATCATGACCTATTTTTCCAATCGTTTTTCGATAGCGTTCATCAACATACCAGTAATGGAAATTTCTGGAAATGCCGCTTCTATTTCACGTACACAGGTTGGGCTGGTAACGTTGATTTCTGTTAAATGGCCGCCAATGATATCCAGCCCAACAAAGATGAGTCCTTTCTCTTTTAGTACTGGGGCAACTGCGCGGGCAATTGCCCAATCACTTTCTGACAATGGGCGTGCTTCTCCTCGCCCACCTGCGGCAAGGTTGCCACGGGTTTCTCCCTGAGCCGGGATACGGGCAAGGCAATATGGCACAGGTTCGCCATCAACAACTAATACGCGTTTATCTCCATCTTTAATGGCGGGCAGAAAATTTTGCGCCATACAATAACGGCTGCCATGTTCAGTCAGGGTTTCAATGATAACTCCCACATTGGCATCGTCTTGCTTCAAACGGAAAATGGAAGTGCCTCCCATGCCATCCAATGGCTTAAAAATAACATCGCCATGTTTTTGATGGAACTCGCGTAAGTTTTTAGCATTGCGGGTAACGAGCGTATCGGGTGTCCATTCAGGGAACCAAGCAGTAAACAGCTTTTCGTTACAGTCGCGCAGACTTTGAGGTTTATTAACGATCAGGCTGCCTTTGGCTTCTGCTCTTTCCAGAATGTAGGTCGCATAAATGTACTCAGTATCAAAAGGTGGATCTTTGCGCATCAAAATAACTTGCAAAGTGTCGAGGGCTATTTCTTGTTCACTACCAAACTGATACCACTGTTGTGGATTTTCTTCTACTGTGAGCAAACGAGTACGGGCACGAGCCTCTCCTTGATGCAGGTAGAGATCATTCATTTCCATATAATGGATTTCCCACCCGCGCTTTTGTGCTTCCAGCAGCATGGCAAAACTAGTGTCTTTCTTGATTTTGATGGATAAGATAGGGTCCATCACTATACCGAGCTTGATCATTTTTTCTCCTTAACCCAGATCACCGAAACGTACTTGCAATGCGGTAATTGCGGTGAGCGCCGTAGTTTCTGTCCTCAGGATGCGAGGCCCTAACAGAATATCAGTAAATTGATGTTTTGCTGTCATTTCTATTTCTTCGGCAGACAATCCCCCTTCAGGCCCAATCAGCAGGCGTACTTTTTCCACGGGGAATGGGAGGGTATTGATGCTGTGGCTGGCACGGGGATGCAGATTCAATTTTAGACTGCCATCGTTTTCAGTACACCACGCTTCAAGTGGCATAACGGGGCGGATTTCGGGGATCCGGTTACGTCCACATTGTTCACAGGCAGAAATGACAATCTTTTTCCATTGTTGTAATTTCTTTTCTAATCTTTCTGCATCCAGTTTTACACCACAACGTTCAGACAGTAGTGGAGTAATTGTGTTGACGCCCAGTTCAACGGATTTTTGGATGGTAAATTCCATCTTTTCGCCACGGGACATAACTTGTCCCAGATGCAGGTTCAGTGGTGATTCATGATCGGACAATTTGCCATCAAGGATAGACACTTTGACCATTTTTTTACTGGTTTCAGTGAGTTCTACATCAAAAACCTGATTGCTACCATCAAAGAGTTGCAATGCTTGCCCGTTACTCATTCTAAGTACGCGACCAACGTGATTGGCAGCATCATCACTCAAATAGATTTCAGTTCCTGTTGAGAGCAGTTCAGGATGATAGATGCGGGGGATTCGCATATTTATTCTTTCCTTCTTTTTTCCGGATTCTTCCGGCATGGCGTACACAGCCACATGACAAAGTTAATTCATCGTCATGATAAATGAGCGTAGTTTGAGTGATCAAGTTATCTCTTAGCTTAAAGAATACAAATTATCTCCTTGCGAGCTGGTTCGCATATTTATTTTGTAATCGTTTTTTTAGCTAAAATTCTATTGCCAATCGCCGGAATAAAAAATTATTATCCATTTTGTCCTGATTAATGTCAGGAAATAGGGAAAGAACATAGTGACAAGGATGTTATTTATAAAGGGATTTTAATTTTTCACAAATGATGCAAAGGATTTAATTCTATTTTAATTTATGTAAATTATATAATAATTATGTTTTTCTGTAGCACTTTATTGTTATTATCTGTTATCGATATAAAAACATATTGCTTGCCAGATATTATCACTTTTCCATTGTTATGGCTTGGGCTTTTATTTAATATTGATAGTAATTTAGTTTCAATAAAGAGTGCAATATATGGCGCCATATCAGGGTATCTTTTTTTGTGGTTTTTGTATTGGTTATGTCGATATACTTTAAATAAAGAGGGAATAGGTTATGGCGATCTTAAATTAACCGCAGCAATCGGTGCATGGTTAGGGGTGGAAATGATCCCAATATTGATGTTGATGGCTTCATTATCTGGACTATTTGTATTTATCATTATTGGAATAAAAAGAAAATATTTTCCTGAATTTATTGCATTTGGTCCTTATTTATGTTTGTCCGCTATAGTATTGGTTTGGGGGGTGTCAGATAGTAACTACGTAACAACTTGAAATATTAATGATGAGGTGAATTCGCCAATAAGTTGATATTCAGGATGGATAATTATTTTTAGGTGGTATAGTTATCAATAATTATAGCTGTTTTTAATTACTTTCAGCCATCGATTTCATTATCGGTTTTATTATCAATAGCATTGATGTTAACTGTAAACAGGAAGGAAATAAAAAATGGCGGAGAGAGCAGGGCTTGAACCTGTGATATACATTCTGCATATGCTAGACGTTAAAAGCATCTAGTTAGCTTAGGCCGCTTTTTTGCATATGCTAGATGTTAAAAGCATCTAGTTGGCTTAGGCAGCTTATCCTGTATATGCTAGACGTTTGAAGCGTCTAGTTGGTTTCAGGCCGTTTATTCTGCATACGCTAGATGTTAAAAGCATCTAGTTGGCTTTAAGCTGCTTGCCTTACATGTGCTAGATGTTAAAAGCATCTAGTTAGTTTTGGCTGCTTGCTTATCTCTCCGCCGACATCAAATTTAAGAAAAAAGAGATTTTTATTCAAGCGGATTTATTGAGTTATGGACTATTGATCACAACCTCAGTTTATTCATTATTTCAAATGTTAAAAAGGGGCTAAATATCACATCATTCAAGAAGAGATTGTGTTTATTTCATAAGTTTTTTCATCGAAAAATTAATTATTTTTCTGAATGTTGAGTGAGGATAAATATAAATTATTAAAGTGGGTTTTTATACAAGTATTATCAGTGTTTGATACGGGTGTTTTATTTTATCTTTAGGGTGTTAGATTATTGAAAATTGAAGGGATGCTAATTATTTTTCTATAACTGGCGTGATTTATATGGGCGTTACTATCAGCAACGCCCGTGATATTTTAACTTACTGAGGCCACTTCATTTCACCTTTTAATACTTTGGCACTTAGTTCAAGGCTGGATTCGTCAGCAAGGTCTGGATAGTGTTTTTTCATAGCTGCAATCAACGCATCGGAATCTTTTGCTTTTGGTAATTCTTTTTCCAATGTAGTCAGATAATTCTGTGTAAAAGTCACGGAATCTAACGTCATTGACGAATTCCCTAAATAATGGCCTGGAACAACTATTTCAGGTTTCAGGCTTTTGATGCGATCTAATGTTTGTCTCCAGTGCTTGCGTGATTCTTTGGTCTGAGTATCCGCAATCCATACATGGATATTGTCAGAAACAGTGACACCACCAACAACGGCTTTCAGTTTAGGAACCCAGACAAAAGTGCGATCTGCGGCTGGGCCATTTAAACCTTCAACAATCAGTTTCTCACCATCAACAGTAAAGGAATTTCCTTTCAATGGCTCTGGTATGACGATCTTTTTTGGAGCCTGTTCTGCAAGAATGCCACCCCAGTAAGCTAGCTTGCCGTCTTTGGTTTCATTGATCGCTTTGATAGTTTCTGGTGATGCAATGACTTTAGCGTCAGGGAAAGCTTCGGTGATCAGATCAAGGCCAAAGTAAAAATCAGGATCGGATTGGCTGATGTAGATCGTTGTCAGTTTTTTGCCTGTTTGCTGGATCATTTTTATTAGTTCTTGTGCATCGTTTTTCTTAAATTGAGCATCGATCAGAACAACTTCATGATCACCACTGATAATTTCAGAAGAAACGGGGAAGATACCTTTTTCACCCGGATTATAGATGTCCAACTTGAGATCAGTTGCTTGAGCCAGTGATGCCATTCCCAAAGAAAGAGCCGCCGCCAAAGCGATATTTAATGTTGTTTTGCGAGCCATAATCGAATTCCTATATCAAAATACTTGTGTGCTTGAATGGTATGTATAATAAGTTGCATATTTCGATTTAAAAACTCTAAAATCAGCAATTATTTGTTGCATAAATCGATCTAATTAGGGCAAAGAATAGGTTGGTCGAAATGGATAGGATCACAGCAGCACGAGTATTTATTACGATTGTTGAGCAGGGTAGCTTAATTGCCGCAGCAGATCGGTTGGATATGTCGAGGGCGATGGTATCGCGATATTTGGCTGAGATGGAAAAGTGGGTGGGAGTTCGTTTATTGCATCGTACAACACGTAAAATTGGCCTAACTTCGGCGGGTGAGAATGCTTATCAACGCAGCCTTAAGTTAATGGAGCTGGCAGAAGGAATGCCTGTACAGCAATCTTTGGAAGCGCAAACCTTAAAAGGATTGTTGCGTGTGAGTTGTTCCCAATCGTTGGGCATTAGTGCACTGGCGGTTGCTATTCCTGAATTTATGCGGATGTATCCACAGATTGCTGTCAATTTGCAGATAAATAATAAAGCCGTCAATTTGATAGAAGAACGCATTGATTTAGCGATCCGTATTACCAATAATCTGGAACCAAATCTGATCGCTCGTCCATTATCAACTTGCCATTCTATTGTTTGTGCTGCACCGTCTTATTTAGTGGGAAAATCTATTCCCCAAAACCCTGCGGATTTAACATCACATAACTGTCTGACTTATAACTTTTTCGGCAAAAGTTTATGGGTATTTGAAAAACAGCATGAGAATTATTCCGTCCCAGTCAGCGGTACGTTAAGTGCCAATGAGTCGACTGTATTAATGGAAGCTATTTTGCAGGGGGCGGGAATTGCAATGCAACCTTATTATTCTGTTTCTTCTTATTTGATGTCAGGACAATTAGTTGAGTTATTACCTGATTATCAACCCCAGGCTATGGGAATCTATGGTCTTTATGCCAGCCGCCAGAATATGCCATCGACTTTGCGGGTTCTGTTAGATTTTCTGGCGAGTTGGTTTACTACATCAACCTATTGGCAGCAGTTAATGTTGAAACGCTAATGCCAATTTTTCGGGAAATAGGGCAGCCTGCTGTTGTAAATGAGTAATAAAAGCTTCGACGGGTTCTGAGGATGGCCGATGTATGGGCTTGATTAAACTTACTGTGAATGGAATGTCGATGCTGAATGGTCGAATGCAAATTTCTGAATTATTATCCAAATAATCCAATGCAGTTAGCGGGTTTACGATAGACACACCGATTCCTTCGTTAATCATGGTGCAAATTGAGGCTGCGCTGTGAGTTTCCATCACTATCTTGCGATTGACCTGATGCTCAGTAAAGATTGTATCAATGAGCTGTCTATAGCTGTCCGTGATCGAGAGGCTGATAAATTTTTGATTGTGAAAATCTGCTGGTGTCAGTTGTGCTTTTTGACTGAGTGGGTGATTGGCAGGTAAGACGCAAATTTCATTTAAGGTTATTAACGTTTTTCTTTCAGTACCGGCAGGGGTCTGTAAATGTTCGGTTAAGCCGATATCGTGGCGTTGTGCTGACAACCATTCTTCCAATAAGGGGGATTCTTGCGGAATGATAGTCAGTTTGGCTTCTGGGTAGTATTCGATAAAACTGCGACAGGCTTTTGGCAGCAGAGATTGGGAGAACATTGGCAAGCAGGCAATGGACAATTGTGCCTGTTCAAATTGTCGGATACTGTCAGCCGCGTTGATGATTCTTTCCAGTCCATAATAAGAGCGCTGTACTTCTTCGAATAGCCGTAATCCTTGCGCAGTGGGAAACAGGCGTCCTTTGATTCGATCAAACAATTTAAATTTCAGTAATTGTTCAAGGCGAGCGAGTTCGCGGCTAACTGTTGGTTGGGACGTTTTCAGCAATAACGCTGCATCAGTCAGGTTTTTAGTTGTCATTACAGCATGAAAAATTTCAATGTGTCGCCATGAGTAAGAGTGCATATATTTGTCTCTTTAATTACTGAGTTTTTCTTTAAGCGAATAAAAAATAGACATAACGATATCAAAAGTGAATAGACTATAGCCAAATAGATATTTTTATTCCTGCTTTGTTATTGTCAATAATGAAGAATCTGCTGATTTAGTGAGACGCTTCAATGACTATATCGACTTTCACTTATGGTTTGGGGAAACATTTTACCCCTGAGAATCTACTCCGTTTACCTATTCAATATGGAACACCATTGTGGCTTTATGATGGTGATAGCATCATCAAACAAATTGAAAAATTGAAGCAATTTGATGTTATTCGGTTCGCACAGAAAGCGTGTTCGAATACCCATATTTTACGCTTAATGAGAGAGCAGAGAGTGAAAGTTGATGCGGTGTCATTGGGAGAAATCGAACGAGCGCTTTATGCAGGTTTTAATCCCGGATGCGATAAATCAGAAATTGTGTTCACTGCGGATTTGATTGATGAGGCGACATTGTCGCGTGTTATTGAGCTGGAAATTCCGGTCAATGTCGGTTCTATTGATATGCTGGAACAAATTGGTGAACGGCAGTCTGGGCATCCGGTTTGGTTACGCATCAATCCCGGATTTGGGCATGGACATAGCCAAAAGACCAATACTGGCGGTGAAAATAGTAAACATGGGATCTGGTTTCAGGAGCTTTCTCTGGCAATAGGAAAAATTCATCAATATGGCCTGAAATTAGTGGGGTTGCATATGCATATTGGTTCAGGTGTGGATTATCAGCATCTTTCTAATGTATGTAATGCCATGGTGAAGCAGATCATTTTGTGTGGAGAGAATATTCAGGCCATTTCAGCAGGCGGTGGCTTATCAATTCCCTATAAAATCGGTGAAGAGTCAGTAGATACCGAACATTATTATAATTTGTGGCATGAGGCTCGTCAGCGTATTGAGCAACATTTGGGGCATCACGTTGAACTGGAAATTGAACCCGGTCGTTTTTTGGTTGCTGAATCAGGTATTTTAATGGCGGAAGTGCGGGCGGTTAAATCTATGGGTAATCGGCATTACGTGCTGGTAGATGCTGGTTTCAATGATTTAATGCGTCCGACAATGTATGGCAGTTATCACCATATTTCTGTGTTGCCGATAAATGGCTGTGAAAGCAGTGAGTGTATTGAAAATAGTGAAAAATTAGCAACTATAGTCGCGGGGCCGTTATGCGAGTCTGGTGATGTTTTCACTCAGTTGGCAGGAGGTGATCTTGTACCACGTCTGCTACCCCGTGCCCGAGTCGGGGATTACCTGATTTTTCATGACACCGGCGCTTATGGCGCATCCATGTCTTCAAATTATAATAGTCGTCCTTTAATCCCTGAAGTTTTGTTTATCGGGGGAGAAAGTCGCCTGATTCGCCGTCGCCAGACAATTGAAGAGTTATTATCGTTGGAATCCATTTAAAATAAAATACGGGGCACTTTATCTCCCCGTATCTTATTTCCTGTATTTGTACTGAATCAGTTTTTCCGGTCAGCATCAAGCGGCTTTATTTTGACGCTGACTTTCAGACTTTTTTGCAGAATTTGGTACAGCAAATGCATCCGGCTCAAATTCATCGACATTGATTGAACGCAGCCGACTGTTTTCAGCACGTTTCAGGATATCAGCTTCTTCCTGAGTAATTTTGTGCTCTGCCAATGCTTTTTCAGCTAATTCGTCTAAACGAGTAAAGCTTAGGTTTTTACCTGCTTCACGGCTTAAGCGTGCATGGATGGGCTCTGCGGCGATGATATCGTGCAATGCTTCTTCCAGTAACCCGTGAGGGTTGTGTTCGCTTGGTGTCAGATATTGTCCACGTCCAATCCGGCTACGGGTTGCGGAAGGGGTTTGTAAGAGCTGAGCCAGTTTGTGATCCAATTTATCGGATGGTGCGGTATGTACACGTCCCAATGGGAAGACAATCACACGGATTAAACCTGCGACCAAACGGTTAGGGAAATTGCGCAGCAAATCATTCATGGCCTGTTCAGCTTGGTGCAGGCTATCTTCTACTGCCCATTGTACCAATGGTAGATCTTCTTTCTGGCGTCCTTCATCTTCATAGCGCTTCAAGGTAGCAGAAGCTAAGAAAATCTGGCTCAGAATATCCCCCAGACGAGCTGAAATGCGTTCACGGCGTTTCAGGCTGCCACCCAATACTCCCATTGAAACGTCTGAGAGCAGAGCAAGGTTGGAACTTAATCGATTGATCTGTTGATAGTAACGTCGAGTAGCGTCATTGGCTGGTGAACTGCTGGTTCTGCCTTTGGTAATGCCAAGCCACAGACTACGCAGAGTGTTGCTGGCAACATGGCCCAAATGACCAAACAAGGCCTTGTCAAAATCTTTCACATTGTTGCTTTCTGCTGCTGCTATTTCAGCCAGCACATAAGGGTGGCAGCGGATTGCACCTTGACCAAAGATAATCATGCTACGAGTCAGGATATTCGCGCCTTCCACGGTGATGGCAATTGGGGCACCCTGATAGCCGCGGGCAAGGAAGTTGGATGGGCCAAGACAGATGCCTTTACCGCCAGCAATATCCATCGCATCAATGACGGAACGCTGTCCCCTATGCGTACAGTGGTATTTCACGATGGCAGATAGAACCGCTGGTTTTTCACCCTGCATGATACCGCTGGTAATCATGGTTGCGGCTGCGTCCATCAGGTAAGAGTTACCTGCGATACGTGCCAATGGCTCTTCAATACCTTCCATCTTACCGATAGGCAGTTTGAATTGACGGCGGATATAAGAGTAAGCACCGATTGCCATCGCTGCACTTTTTAATCCCCCTGTTGCGTTGGATGGCAAAGTAATGCCACGACCAACAGACAGACATTCAACCAGCATACGCCAGCCCTGACCTGCCATTTTTGGCCCACCAATGATGTAATCAATAGGGACAAAAATATCTTTACCACGGGTTGGGCCATTCTGGAATGGGATATTCAGCGGGAAATGGCGGTGACCAATTTCAACCCCCGGGGTATTGGTTGGAATTAAAGCACAGGTAATTCCCAGAGATTCAGTATCACCCAGCAGATGATCAGGGTCATATAATTTAAATGCCAATCCCAAAACAGTAGCGATAGGAGCAAGAGTAATGTAACGCTTATTCCAATTCAGGCGCATACCAAGAACTTGCTCACCTTGCCATTCACCCATACAGACAACACCTGTATCAGGAATAGCCCCGGCATCTGAACCGGCTTCTGGGCTGGTCAAGGCAAAGCAAGGAATTTCTTCACCACAAGCAAGACCCGGCAAGTAACGTTTTTTCTGTTCATCAGTGCCGTAGTGTTGCAGCAATTCACCTGGCCCCAAGGAGTTAGGTACACCAACAGTAATTGCCAGGATACCTGATACTCCAGCCAGTTTTTGTAGTACCTGAGATTGAGCGTAAGCGGAAAATTCCAGACCACCATATTCTTTCTTGATGATCATGGCAAAGAAACGATTTTCTTTCAAATAAGTCCAAAGCTCTGGAGGTAAGTCAGCCAATTCATGAGTGATTTGGAAATCATTTGCCATGCGGCAGGCTTCTTCTACCGGACCATCAATAAATGCCTGTTCTTCAGTGGATAACTGCGGTTTTGGGTAGTTATGCAGTTTTTGCCAGTCAGGGTTACCACGGAATAAGTCACCTTCCCACCATGTGGTTCCTGCATCAATAGCCTCTTTCTCTGTTGTGGACATGCTTGGCATAACCTTACGGAAGGCTTTTAAACCGGGAGCAGAGAATAAAGAGATACGTATTGGTGTAAAGACAAGAGGAAATAGGACAATGGCTAATGGTAACAGCAGCCAGTAGCTCCAAAGACCCGTCATGCCCATCACTAGTGTATAGGCAACAAGCAGTAAGCTACTGAGAGTCAGGCTGACTTTGCGGTAACAAAACCCGCCAATCAAGACTAAAAAAACAATAATGCTGAAAGCGGTCATAGTAAAACTCCTGTAAATCTCAGATTGAGTTGTCAGAGGTCTGACCTGTTGAGGTGTTCTTCTTTTTTAGATGAGGAAAATGTATTTATCAATACATTTACATCTTAATTACAATCTAGCTCACAAAGTCATTATAGTTTTGCGGGTGCGTATTCCCATCCAAGTAGATCACTTTTAAGCTCCCGTGTTATTCGGCGATCTCCATCCATGGTATTTGCCTTTCCTTTGTCACAGGTGGGTCAAGTATTCAATCTGTTGATCTAGCAATACACACGATAGCATTCGATTAGTTCAATCGTCTTATTCTACTGGCTTTGTTCGGCATTAAAATTGACTTTATAAAACCAGAATACACACATTGAATACATAACCCATTCAAGAAGTGAGCTGTATTCCATTTTTACAATCTAATGCGAATTTTATTTGCCTATTTGTTAAGCACAATCTATTTATTGTTCAACAATACTAAAGAAATGGATTAACAATAAGCACAACTCAAACCAACAACTCAAACCAACAATACAAACCAACAATACAAACCAACAATAAAGCAACACAAAGTTTATTCATGGGGAAGTAGAATATGCAACAAACTATCAATTTCTGGCCTCTAATCGGGATCGCCGTCATTATCATCGGTTTTGTCATCAGATTTAATCCTGTCCTGGTCGTCACTATTGCCGGCTTTGTCACGGGATTGGCTGCCCACATGCCTATCGCTGATATTCTGGAAAAGCTATTCTGGGTTTGTTCATACCCTGAATTTAACACTGACTATCCTATTTCCTTTAGTCATTATTGGACTACTGGAAAGAAACGGCTTAAAAGAACGGGCACAGAAATCCATTGCTCATATCAAAACTGCTACCACTGGGCGTTTATTGATTGTCTATCTGTTTATACGAGAAACTGCTGCTGCCTTGGGTTTAACCAGTTTAGGCGGACATCCACAAATGGTTCGCCCTCTGCTGGCGCCAATGGCAGAAGGCGCGGCTGAAAACCAATATGGGGAGTTACCGGATTCCGTTCGCCATCGTATTCGCGCCATGTCGGCAGCAACGGATAATATCGGTCTGTTCTTCGGGGAAGATATTTTTGTCGCTTTTGGGGCAATTATCTTTATGCACAATTTCATGTTGGAATCAGAGGGTATTCAAACCGAACCACTACATATTGCTCTTTGGGGAATCCCTACTGCCATTTGCGCTTTTCTTATCCATTCGGTTCGGTTATATCGCCTTGATTACCATCTTGCTAATGAACTGGATGCCTTGAATCACACCAGGCTGCATGGCAAGGGGAAGAAATAATGTTTCAGTTACAATATCTCTATATGCTGGCAGGACTGCTCTTGATCGCTGTCGCTATTATGTCATGGCGTGATAAAGCTAACTCTCATCGTTTAACTACAGGCTTATTTTGGGCACTTTACGGTTTAATCTTCCTGATGGGGAAATGGAGTCATCATCTGGTGAATATCTGGATCAGCGATGAAGTCTATGCTCAACAGATTACTCATATTAGTATCGGTATTCTGGTTGTTTTTATGGCAATATTGGCAGGATTCGGTGGGGTTAGACTGGGAAATTATCATCAACGTACCCCAGAACAACGGCAGGAGAGTGCTGATCGTCTTGGCAATCGATTATTTCTTCCCGCCCTGCTGATCCCCATTGTCACAATGATTAGTGTGTTAATGTTTAACCACATTCCCGGCTTGCAACAAGCCGCCTTCGGAGAGGGAAATCATTCAACACTAGTGACTCTCTTTTCTGTGACTCTCGGCTGCTTGATAGGGTTAATTATCGCATTAAGCATGAGTCGTGATGCCATGACACAGCCAATACAGGAAACTCGTCGTCTGCTCGATTCCATTGGTTGTGTATTTATCCTGCCACAACTTTTGGCTACGCTCGGATTACTGTTTACCATCGCTGGCATAGGTACTGTGATTGCCCACTTAACTGAAAATTATGTCGCTGTCGATAATCGCTTTATCGCCGTAGTATCGTATGTATTTGGGATGGCGCTGCTGACCATGATTATGGGAAATGCTTTCGCAGCCTTCCCTGTTGTTACCGCTGGTATTGGTATCCCTATTTTGGTCTTACAACATGGTGGTAATCCTGCCGTTATGGCAGCCATTGGTATGTTTTCTGGCTATTGCGGTACATTGATGACTCCCATGGCTGCAAATTTCAATATCGTTCCTGCTGCTCTGTTAGAATTGCCCGACCGCAATGCAGTCATCAAGGCACAGATCCCTACGGGATGTGTTTTGCTGATTATCAATGTCTTTCTACTCTATTTTCTCATGTTCTTATAAAAATAATTACCTATAAATCAATAACAAGGAATCGTCATGAACAATGTTTTAGTTACTGGCTTTGAACCTTTCGGTGGTAAGGCGATAAATCCATCATGGGAAGCTGTTCGTCCATTGCAGGGATGTCAAATCGCAGGTGCTAATATTGAAGTTTGCCTGCTTCCTTGTGTTTTCGATACTTCTCTGGAATATCTTTATGCCGCAATTGAACGCCTTAAACCAGAATTGGTTATTTCAGTAGGGGAAGCCGGAGGCAGATCAAATATCAGCGTAGAACGCGTCGCAATCAATATTAATGATGCCCGTATTCCTGATAATACAGGTAAACAGCCCATTGATATCCCTGTAATTATAGATAGCCCTATGGCTTATTTTTCTACTCTGCCTATCAAAAAAATCGTTAATGAATTAAATCATGCAAAAATACCGGCAACCGTATCCCAAACTGCGGGAACCTTCGTTTGCAACCATGTTATGTATGGTTTGCTGCATTATTTGAACCAGCATTTTCCTACTGTACGTGGCGGCTTTATCCATGTTCCTTATTTACCAGAGCAGGCAAAAAAATTTTTAGATGAGCCAAGTATGGCTGTAGAGATGATGATCGCAGCTTTGAAAATAGCCATTGAAGCAACATTGAGAAATGAAAAAGACATTGCCGTCACAGGTGGAGCAACAAACTGAAAAGAATAGCCACTGAGCTCCAGTGGCTATTTACTTTAGAAAGGTAATACTTGGTAGAAATTCAGCAACCAGATGACCGCTACCGCAAAGATTGCTGCGATAATGTCATCCAGCATGATGCCAACCCCACCTTTTACATAACGGTCGAACCAGCGAATCGGCCACGGTTTCCACATATCGAAAATGCGGAATACCACAAAACCAACCAAAACCCATTGCCAGTTGAGCACAGGAATTGCCATCAGTGTGATCCACATGCCAATGAATTCATCCCAAACCACACAGCCTGGATCTTCCACGTTCATGGCATCAGCAGCTTTCTGGCAAATCACACAACCAATGATGGTTCCCAACACAATAGCCAACCAAATTCCCCATGTCGGTAATTGCACCAACAAGAACCAAAAGGGGATCGCCGCGACTGAACCCATCGTGCCCGGCATAATCGGCGATAAACCACTACCGAATCCCGTAGCCAGTAAATGCCACGGATTACTCATTTTTAAGTGGCGTTTTGCGTTATCCATGAGTTCCCTCCGTTTGATCTTTTTCTTCCTGATGTGCAACCGAACAAGGAACCACGGGTTTTTTATCCGCTTTAAAGTGATCAAAGCCGTTCAGATCCAGCTCAATTTCTTTGTTATTATTAAAATAGCGGATGCCTTCTGATTCTGGCCTGATTTGCCCAATACAGCAAAAACTCGCACCCGTATGGGCCAAAGCCATATTTAACGCGCCACGATTAAGCTCAGGTACGGTGAAGCACAACTCATAATCTTCCCCACCACTCAGCGCCCATTTCAACGCCTGTTCAGAGGAGACATATTGCTGCATTGCTTCCGAATAAGGCAACGTGTCCAGATTAATACGCGCACCACATTGGCTGGCTGTCAGAATATGATTGAGGTCAGAAATCAATCCATCGGATAGATCAATCGCGGAAGAAGCCAGAGCACGCAGTGCCTGTCCTTGTAAAACGCGTGGTTGTGGGCGGAGATGACGTTTAATCAGCCAATTGTGGATCGCTGTATCTTCCACCGTCAGACGCTCTTGCAACAAAGCAAGCCCTGCCGCACTATCACCCAATGTTCCGGTGACATAAATCCAGTCACCGTTCCTCGCTCCAGCACGACGCAACGCCCTGCCAGCCGGTACTAATCCATGTACAGTTAGCGTTAAGCTCATGGGGCCTTTTGTAGTATCCCCACCAATCAACTGCATACCGTAATAGTTCAATTGTTCAAACAGGCTATCACTGAACGGTTTTAGCCAATCTTCATTGACGTCGGGCAATGTTAACGCCAGAGATGCCCACGCAGGATCGGCCCCAACGGCAGCCAGATCACTGATATTGACAGCCAGTGCCTTATAAGCCAAATCTTCCGGTGAGATATCAGGAAGAAAATGGACACCAGCAACCAACGTATCCGTTGTTACTGCTAATTCTTGCTTATCTGCAACGGTCATCAGTGCACAATCATCGCCGATCCCTAGGTTTACATCACGTCGGCGGGTAAGACGGCGATTGAAGTAACGTGCAATGAGGTCAAATTCACCACATGCCATAATAGAATTCCAGAAAGTGACTAACGATGAGCACATGAGGCCGGATTTCCGGCCTCATGTGTAAAATCATCGAGTTATAATGGGGAACTCCTGGCAAGCAATCACTTTTTCTTGCGTGCTGCTGGGCCAGCTTTATCCAGCACCCCATTCACGAATTTATGGCTATCTTCAGCGCCAAACACTTTTGCCAGTTCGATGCCTTCATTAATAACCACTTTGTAGGGAACATCATCACGAAAGCTTAGTTCAAACATCGCAACGCGCAAGATGGCTTTTTCTACCTGACCTAACTCTTCGAGCTGGCGGGAAAGATAAGGTGCCATCAAGGCATCCAATTTTGTAGCATTGACCGCTACCCCGGACAGCAATTCACGGAAATAGGTGACATCAACACCGGTTACGTCCTGCTCTGACAGAAACTGCAATTCAACATCAGCAATGCTGTTTTTGGATAATTGCCATGAATAAATTGCCTGAACAGCACACTCACGAGCACGACGACGAGCAGCAGGTTTCACAAAATTCCCCTTAATTAAAACTAAAAATTCAGCCTTTAATGGCTTTGATTACATTAATCATTTCCAATGCGGTCAAGGCAGCTTCCGCGCCCTTATTACCCGCTTTAGTGCCAGCACGTTCAATCGCCTGTTCGATATTTTCGGTTGTCAGAACACCAAATGTCACAGGAATGTCGCTGGACATTGCCACGCTGGACAAGCCAGAACTGCACTCGCCGGCAACATATTCGAAGTGGGCTGTACCGCCACGGATAACTGTCCCCAAAGCGATAACTGCATCATATTTTTGGGATTCAGCCAGCGCTTTGACCGTCAATGGCAGTTCATAGGCACCCGGTACCCATACTACGGTGATATTGTCTGAAGAAACCTGACCGATGCGTTCCAACGCATCAATGGCTCCTTCCAGCAGGCTGTCATTAATGAAGTTGTTAAAGCGGGCAATTGCAATTGCAATGCGGGCTTCAGGAGCTGCAACAACACCTTTGATTACGTTCATAGCCTTCCTTTACCTTATTCATATCCGCAGGGGCGCGGATCTTATCACATTATTTTTCTCTGCGTCTTGGTTTATGTCCAAACTTAAATCAGGGCACTAGAGTGGTCGCAAGCGAAGGCGCACATCAGGCCCAATCTGTTGTACATCAAACAGAGAAAATTCAGGAGCATTCGATAATTTTTGCAATTCAGGGATATCGAACAACCCACGGGCATTGTTTCCCAACACCTTAGGCGCGATATAAAGGATTAATTCATCTACCAATCCCAATGTTAATAAAGCCCCAGCTAAAGCAGGACCACATTCTGCCCAAACAGAATTTGTCTGGCGCTTACCAAGCTGCATCATCAATAACACTAAATCAACACCATTACCGTGTCTTGGCAATAAAATCTGTTCGACATTATCAGGCCATTCTTGATCAGCCGACTCTTGCTGATCTTGGTTAGTACGTGCTAACCAACATTCTCCTGTTTGCTGCACGACTTGATGCTGTGGGGTTACACGATTTTGACTATCCGTAATGATCCGAATTGGTTGGCGGAGCAGCTCTTGAGGATAAATTGCTTGTGTTTCAGCATCCAGTTCATTCCAACGGACAGTCAGAGAAGGATCATCCGCCAGGATCGTTGCGCTGGAGCTCAAAATAGCACTGCACTGCGCCCGTAATTTCTGCACATCCTGACGGGATTCTGGTGAGGTAATCCACTTGCTTTCACCCGATGCCAAGGCAGTTCGGCCATCCAATGATGCTCCCAGTTTCAATTGCAGGTAAGGGAATCCTGTACGCATTCGTTTGAGAAAACCCTTATTCAAGGATTCCGCCTGTCCCATCATCAAACCATGTTCAACTGCAATACCTGCCTGCTGCAATTTATACAAACCACGCCCAGCAACTTGAGGATTAGGATCTTGCATCGATACCACAACACGGCTTAAGCCTGCGGCAATCAAAGAATCAGCACAAGGAGAGGTTTTACCATGATGACTGCATGGTTCAAGGGTAACGTAAGCTGTCGCACCTTTAGCGTTTTCGCCAGCCATGCGAAGGGCATGAACTTCTGCATGGGGTTCGCCAGCCTGTAAATGGAAACCTTCCCCTACTATCTGCTCATCCTTTACGATGACACAACCTACATTCGGATTCGGGGATGTTGTAAAACGTCCCTGATGCGCCAGCTCCAGCGCTCGGGACATATATATTTCATCAAGTGTCATAGTATTCAGTAAATGTCGAGTAATTATCGATTGTTTAGTCTTGTAATCTGGCGATCTCTTCACCAAATTCACGAATATCTTCAAAACTGCGGTAGACAGATGCAAAACGGATATAGGCCACTTTATCGAGTTTTTTCAACGCATCCATGACAAAGTTTCCGATCATTTTTGACGGAATTTCACGCTCTCCCGTTGCCCGTACCTGCGACTTAATGTGGCTGATTGCTGTTTCTACATCATCAGAGCTGACAGGACGCTTTTCCAGAGCCTTCTGCATTCCACGACGCAATTTCTCTTCGTCGAAAGGCTCCCGAATATCATCACTTTTAATGACGCGCGGCATTACCAGTTCTGCAACTTCAAACGTAGTAAAACGTTCATGACATTCTAGGCACTGACGGCGACGGCGCACTTGTGAGCCATCCCCGACCAGGCGGGAATCAATAACTTTAGTATCAACGGCTGCGCAAAATGGGCAATGCATATCGTTTCCTGACAGTTAACCGAAGGGGTTACAGTGTACCTTGAAGTGATGATGAAAAACACCCTGTCAGTAAGTACTCACAGGGCGTTTTAGTGATATCAACACTCGATCATGCAAAATAATCAAGGGAGGATGGAAGGTTGATCAG
The DNA here is from genome assembly GCF_900115195.1 of Xenorhabdus japonica. Taxonomy (GTDB): domain Bacteria; phylum Pseudomonadota; class Gammaproteobacteria; order Enterobacterales; family Enterobacteriaceae; genus Xenorhabdus; species Xenorhabdus japonica. Next base: position 76,435 of record NZ_FOVO01000002.1, read on the forward strand.
CCCCTTCTTTCTCAACTTTCTGCTGAATCATATGTTCGCGCTTCATGCCCAACTTTAACGCCAGTGCAGAAGCAACATAAATGGAAGACACTGTACCGATAGAAACACCGATTAACATTGCCAGTGAGAAGCCCTTCAGCATTTCGCCACCGAAAATGTACAACATCAATACAACCAACAAAGTAGTTGCGGAAGTCATGATCGTGCGGCTCAGAGTCTGAGTCAGAGAAACGTTAGTAATTTCATACGACGTACCACGGCGTATCTTGCGGAAGTTCTCACGGATACGATCTGACACAACGATACTATCGTTCAATGAATAGCCGATAACGGACATCAACGACGCAATGATAGTCAGGTCAATTTCGATGTGGAAAAACGACAGAATACCCAGTGTAATAACCACATCATGCGCAAGCGCGATAACCGCCCCCAATGCCAGACGCCACTCAAAGCGGAAACCGACATAAATCAGGATACAGATCAGTGCAGCCAATAACGCCATCGCTCCGGTTTGTGCCAGTTCGCTTCCCACACTTGGGCCAACGAACTCCACACGCTTGACCTTGGCATCTTTATCGATGTTTTGGTTAATAACCGAAATAATCTTGTTGCCAAGCTCTTGCCCTGCATGACCTTCCACAGGTGGCATACGAACCATCACATCACGGCTGCTGCCAAAATTTTGCAAAAGTGGATCAGCAAAACCATTCTGAGCCAGGCTCTGACGCATCTTGTCCAGATCTGCTGGTTTACTCAGCTTTACTTCAATTACCGTACCACCGGTAAAATCAAGCCCCCAGTTAAACCCACGAGTTCCCATCATAATGATGGAAGCAATCAACAGCAGGAACGAAACCCCAAAGGCAACGTTGTCCCAGCGCATAAAGTCGATGACTTTACGCCCGTAGTTTAATTGTTCAACAGTATAATCCTGTGCCACAACGTGCTCCTTAAATTGACAACTTATTGACGCGCTTGCCACCGTACAGCAAGTTCACGATTGCACGTGTTCCCACAATAGCTGTGAACATTGAAGTCGCCACACCAATACTGGTTGTGATCGCAAAGCCTTTGATCGAACCAGTACCCACGGCATACAAAATGATGGCAGTAATCAGTGTGGTCAGGTTTGCGTCAATGATACTGGAGAACGCCCCTTTATAACCTTCATGAATTGCCTGCTGTACCGTACGGCCATTGCGCAACTCTTCTTTGATACGTTCGTTTATCAATACGTTCGCATCCACAGCCACGGCAAGTGTCAAGACGATACCGGCAATTCCCGGCATGGTCAGCGTCGCTCCCGGCAACAGGGACATAATACCGACGATCAGCACTAAGTTAGCCAGCAATGCACTACTCGCAATCAGGCCAAACTTGCGGTAGTAAATCACCATAAATACGATGGAAGCAATCAGGCCCCACAAACAAGCATCAAGGCCCTGCTTAATATTCTGCAAGCCCAGAGTTGGCCCAATGGTACGTTCTTCCACAATCTGGATTGGCGCAATCAACGCACCCGCACGCAGTAACAACGATAACTGGCGGGCTTCAGCCGGATTGTTAATGCCGGTAATACGGAAACTATTACCCAAACGTGACTGAATAGTGGCTATGTTGATAACTTCTTCTTGCTTAGCCAGAATCGCACGACCATTAGCATCTTTCTTACCGCTGTCCTTGTATTCCACAAACAGCGTTGCCATTGGTTTATGCAGATTATCTTTGGTGAAGTTAGACATCGCTGTGCCACCAGCATTATCCAGAGAAATATTTACCTGAGGATAACCATTCTCATCAGTACTGGAAGTAGAATCGGTGATATGGTCGCCTGTCAGAATAACGCGCTTATACAACACAACAGGGGCACCATCACGGGTATCTTTTACTTCTGAATCAGCCGGAATACGACCATATTGCACTACGTTTTGGTCAACATTGGTATTTACCAGACGGAATTCCAGTGTAGCGGTTGCTCCGAGAATTTCTTTCGCACGGGCAGTATCCTGAATGCCAGGCAGTTCAACAACGATACGGTCTGCACCCTGACGTTGAACCAAAGGTTCCGCAACACCCAATTGGTTGACACGATTACGCAAGATAGTGATGTTCTGCTGTACCGCATAAGAACGGGCTTCACGCAAACGCTCATCACTCATAACAACTTTCAGTGTGCTGTTTGCTCCAGCGGAGAAGACTAAATCGCGGTGGCGAGATTCAAGATAGCTTTCTGCTTTAGAACGAGCATCGTTATCACGGAAACGAACTTCGACGCCATAATTATCAATTTTGCGTATAGTAGAATAAGGAGTGCCTTGAGTACGCAGTTCAGATCGCAGGCTATCAATATTCTGTTCCTGTAATTTGCCCAGTGCAGTATCCATATCCACTTCCATCAAGAAGTGAACACCACCACGCAAGTCAAGCCCCAGTTTCATTGGTTCAGCACTGATTGCTCTCAACCAGATAGGCGTTGCTGGCGCAAGATTCAATGCCACGACATACTGTTCACCCAGTGCAGAAACCAACGCTTCACGCGCACGGAGCTGTACATCAGTATCACTGAAACGAGCAAGAATCGCTCCATTTTCCAATGCAATGGACTTGCTCTTGATTTGATCTTTTTCTAAAACATTACGGACTTGGTCCAGCGTTTTTTCACTGGCGGCGATGCCTCGCGCACCAGTGATTTGTACAGCCGGATCCTCACCATAAAGGTTGGGAAGTGCATAAAGCAAACCGATGAGGATCGCAGCGATCAGCATCAGATACTTCCACAAAGGATAACGGTTCAACACGGCAGTTCCCTTCGGGAAAATCGGAAAATTAAATAGCTTTCATTGTACCTTTCGGCAAAATGGCAGCGACGAAATCACGCTTGATAGTTATTTCTGTGGTGTCATTCAAAGCAACAATAACGTAACCTGTATCAGACACTTTAGAGACACGACCAACCAAACCACCAGAAGTCAGCACTTCATCTCCTTTGGAGATGGAATCCATCAGTTTTTTATGTTCTTTGGTACGTTTTTGTTGTGGACGCAGGATCATGAAATAGAAAATCAAACCGAAAACAACCAGCATGATAATCAGAGAATATGGGCTTCCTTGCGCTGGCGCACCAGCAGTTGCCGCAGCTTCAGAAATAAAAAAACTCATCAAATTTCCCTCATTGTTATCGAATACATAGTCATCGAATACATAGTTGTCGAAAAATATTGTTGTCGAAAAGATTGTTGTCGAAAATGCTACTGTCGAAAATATTGCTATTGAAAATCAACAGCGGCTCGATCAAAAACCAGCTCAATATGCTACACATATTGAGACTGATTAGTCACGATAAATTATATATTTAACGGCGGAACAGGTTTACTGATCTGCTGATAAAACTCTTCAACAAACTGTTCCAGTTTATCTTCTTCAATGGCTTTGCGAATTCCAGCCATCAAACGCTGATAATACCTTAAATTATGTATCGTATTCAGCCTTGCACCAAGGATTTCGTTACAACGATCTAAGTGATGGAGATATGCACGGCTATAATTGCGGCAAGTATAGCAATCACAATGCTCATCCAACGAAGAAGTATCTTCTTTATGTTTAGCATTGCGGATTTTGATAACGCCTTCAGTCACAAACAAATGACCATTGCGGGCATTACGTGTTGGCATCACACAGTCAAACATATCGATACCACGGCGAACACCTTCAACCAAATCTTCTGGCTTGCCGACCCCCATTAAATAGCGAGGCTTATCCTGTGGGATCTGAGGACAAACATGTTCCAGAATACGGTGCATATCTTCTTTAGGTTCACCAACAGCCAAACCACCTACAGCGTAGCCATCAAAGCCGATTTCCACCAGACCTTTTATAGAAACATCGCGCAAATCTTCGTAAACACTGCCCTGAATAATACCAAACAAGGCATTTTTATTATCCAACTCATCAAAACGCTGACGACTACGGGCAGCCCAGCACAATGACATTTCCATGGAACGTTTCGCATAATCCCAATCAGCAGGATATGGCGTACATTCATCAAAAATCATGACAATATCGGAACCCAAATCATATTGGATCTCCATCGATTTTTCTGGGCTGAGGAATACTGGGGTTCCATTGATTGGGTTACGGAAGTGAACACCCTCTTCCTTAATTTTACGCATAGCACCGAGGCTAAAAACCTGAAAACCGCCAGAGTCAGTCAGAATCGGGCCTTGCCATTGCATAAAATCATGCAGGTCACCATGTAATTTCATGATTTCCTGTCCCGGGCGCAACCAAAGGTGGAAAGTATTTCCCAATAGGATCTGCGCTCCCGTTTCTTCCACTTCTTCGGGAGTCATGCCTTTTACCGTGCCGTAAGTACCCACAGGCATAAATGCCGGGGTTTCCACAACGCCACGATCAAAAATCAATCGACCACGACGGGCATTTCCATCCGTCTTTTGTAACTCAAATTTCACTTAACCTCCAGACATCAAAAAAACAGTCTGATGTTTGTTTATACGCCATTCAAACCAGCGGAGCTGAAATGAAGAACAATTTTGATTTTAGAATCTTTTATTCCAAGCTATTTATTTCGATACCGCGGCGTCCGATGCTGCCAATTCTTTTGAAGGCACAGTATTTCGATTGATAAACATCGCATCACCATAACTGAAAAAGCGATATTTTTCTGCTACCGCTTCTTTATAGGCATTCATGGTATTTTTATAACCCGCAAACGCCGAAACCAGCATGATAAGTGTGGATTCTGGCAGATGGAAATTAGTAATCAGTGCATCTACAACCTGATATTCAAATCCAGGGTAGATAAAGATCTGAGTATCATCAAAAAATGGCGAGATAATCCCATCCTGGCAAGCTCTCGCGGCACTTTCCAGTGAACGGACGGAAGTTGTTCCTACAGCAATAACTCTATTGCCACGCGCTTTACATGCCAGTACCGCATCCACGACATTCTGTGGCACTTCAGCATATTCAGCATGCATCACATGATCTTCGATGGTTTCCACCCGCACCGGCTGAAAAGTACCCGCACCAACGTGCAAAGTGACAAAGGCCATCTCAACGCCTTTTTTACGCAGGGCAGCCAGAAGAGGCTCATCAAAATGCAATCCGGCAGTCGGTGCAGCCACTGCGCCCGGACGTTCGCTATAGACTGTCTGATACAACTCGCGATCCGCATCTTCATCAGGACGAGCAATGTAAGGAGGCAGAGGCATGTGACCAATCTGATCCAAAATGGTCAACACATCACGCTCATCATCAAAACGGATTTCAAACAAAGTATCGTGACGCGCCAGCATCGTTGCCTTAATGCTCTGGGTTTCACCGAGAACGTCCTCACCGAGAATAAGTTCAGCGCCTTCTTTCGGTGCCTTGGAGGCCCGAACGTGAGCAAGCACTCGCTTATTATCCAGCATCCTTTCGACTAAAACTTCCAATTTTCCGCCCGTTGCTTTACGGCCAAACAAGCGTGCAGGAATGACGCGGGTATTATTGAAAACCAACAGATCACCGGCTTCCAGCTTATCCAGCACATCAGTAAAAATACCGTGCGTCAGCTTTCCTGTTTCACCATTAAGGGAAAGCAGGCGACAAGCACTTCGCTGCGGCTGGGGATAGTGAGCAATTAGCTCTTCTGGCAGTTCAAATGTAAAATCAGCGACACGCATTTTATCTGTATCATTCAAAAAAACAGGCGGACTAGTCTAGTGCTGCAAACGCAAGGGTGCAACAAAGAAGCATCTAGTTTAACTATTTACGGTATACTTCCACTATGAATTTTCTCGCACACCTTCATTTAGCTGCATTATCAGAAAGTTCTTTATTGGGGAATTTGATGGCGGATTTCGTCCGGGGTTCTCCTGAAGGCGCATTCAGTTCTGACGTTGTAGCGGGTATCCGTATGCACCGTCGGGTAGACAGCCTGACGGACAAGCATCCGCTTGTCACGGAAGCACGCAAATTATTCCGCTACGAATATCGACGCGTTGCACCAATTACTCTTGATATTATCTGGGATCACTTTCTTTCCCAACATTGGGACGAATTTGAAAAAAATTACTCTCTACCTGAGTTTGTCAATTTTGCCCGCAACAATATAGAGCCTCATCTCGCTTCAACGCCTGAAAAATTTCAAGAACTGAACAGTTATCTCTGGTCACAGGACTTGCTCATCCGTTATGCCGATATATCATGCATCGCCAATGTCTTGCAGAGCATGGCACACAGGCGCCCGAAATTATCCGCACTAGCGGGATCATATCAGGATATAGAAAACCATTACCTTGATTTTGAAGCACTATTTTGTCAATTCTATCCAGAAATGATGACATTAGCGTTAAATAAGCGTTTACTTGAGTAGGAGGTTTTTCCAGACCTCATATTTTGCATATCTTGTATTTTTCACAACTTGCACTTTTCATAAATAGCTTTATCTTATGTAGGCCAAAGGAATTAAAACCAAATTATTGATAGGTGATATCTATTACATCGATTGGTATTTTATCCTTTATTGCTATACCCTAATTCCTTATGCTGTAACCCGTTTTTACATAACACCTTTTAAAATCACAGGAGTCAATTATGGTTTTAGTAACCCGCCAAGCCCCTGACTTTACAGCTGCTGCGGTTCTCGGTAACGGTGAAATCGTTAATAATTTCAATCTGAAAAAACACTTGAATGGCCGCCCTGCTGTTATTTTCTTCTGGCCAATGGATTTCACTTTTGTCTGTCCTTCTGAGCTGATCGCTTTTGATCATCGCTATGAAGAATTCCAGAAACGTGGCGTTGAAGTTATCGGTGTCTCCTTCGACTCTGAGTTCGTTCACAACGCATGGCGTAAAACCCCAATCGACAACGGCGGTATTGGCGAAGTCAAATACCCAATGGTCGCTGACATCAAACGTGACATCATGAAAGCTTACGGCATCGAGCACCCAGAAGCTGGCGTTGCTCTGCGTGGTTCTTTCCTGGTTGACAAAAATGGTGTTGTTCGTCACCAAGTAGTTAACGATCTGCCACTGGGCCGTAACATTGATGAAATGCTGCGTATGGTTGACGCTCTGCAATTCCACGAAGAACACGGTGAAGTTTGTCCTGCACAATGGGCAAAAGGTCAAGAAGGCATGGGCGCTTCACCTGAAGGCGTAGCAAAATACCTGACCAAAAACGCTGACAAGCTGTAATCTCTATCAAGCTTAAATAGTTCATAATATTTGAACTGCCATAAACCAGTCGCTTAGTCGGCTGGTTTTTTATACTTAATTCAATTTCCCATCCATTATGTTTACCTATCTAAAATTTCTTACCTCATTGACTTCTTCATAGAAAATCACCTTCCAAAAATCCTGAGCTTTAGATAATGTAAGTTACATATTTACAACATAAAAGCCATAACCATTCAAATCCATTAACAGTAATCTTATCCTCAGGAGAACAACACATGTTCAAAACATGGAAAATTCCACTTATAGCTGTATCCCTACTCATTTCCACCCCACTTTATTCTGCTACTGAACCTGCTGTTGAGGCCAAACAAGGTATGGTTGTCAGCTCACAACACCTTGCTTCACAAGCTGGCATAGACATTCTCAAAATGGGCGGAAACGCCATTGATGCCGCTGTTGCCGTTGGATATACCCAAGCTGTGGTTAATCCCTGCTGCGGCAATATTGGCGGTGGCGGCTTTATGACCATTCATCTCGCCAATGGCAAAGATACTTTCATTAATTTCCGTGAAACAGCCCCTGCCGCAGCCAGCGCTGATATGTATTTGGATAAAGACGGGAATATTATCAAGGGTGCCAGCCTGTATGGTTATAAAGCAATTGGTGTACCGGGTACAGTCATGGGACTTGAAGAGGCACTAAAAAAGTACGGTACATTGACCCGCGAACAAGTCATGGCACCAGCCATCAAGCTGGCGCGCGAAGGCTATATTCTTACCCGTGGCGATACCGATGTTCTGGACACTACAGTTAAGCGTTTTGCTCAAGATCCGGAAGCTGCCCGTATTTTCCTGCGCAAAGATGGTACGCCATTCGAACCCGGTGACAAGCTCATCCAAACAGATTTGGCCAACACGCTGGAAATGATAGCCAAACAAGGGCCTGATGCTTTTTATCACGGCAAAATCCCTCAATTAGTTGAAGCAGCATCAAAAAAATCAGGAGGGATTATTACCGCAGCAGATTTTGCCAATTACTCCATCACAGAAACAGCTCCTATCACCTGTAGTTACCGTGGCTATAAATTCATCTCTTCTCCGCCTCCCAGCTCTGGTGGCGTTACGCTATGCGAGATATTAAACATAGTTGAAGGCTATGATCTTAAATCCATGGGATTCAACTCTGCTGCCTATATTCATACATTGACCGAGTCCATGCGTCACGCCTATATGGATAGAAATACCTATCTGGGCGATCCAGCATTTATTAACAATCCACTTGATCGGTTGTTGAGCAAAAGCTATGCAGAATCGATCAGAAAAGAAATTCAGCCCAACAAAGCCACTCCATCAGTGAATATTCAGCCGGGCAGTCGCCCTCATGAAAAACCAGAAACTACACATTATTCCGTAGTGGATAAAGAAGGAAACGCAGTATCAACAACCTATACCATTAATGGGCGTTTTGGTGCTGTCGTGATTGCACCAGGAACCGGCTTTTTCCTAAACGATGAAATGGACGACTTTACAACTAAAGTTGGCGAGAAAAACCTGTATGGACTAGTACAAGGTGCAACCAATTCAATCGCCCCTGGTAAGCGCCCACTATCATCCATGAGTCCAACACTCGTGACCAAAGATAATAAAATATTTCTGATCTTAGGTTCACCGGGAGGCTCACGCATTATCTCCATCACGCTACAAAGTGCCCTGAATATCATTGACTTCAACATGCCACCACAAGAAGCTGTCAATAGTCCACGAATTCACCATCAATGGTTACCTGATGAAGTTTATTATGAGCAACGTGGCCTATCGAAAGACACCCTGAATTTACTGGAAAAAATGGGTTACAAAATGGTGGAACAGACACCATGGGGAGCGACAGAATTAATCATGATTGGATTACCAGGCGCAGCCGGTGTAGCTCCAGATTCATTAGGCAATGATTCAGCCGTATCAGGTATTGTCCGTGAAGGTTATATCTACGGTTCCAATGATGTACGGCGACCTGCCGGTGCCGCCATTGGTTATTAATTCAGCGTAAATAAACAAAGGTGAGTTGTTTTTATCAACTCACCCTTATCATCTCTATATCACCACTTACATCATAAACAGAACCTTGTATCATGAGCGGGCTTATGAAGTTAGCAGATAACCGCTTGTAATGAGCAAACCTTACTTCCTACTTTTCGTCATGCTGCACTTCATACTTTGGGAGTTTTACTCCTCCTGTGATACGGTCATAAATAGCACACACAGCAATAGTCAGCACAGTAGGCAGTAACCAAGCCAGACCTTGATCTGCCAGTGGCAGATGCTTCGCCCACTCAGGCAGTAAATGAGACAGATACTCAGAAGATTTTACTGCATCCAAAAGCCCGAATAGCAAGCTGATAGACATTGCAGGTGCCAGAATGCGTGTAGGGTTATGCCACCAGCGGATTGTAAAACTCAGCAATATCAGCGCGATACATGGTGGATAAATTGCCGTCAGTACTGGAATTGAGAACTTAATCAAATGGCTTAAACCCAGATTAGAAACCAGCATCGAGAACGTACCCAAAATCAGCACCAGAGTACGATAGGACAACGGCAAATAACGGCTGAAAAATTCAGAACAAGCACAAGTCAAGCCAACAGCGGTAACTATACAAGCAATGAAAATCAGCACCGCGAGGAAGAAACTACCGTAGTTACCAAAAACATTTTGGACATAGGCATGCAAAATCACTGCACCATTTTCTGCTGTAGGTACTAATGTACCGCTGCTTTCCCCTAGTTTGAATAAGGAGAGATACACCAGCGCTAAACCAAGACCTGCAATCAAACCAGCCCACATGGCATAACGAGTTAACAGGGAAGAAGCCTCAATCCCTCTGGAACGTGCTGCATTGACAATCACAATACCGAATACCATCGCGGCCAGCGTATCCATTGTCAAATAGCCATTGACAAAACCATTTGAGAACGGAATTTCCTGATAGGTTCCAGTGGCAGGAATAGGCCCCCCAGCTGGCAACAGTACCGCCGCAATACCCAAAATTGCCAATGCCAGAATTTTGATTGGAGCCAATATATGACCGATGCTATCCAACAGCTTGCCCGGATATAATGAAATCAGCATCACTAGCGCAAAATAGATCACGCTATAGATGAATAGAGGAAGCTCCCCCGTTCCGGTAAGAGGTGCAATACCCACTTCAAAAGAGACCGTTGCCGTTCTTGGGGTTGCAAACAGAGGGCCAACAGCCATATAGCAGACAGTTGCCAGAATCAAACCTGCAACTTTTCCAATGGGAGAACTGAGTGCCTCAATTCCTCCACCCACTTTTGCCAAAGCGATTACAGTAATGACTGGTAAGCCAACAGCAGTTAGCAAAAAGCCTAGTGCAGAGATCCAAACATTCTCTCCTGCCTGCAAACCAACCAGAGGCGGAAAAATAATATTTCCCGCTCCAACAAACAAGGCAAAGGTCATAAAACCTAATGCCCAAATATCCTTCGATGATAAACGGTGTGCCATAATGATTGTTAATGTATTATTGCCAAAAGAAATGAATGTACGATAGTCATATCGCAACCACTTGAATTTTCACTGGCGAGACTGAATTCTGATTTAACAATCAGTGATAAACATAATATTCACTGATAGATGCAAGATACAGAATGATAGTGGTAATACAGCTAGAATCGCCAACAACAGCCCACAAGTAAAACTTTTATAGCGTTAAAAGGCAAGGGTCAAACCAAAAACTAGAACAATATTCCAAACTAATTTTCAAAATCAGTGATTATTGTTATCTATCATTGAATACACACTATATGATTTGCATATTTCTTGCTCATATTGATTAATAAATCATTTTTTGTCTATATTGTTATCACTTAGTTATATCAATCTTGTTGTTTTCTTATGAAAATTTTTTAGCAGAAACGATAAGCCGAGACGCCAATAGAAAACTAAAAACAGATCCTTTCCCTAAGGCACTCGAAATATCAAGACAAGTATTGTAGTGATGCAGTGCATGTTTCACTATCGCCAAACCTAACCCACTGCCCCCAGTTTGACGCGAACGGGAACGATCTACACGATAAAAACGTTCTGTCAGACGCGGTAAGTGTTCAGTGCTAATTCCATCGCCATTATCTTTCACTTTGAACAGGGCACCCTGAGAAACATTTTGCCAACTAATCTCAATTCTTGTTCCCGGAGAAGTATGTTTAATGGCGTTGTAGACAAGGTTCGACATTGCACTGCGCAACTGTTCTTCATTACCGAAAACTTTCAGCTTTTCATCAATGTTAAACACAATATCGTACTGCTCATTACCCAAGGCTAAAGCCTCCTGCTGCAATATTTTCAATATGTTAGGGACATCAACAACTTCATTTATATCCACTTGTGGCCCCACTTCGATTTTGGAAAGATGCAACAATTGCTGAACCAGGCTATCCATTCTCCGTATTTGTTCCTGCATCGTACCAACGGCTTTTTGATTTAACTTATTGCTGCATGTCCGATCCTCCATCATCTCCAAATAACCTTGCAGTACAGTAAGCGGTGTTTTCAGTTCGTGACTCACATTGGCAAAAAAATCCCGTCTGGCATTTTCCAGCTGTCGTTTTTGGGTAATATCGCGTGCGACCATCAATAATTGCGTCTCGGAATAAGGCATGATGCGGAATTCCATCATATTTCCATTATTCAATTCGATGGATAGAGGGCGGGAAAAATCATTCACCGTGATATAACGGCTGAAATCGGGGTAACGAAGTAGATTGAAGATATGCTGACCATTATCCTCAGGCCAACGAAACCCAAGTAAATGTTGTGCCAGACGATTACACCAAAAAATATTGCCTTCCGTGGTCATCATCACAATGGCATCCGGCAGTGATTCAGCTCCACTGCGAAATCGCTTGATTAATAATGCCAGTTCACGACGCCGTTTGCGATTGCGTTGCTGCATCTGGTAAATACCATAAAAGATAGGTTCCCAGCCGCCATGACCAACTGGCGGTAATGTACTGCGATCCAGCCATAACCAATCGGATAACTTCAGCAAATTATAGCCATGCCATACCAGAGCTAAAAATAGCGCGATAACCAGCAACCATGCCAAATGACCAATAAAAAGAGACAAAATGACAGCAGGCAAGCAAAAAAGCACAAGACCCAATACCAACTTTTTCCAAGATAAACGTTCAAGCATGCTACTTTACTCCGGAATAAAAACACTAAGACTAAATTACTAGTCAATACCCCAATGCCAACATCATCAATAACAGTCAATAACGGATAGAAAAGCGGTATCCTGTACCCCGCACAGTCTGTACCATCTTATCGTGATTTCCTATCTCCAACGCCTTGCGTAAGCGTCTAATATGTACATCAACCGTGCGGTCTTCCACATAAACATCTGTTCCCCACACATAATTGAGTAACTGTTCGCGGCTATAAACACGCTCAGGGTGAGTCATAAAAAAGTGGAGAAGCTTGAATTCAGTTGGCCCCATTTCCAAATCCTGTCCCTGACTGGAAACGCGGTGGGATGATGGATCCAGAATCAATCCATCCATATCGATAATGTCTTCCGCCTCCATAGGTGAAAGACGACGCAAAACAGCCTTGACGCGGGCAATCAATTCCTTGGGCGAGAAAGGTTTCGTTATATAGTCATCGGCTCCTACATCTAAACCACGTACCCGATCTTCTTCTTCTGTCCGGGCAGTTAGCATAATGACAGGGATCGTCTTGGTATTATTATCCCGTTTCATTTGCCTGATAAGTTGTGTTCCCGATCCCCCCGGAAGCATCCAGTCCAATAATACTAAATCTGGATAAGGCTCAGACAAACGTCTTATTGCTGTATCGTAATCTTCGGCTCCAATGGCCTGATAACCGTTTTGCTCCAGTATAAAACAAACCATTTCACGAATCGGTACTTCATCTTCAACTACCAAAATGCGTTTCACCATGGTTAATCCTGCTAATATCATTAAAGTCAGCAACATTCACTTTGAAACATTATGAGTCAATTTTATGACAATTTTATGAAAACTATTATTTCTTAATCATCAAGAAACAAACCGACTCTCAAAAAAAATCTTGCGCCTTTTTCATATTTCATTATGAATACGAACCAGCTCGAAAATTCAGTAAAAGAAACTGAATTGCACAGGACATCCCTCACACTACCATTATAATTAGCGCTTGTAACAGGTAGGAAAAACACACAGGCAACGGCGGGAAATCATGCGAATAATTCATACATCGGACTGGCATCTTGGCCAATATTTTTTTACCAAAAGCCGCGCCGCAGAGCATAAACACTTTTTGCAGTGGCTGATTGAAAAAATCGTGCAGCATCAGGTTGATGCACTGATTATTGCTGGCGATATTTTTGATACAGGCTCTCCTCCCAGCTATGCACGCGAACTTTATAATCAATTCATTGTGGCACTACAGCCCACAGGCTGCCAGCTTGTCATTCTCGGAGGAAACCACGATTCCGTTGCCACGCTCAACGAATCAAAATCCCTCCTTTCTTACCTGAATACTACTGTGATTGCCAATACTGAATCCGGAGATATAGCGCAACAGATAAAGATTCTGAATAACAAAGATGGCAATGCAGGAGCGATTCTCTGCGCCATTCCCTATCTTCGTCCACGGGATATCATGACTAGTCAGGCGGGGCAATCTGGCGTACAAAAACAACAAGCATTACAAGATGCCATCACCGAACACTACCACAAGCTCTACCAACACGCTTGTGCATTACGGGAACAACTCGGCCAGCCATTACCGATCATTGCCACTGGTCACCTCACTACAGTGGGGGCTTCCACTACGGATTCCGTCCGTGATATCTATATTGGTACATTAGATGCTTTCCCTGCACAGGCATTTCCACCCGCTGACTATATTGCACTAGGGCATATCCATCGCCCGCAAGTTATAGGTAAATCAGAACATATCCGCTACAGTGGTTCCCCTATTCCACTCAGTTTTGATGAAGTGGGACAAGAAAAAAGTGTCAGCTTAGTAGACTTTCAATCAGATAAGCTCAATAGCATCACACTCTTGCCAATACCCCATTATCAACCGATGCAACTTATTCGAGGGAATTTGAAACAAATCGAAGAGCAATTACAGGCTTTCAAGGAATATCAGGGAGAACGGCCTGTTTGGCTGGATATTGAAGTTGCAACTCAAGATTATCTGCATGATATCCAGAAACGTATCCAGACCTTGAGTGAAGGTCTGCCGGTCGAAATCATCCTGCTACGCCGCAGCAAAAGCGCTCGTCCACTTTCACTGTCTGAACAAAATAAAGAAACACTTACCGAACTCAGCGTAAATGAAGTCTTCGAGCGTCGTTTGATGCTGGCAGAAATAGACGATCTTTCCCAGAAACAACGCCTGACCACCCTGTTTAAACAAACGCTGGATGATATTTCTCAGCAATAACATGAAGAGAACACGCTATGAAAATTCTTAGCTTACGGCTGAAAAATATCAATTCCCTGCAAGGTGAATGGAAAATTGACTTTACAGCAGAACCATTTTCCAGCAATGGATTATTTGCTATTACCGGCTCAACTGGCGCAGGAAAAACCTCCTTGTTGGATGCCATTTGCCTCGCCCTTTATCATGAAACCCCACGGCTCAAAACCATTTCTATTTCACAAAATGAGCTAATGACTCGCCATACCGCTGAATGTCTTGCTGAAGTGGAATTTGAAGTCAAAGGCGTCGCTTATCGAGCCTTTTGGAGCCAGCGCCGTGCCCGTAACCAAGTAGATGGCAAACTGCAACAACCAAAAGGAGAATTAGCCCTCAAAAAAGAGGGAAAAATCTTGGCTGATAAGCTCCCAGAAAAAAAAGAAAAAATTGCCGAAATAACCGGACTGGATTTTAGTCGTTTTACCAAATCCATGCTTTTATCACAGGGAGATTTTGCCGCATTTTTAAATGCGCAGGATAAAGATCGGGCAGATCTACTGGAAGAGTTAACTGGTACAGAAATTTACGGCATTCTGTCCCAAGAAATTTATCAACGCCATAAGGAAGCACAATCTGAGCTGAATATTCAGCAGGCCAAAGCCTCTTCCATTGAATTACTCACGCCAGAACAACAACAAACATATCAAAATCAACAGCGACAACTTATTGCAGAAGAAGCTCAACTCAGTCAACAAATGAAAGCGTTGCAAATTGCCGAACAGTGGCTATTTCGACGGAATGAACTACAGCAATCACTGGTAAGTAATGCTTCCCTTTTGCAACAAACCGAGCAAGCTATTCAAGAAGCTCAACCTCAATTACAACAACTTGCCGCCAGCGAACCAGCAGAGAAAATTCGTCCGTTGTGGGATGCACAAAACCGGGCTTTCAACGAGAAACAGCGGCTCACTGAACAACGTATAAAAATAGAGAATGAGCGCCAGCAACAACTGGAAATGCAGCAACCTGCGGAACAACAACTGATACAGTTGGAGAAAATTCGGGAAGAGCACCAACATCATCAAAATCAGCAGGAAAAGCTCATCTCAGAGCAAATTATGCCACTCGATCATAAAATTGATATTCAATCCAAAGATCTGCTGAAATTTGAAAAAGATATCACAGGGCAAAATCGCGATCTAACTGACATATTATCCCAATACCAAATCGCACAAAATCAAACAGCCGCCTTGAATAACGAGCAAAAGGCGTTGGCATCCTATTATGAGCAGCACCCTTATTACCGCAATTTAGATAGCAAACTACCGGAATGGAAACAGTTATTCACTCGCCAGAAAGAGCGACAAGAAAAAATAACCCAGCTCACTCAAAGTACCCAACAAATCGCTTCTGATCTTACCCGCACAACCGAGCATTTAAATACATTGAATGCGAAATTGGCTAAACAACAAGAACAGCACCAAACACTGGACAACAGCGTGGCCTCTGCTGAAAAGCAACTCGCAGCTTTGCAGCACAAGCACCCATTGGAGCAGTTACAGAAAAATTTAGAAGATTATCAGAAACAATTGGCATCACAGAACCAACTGGAGATCTTGCTCCCCCAGATCCAACAGTTACAAACTACGATCACGACTGATCAGAATCAGTTGATACAATCCCAAGCATTGATAAAAGCCTTACCGGATCAGATCGCAACCCTCAACCAACAATTGGCAGACAAACAGCAACATTATGATGATCTTACCAATCGAATTCGTTTAGAGCAGCGGATCGTCAGTTTGGAAAAAGAACGAGCACAATTAAAAGAAGGTGAACCTTGTCCGCTTTGCGGCTCAACTCACCATCCTTTAATCAGCGAATACCAGAATATTGCGCTACCGCACTCAGAAGAGCGTTTGAAATCTCTGCGACAACAGATTGATAAATTTCAAGAAAATCGCACAACCCTACAGCAAAAACAACAAATTCAGCAGCAGCACTGCGAACAATTGCAACGAAATATTGCACAGTGCAATGTTAAGTTGACAGAATTGACTAAACAATGGGAACACCATTGCCAACAATTACAAGCTATAGAACTGTCTATGAATGAAGAGTCAGTTAATCATTTTATCAGTCAACGGCAATCTACCTACCATCAGTATCAGGCTCAACAAGAAGCACTTTTGCAGGCAGAAAAAAACCATCAAGTAGCCGAAAAAGCACTCGTCGCCAATCGGGAACAATATCAAGCCAGTGAAAAGACCATCGAGCTGGAAAAGTACAAACTGGATTCAGCCCAGAAGCAATTGGCAGAAAAAACGGCAGATATTCAACAAATAGAAGCCGATTATGCAGCTACATCACAGCAGTTAACTACAGAGTTACAGCCGACACCTTTCACACTTCCAACCCATCAGGAAACCGAAAACTGGCTGCAACAACGTGAGCAAGAGTCAAAAAACTACCATGATTCACGTGAAAAGTGGCAGCAACTGCAAAACGAACAAACAGCCTTGCAAAGTAAGGTGAGTGAATTGGATAAGCAAAAAAATAAGCTCACTGTCCATATTCATACTTTAAATGAGCAACAGCAGCAGCAAAAATTGTTATTGGAGCAAACGTGTCAGGAACGTCAGCATTTATTTGGCGAACAATCCATAATTGTCGTTCGTCAGGCTTTGCAGCAAAAAACCAATGAACTGGAAGTGGCCTGTAAACAAGCTGCTCTTCACCTGCAAAAACTACAAAACAAAATGAGTCAATTAACCGGAGCTGCCAGTGAAATTGAAAAAAACCACACCGCTGCCGAAGTAAACTGCAAACTTGTTGCCAGTCAATTCCAAACAGGCTTGGAGAAGCAAGGTTTTCCCGATCAATTATCTTTTGAACGAGCTTTATTGGAACCGGAACAACGGGAAAAATTACAACAGTTACAGGAAAAACTTGAACAGCAACAATTGCAAGCCAAAACACGGAATCAAGAATCTCAAATAGCCTTACAGCGGCACACAGAAATGCAGCCTCAGTTACCTGAACAATATTCGCTTGAACAATATGCAATTGAACAAGAAGACCAGCAATTATCCACCGTATTAGCCGACGTTACGGCTAAGTTGAAATACAACAACCAGCAACAAGGTGAAGTCAGAACCCTATTGAACAGCGACGCAACTCGCCGTCAACAACAGCAGGAGTTACTTGCACAAATCACTTTTTCACAACAAAACTATAATGACTGGAGTTATCTCAATAATCTCATTGGCTCTGCGGATGGTGCTAAATTCCGCCGTTTTGCTCAAGGTCTGACATTGGATCACCTTGTACATCTGGCAAATATCCGGTTGGAAAAATTACATGGGCGTTACTACTTGCAACGCAAAGATGATGGCAGTCTGGAATTACAAGTCGTTGATACTTGGCAAGCAGATGCCATTAGAGATACTAAAACTCTTTCCGGAGGAGAAAGTTTCCTTGTCAGTCTTGCCCTTGCTCTCGCCTTATCTGATCTAGTCAGTAACAAGACTCAGATAGAGTCCCTATTCCTTGATGAAGGCTTTGGCACACTTGATCCTGAAACCCTGGATATTGCTCTGGATGCACTGGATCATCTTAATGCCTCAGGAAAAACCATCGGGGTAATCAGCCATGTAGAAGCCTTAAAAGAACGGATTCCCGTTCAAATCAAAGTGGAAAAAAAGAATGGATTGGGATTTAGTCAGTTAGCGCCAGAATTTCGGGTTTAACACAGAAATTAGCCATCAAATTTGCTGAAATAACAAACAACCTGAGTGGTGTGTATTTGAGCCAGTTCGAAGACAAAACAGACCGTATTTTAATATTACACTGCCATTGCGTTTGATTAATCGCATTGATACCAAAGTTAAACAGCATCCTGAGTATGGCAGCCGTAATGCATTCTTAGCTCTGACTGCACATAAGGCGTTGCAATAAATCATGGAGAGCCTGCCAAAGCAGGCCCTCAGACCATTGACAAACTTCATTTAACCTAATGCTTAATGACATAAAGATCTTTCGTTGCTGTCATATCAGTAAGATTAGAATAGTAGCTTCCAATATAAGGCTTCACTAATTGAGCTGTCACATAATAATAAACAGGAGCAATAGGAGTATCTTTTGTCAGAATATCTATAGCCTGTTGAAAATCATCAATGTGAATATTCACCCAATATATTTATTTCAGCATATTATATTGCGCTGCCAAATTATCCAAGAAATCTAATTGTCCTTTTATCAGAACCGTTATATTGGTCTGATTAATTTCCTTACCTGATAATTTGTGTAATTGATTGGTGAATGAACTCCACGCTTGCTCCAGTTTAACCGCCTCGGAAAGCATAGTGGTGCGTTCTGTATCGATTTGTATCACATCGTTTAAACCAGAAAGCCGCTGTTCTGTTTCCCATAATGTAGTTTCCAGCGTGTCAGATTCTTTCATTACCTGATCGATTTGATCACTGAGTTTCATTCTGGCATCCGCCAAATCGATATATTTCAATCCTTCAGAAACTTTGCCCAATATTTTTCTGGTAATCTCAGCACCTTGTTTAATAGCCTGTTTTATGGCTTCTTTTTTAGGTTGTGTGAGGTCTAAACTATCAATATCACTGGCGCTTGGGATAAAATCCTTAAACATATCGGCAATATTATTTGCGCGAATGACATCCTGACTTTCGATAACGTTATCCCGTTCAGCATCCAATTTATTTCTTTTTTCGGTTTTACCCTTAATATCGCTCTGTAACTCAGCTTTTCGTAATTCAGTTTGCGTCAAAATCTCCTCTAAACGTTCTGCAATCACCATATTTCGGATATCACTGATTTTTGAAGATAACTGATTGGTTCTGCCTGTGAAACTGACAATCACATTATCAATATCTTGTGATAATATTTGGATCAATTGATCACGTTCTTCCAGAAGAGCTTGACGATCATCATCACTCAAATCAGGAGCAGCCAAAGCCTCATCAATTTGATTAATTGCTTTAAAAGTTTCTCCCACAGCAAACTGGCTGAGTATCGGTGTTAATTGTGATAAAGAACTACGTACTAATTCATTGAGGTCACGACAATAGAGCCTGATGCGTTTAACTTTTTCCTCAATGATTGCAATACTCGAAGTTTGTCGTTCAGCCAAAAGCCAAATAGTATTTGCTGCCTGATTCAGGGCCTTAATATTAATTTCTGGGTACAAGATTTCTTTTTGTAAGATGGTATTTTCAGACATTTTAATATTCCTTTTATTTTGTATATTCTTCTAAGAAGAAATTAGCTATAGAGTTTCTTATATTCTGCCAGTGCCTCATCAAAAGTTTTAACTAATTGCGCAGCAGAACCTTGTACTTCTTTCCAAGGGCTAATAACTTGCTTAAACGTTGTTACAAAAGAGGTCAGTTTCAATGCATTATTAATCTCAGCAAACTTATCTTTTGAAGTCGTAATTTGTGTTAACATTGTGCTCCACATGAAATCCAAGTGGTTTAAGGCAACTTCTGCATCCAGCATACATGTATGAATGCTATAAAAATTCAGGGACAAATTTTGAATAGCCGTTTGCAAGACACTTTTATCTTTCACTTGATTTTGCAAACCGTTGACTTCATCGATCAATTCATTTTTTCGTTTACGGGCTTTTTCTGCTTTATCACCGAAAATACCGCCGGTAATCGCCCAACCAATAATTCCCCCTGCCATTCCCGAAAATGCCAGACCAACATATTTATCATAATCTCTTTTGAGTTGTTCAATCTCTTCGTTCTTCTCTTCGATCCTATTTTGTAAATCTTTTATAGTAGATGAAATATGATTATCATCCATCAGTTTTTTCTTATTATTGACCTGAGGCTGTAATCCCTGAGCAATATTGCCATCTGATAATGTCCCACCAATCAGTGTAATTTTAAAATCGGTTACCGCATTTTTAACTCTCTGAGTATTTTCCTGTTGCTTTTTAATATCTTTTTTCATACTTTCGAAAATATTACCCAGCTCAACAGCAATCTCTTCATCATCATTGGTATAAGTTATTTTAGCTAATTTCTCATTAGTTAAATCGCCTAATTTTGTCTTGACGCGTTCAATGATCGGCATTTGATCAATAACGCTGATTATATCTCCTCCTGTTTCGGTAATTTGTCTACCAGCATTTTCCAAGTCGATACTTTGCTGTTGAACTTTACTTTCTACATTACTCCAGCTAATTGCATGATCATGAATATCTTTAAACAAGGAGGTAATATTTATGGGTTTCAAGCCATTAATATCAATATCGTTGTAACCAATATAATCCTTGACTCCCTGCAAAGTAAAAGGAAGTTCTAAACTATGTTTAACATATAATTTAATACTAATGAGATCTTCTTTAGTGAAGATACCCCCTTGGCGAGCAGCCCCCTCTATCTTACTGGTTAACATTTTTAAGGTAATAGTGGGAACTTCTGTTACGGATATCTTATTTTCCGCCAAAAATTCATTTAATGACATGTTGTTCTCCATTAGTGTTATTCGCTTAATTCATATTAATTAAACTTGGTATTTTTCCATCTGAAAACCCTTTTATCTTAATATGATTAAAATACTCACATTTACATTAAACCTAATGTAAAAAGGTGATATTTTTATCTGGACATTTATTTTAGCTTTCCCGATTTATTTTGTTTATTTTCATTATGAAAGAGTTTTAATAAAATTAAAATTTTACTAATTTATCATTTAATTAACCAAAATAATCAGATTAATAAACTATTATCAATATTTATTTGCAGCATATTATATTATATATTCCAACCATTCATGGAAAACTAAGTCAGAAGATATCCCCATCAGAAAATAAAATAATAGAAGAATAACTCAAGTTAAATACAAATCTAATGATATGAGTATAAATAAATATAGAAAAAACAATCCTACATTTACTTTTTTTAATACATAAGCCAGACTTGTAAGTCACAAGAATAAACAAAAAAAAATAATGCCATTATAAATGGCATTATCCTGAAAAAACGGCATTGGTGATATCCTGATAGGATGTTCACCTAAAGGCAAAGTGACTTTTAGGAATTAAGTGAGATACAAATAATAAACTCAGAAGACGGTTTTAAAGGTTAAAACTGCCCGACTTCACTAATCGGGCAGTTTACTATTTTGGTCGTTTATCTTCTCAGATAATCAAGAAGGGTTATTGAGCGGAAACGGACTCCATCCCCACTAATCCGACTTTGAGGTAACCTGCTTTGCGTAGAGAATCCATTACGCTCATCAGAGTTTCATAATCCACAGTTTTATCTGCCTGGAAGAAAATTGTTGTTTCTTTGTTGGATTGCGTGGTTTGATCCAATATCAAAGACAAGTTATCACGATCAACCACCTGTTCTCCCACATACAACTGTTTATCTGCTTTCACAGTCAAGAATACAGGTTTTTCCGGTCGTGGTTGCGGTTTAGCGGACGATGCAGGCAAATCAACTTTAATATCTACGGTTGCCAATGGTGCTGCCACCATGAAAATAATCAGCAGCACCAACATCACGTCAATAAATGGCGTGACGTTAATTTCATGCAGTTCACCGCTATCGTCCAAATCTTCATTAAGACGTATTGCCATAATTTATTACCTTGCTTCTGCTTTTTCTGCTTTGCTTTCAGCCAGATCAAGATCACGCCCCAGCAACAGGATTGCCTGAGCTGCCATATCACCCACCTGACCACGGTATGATGAAATAAC
This sequence comes from Xenorhabdus japonica, assembly GCF_900115195.1. GTDB lineage: Bacteria > Pseudomonadota > Gammaproteobacteria > Enterobacterales > Enterobacteriaceae > Xenorhabdus > Xenorhabdus japonica. The sequence continues at coordinate 98,819 of NZ_FOVO01000002.1, forward strand.
GCGGGCAAAGACGTTATAAATCACTACCGCAGGGATCGCCGCCACCAGACCCAATGCTGTCGCCAGCAGTGCTTCCGCAATACCCGGTGCTACAACGGCCAAGTTAGTGGTTTGTGAGTGAGCGATACCAATGAAGCTGTTCATTATCCCCCAAACAGTACCAAACAGCCCCACAAATGGCGAAATTGCGCCAATGGTCGCCAGATAACCGTTACCACGTCCCATATGGCGGCTGATTGCTGCTACAGTACGTTCCATGCGGAATGAAGTCCGTTCTTTGGTTCCAACCTTGTCAATACTATCAGCAGACAGGGCACGCTCTGATTGTGCTTCACTCAACAGCAAACGGCTGATGCTGCGATTGCCAAAGTCTGCTGCAATTTTCACTGCCGTATCCAGATTGGCAACGTCAACCAAAGCCAATTGCTCTTTACGTAAACGGCGGCGAGCCATTAAGAGTTCAACACCTTTGGAGAAAAACAGCGCCCAGGTAATAACAGAAGCGATCACCAGCCCCACCATGACAGTTTTTACTACCGCATCCGCGTTTTGGTACATGCCCCAAACAGACAGATCTGTTGCGAAACCACTGGACAAGTTTTCAGAGTCGTCTTGGATTGGTGCCACAACTGTTTCAGTGGTCGGGGTTTCTGTCGTTGTCAGATTTTCTGCTGTATCAGCCGCCACAGTTTGCGGTGCTGTGGTTGATGGTACGTCAGTTTTCTGCGTGTTAACTGTTAGCTCAGTCGCTTGTGGAGCTACGGGAGATGCTGGTGTTGCCGGAGCGGCTACCTGAGCAGCAGCCTGATTTTCTGGCGCGGCTAGCACTGTATCAGCCCATGCTGAACTTGTTAATCCAAGTGCCAATAGAATAGAAGCTGTCAAATTACGCATCAGTTAGCCTTACTCTCTTTCTTATAGATTCTGTTACTTAGCAGTGAATCACGTTTACTCATCTTGCTAATCCTAATATTTACTGAATCAGGGTTCTCTTTTTCATCTTGTATCTCCATCATCTTGTCGGTTGCAGCTTGATTACTGCACTGCGAGGTGAATTAAGGGAGATGCAGACTACGTTTGAGTCCTGATTTATGCTTCTTACCACGAAAGGGGAAAAAGTCCGCTGCAAATAATATCAGACATTGTGCGATTTGATAGTAATTATCATTACTATTTAATAAAAAAGTACAAATTAATGATGTCCCTTCGTTAATCTATTCTGATTTACCTTCAACAACTCACCTTGAATTTTCGTCAAGTTGCGCGAATCCTTTTGGCAAAACCGTCCTAAATCTTTTAACTTGCTAATCATTATTTGAACAATTTTATTGAAATCATAAGCAGGAAATTAACTTGGGGAACGACGCCATGACAGAAAAAAAGCTAGAAACCTTATTGGTCAGTGCAGGGAGACAAAAAAAATTTACGCAGAGCGCCGTCAATCCCCTTATTCAACGTACTTCATCTGTCATTTTCGATACTGTTGAAGATTTAAAGCAAGCCTCGAAGAACCGTACCAAAGGTGAATTATTCTATGGACGCCGTGGCACACTGACACATTTTGCCTTTCAAGATGCAATGGCAGAGCTGGAAGGCGGCGCAGGCTGTGCCCTATACCCTTCCGGGGCGGCAGCAATTACCCATTCGATTTTGGCATTCGTAGAAACGGGTGATCATGTTCTAATGACAGGTACTGCTTATGAACCCACGCAGGAATTTTGCGATCACTTTCTGAAAAAAATGGGGATTTCCACCGATTATGTTGATCCAATGATCGGAGAAAATATTGTTTCGCTGATTCAACCCAATACCAGAGTTCTCTTTCTTGAATCACCCGGTTCCCTGACGATGGAAGTTCAAGATATTCCCGCCATCGTGTGTGCGGCTCGACAAGTTAATCCTGAAATTGTGATTATTATCGATAACACATGGGCGGCTGGGGTACTGTTTAAAGCCCTTGAATTTGGCATTGATATTTCCGTTCAATCCGCCACAAAATACATTATTGGTCATTCAGACGGAATGCTGGGTACAGCAGTCGCCAATGCACGATGTTGGGAGCAGCTCAGAGAAAGATCTTACTTGCTAGGGCAAATTGCCGATCCCGATACGGTATACATGGCAAACCGAGGGCTGCGCACATTAGCAATCCGTTTAAAACAGCACGAAGAAAACAGTATCAAAATTGCAAAGTGGCTCGCACAGCGACCGGAAGTTGCTGAGGTCTATCACCCTGCTTTACCTTCTTGCTCAGGACATCAGTACTTTCAGCGTGATTTCACCGGTTCCAGCGGGCTATTTTCTTTTATTTTGCATACTCAGCTGACACCTGAACAATTCGCTGATTATCTCGATAATCTGAGCCATTTTAAGATGGCCTTTTCGTGGGGAGGTTTTGAATCATTGATTTTGGGAATTCAGCCGGAAATGCTTAAGCAACTACGTCAGTACCACTCGCCACAGAAAACCGGCACCTTATTCCGCCTCCATATTGGGCTGGAAAATCCACAGGATTTGATTGACGATTTGGAAGCGGGCTTTGCTCGTTTGGCGATTCGTTAACGTCAAGAGAGCCTTAATGAAGGCTCTAACAGCCCAAGACGGTTAAATCATGGCAATTTTATTCATTGTTCATCGCTTATCGTAAGGGGCTGAATCAAATCACCTCCCATCCCATCATTTTGCGGTACACTGGGACATACCCTTCGTCTTTCAAGTTGCCTCTTTGTTGGCTGCGCTCACTCTCCCCGGCCACATAGTTATCTATGCTCCCGGGGATTCGCTCCCTTGCTGCCGCGATGTACTTTGAAATCCATTGGGTATAGATCGTTTGTTAATTATTTTACTCGCAAAAATCACAGGATAAACAATGGATACGTTAAGCGAGATCGTACATGCACTCTGGCATCATGATTTTAACCAACTTGCCAATCCGGATGTCATCTGGGTTATTTATGGCGTCCTCTTTATCACGCTCGTATTGGAAAACGGGCTACTGCCAGCCGCCTTTTTACCCGGCGATACTTTGTTGGTGCTTTCCGGTGCCTTAATTGCCAAGGGTGTCATGAGTTTCATCCCCACGATAGTTCTGCTGACCATCGCAGCAAGTCTGGGTTGTTGGCTGGGTTATTTGCAGGGGCGATGGCTCGGTCATACTCACATTGTCAAAAACTGGCTGGCTCAGCTTCCTCTTCAATATCGTCAACGTGCCAATGTGTTATTTTCCAAACACGGACTGTCTGCCCTGCTTATCGGACGCTTTTTAGCATTTGTTCGTACTCTTCTGCCAACGTTTGCCGGGATTTCTGGCCTAAATAATAAACGCTTTCAATTTTTTAACTGGTTAAGTGGCTTTTTATGGGTCATTATTATTGTGGGATTTGGCTACATCTTGAACCAAATTCCTTTCATCAAAGCACATCAGGATCTGGTCATGAATATCTTGATGATCTTGCCCGTCATTCTACTGATCAGCGGGTTGTCTGCTTCTCTGCTGATGTATTGGCGTCATAAGAAAGGAGCATTAAAGAAGAACAAGTAATATGCTTACCGCTTTAACGTACTTGTCGTTTTGACGCGATCGCAAAACCACTATTTTTCTATTTACCAGGCTATTTACTAGACTATCAATTTACTAGGTTATCAGTACAAAATCCGAACAACTAGAGTCCATTCCAACAGGCAGCGTGATTACCAACTGTTTGGTTCTGCCCAAATTTAACATGCTGAATGACGTTCCCTGAATGGGATGGACAACTTCATAAACCAATATCGAAACATAAAAATAGATTCTCTGGTACAGCCAAAAACTTACATGGTTCTGTTAGTAAGGGGCAATGATTATGCAAAACTTCACACTGCACACACCCACTAAAATCATTTTCGGCAAAGAAGGAGGTCAGAATGGGTCAGCAGACAATTATTAAACTCGTTGATGAAAATCACATGCCACAATTGGGGCTTGGGGTTTGGAAAGCGAGTAATGAGCAGGTTGTTAAGTCTATCCATACCGCGTTAGAAGTCGGTTATCGCTCCATTGATACGGCAGCGATTTTTCATAACGAGGAAGGTGTAGGGAAAGCCTTGAAGGAAACTGATATCCCACGCGAAGAAATCTTCATTACCACCAAACTTTGGAATAATCGCCATCTGGATGCTAGTGCGGCATTACAAGAAAGTCTGGACAAACTACAGCTAGATTATGTTGATCTCTATCTCATTCAGTGGCCTGTGCCTGAACAAGATCATTATGTTGATGCCTGGGAACAACTGATTGAACTGAAAGAAGCTGGCCTAACTCGCAGTATTGGTGTGTGTAATTTTCATATCGAGCACTTGCAAAAAATAATGTTGGAAACTGGCGTGGTTCCCGTAATCAATCAAATTGAATTGCATCCCTTATTCCAACAGCGGCAACTTCACTCATGGAACGCCACCCATCATATTACAACCGAGTCTTGGAGCCCGTTATCACGAGGCGGAAAAGGTGTTTTTAATTCTCCACTGGTTGAACGCCTGGTGCTTAAATACGGTAAAACTCCAGCGCAAATTGTGATTCGCTGGCATCTTGAATGTGGAATGATTGTTATTCCTAAATCTGTTACTCCTTCCCGTATTAAAGAAAATTTCGATGTATTTGATTTCAGACTGGAAAAAGAAGACCTGACAGCTATGGCTGAGTTGGATATTGGCAAGCGGATAGGGCCAAATCCCGATACTTACAATCAGTTTTAATACTTAACCTGAATTCTGTTTTTCAACAGGGTTCAGGTCATGTACTTCATCGGAAGGCTTAGTATTGGCGGTCAGCAGATAGGGAGACTGCTGCCAGCGACTAGGGGATAGTTTCAGTAAGGTGTGAGCCAGAATAAATCCAATCGCCAAAGATAGCAGGAGCATTATCCTAAGTAAGTTAGTCGTGTTATCGACCTGCTTAGCCTCAGTTGCCAATTGATGAGTATCCAATGTCAGACGAAGAAAACCTTTTGGGCGATCTTTTCCCTGTATGGGTACTACGATTTGTTGGTTGAAATAGCCACTGGATTTTTTACCTTTCAACAATAATCGTTCACTAACAGAAATAGGTTCACCACTTTGTGCTATCTGCGTTCCGTTCTCCAGATAAACGGCGGCATCTAAAATGCGGCTGTAGCTAGTCAAGTAATCTAAACTAGCTACAATCTTTTTGTTATTAATATCCTGGCTATCATTCCCCATATCATCAGACAAGCTGAATGCAACCTGTTTTGCCAAAGTTTTCGCCAGATCTTCAAACTGATCCATCGGAACCAATTGTTGAGAACGGCTGAAATAGGAAACTCCCTGCATCAGCAGAACTAACAGTGCTATACATATTAATATAATCGCTGTCTTGTGCAGTCTAAGTTTTAGTTTTGCTTTTATCATCGTTATTTTATTCCATACTCATAAAGCACATGTTGCCAGATGTAGTATTGATAGGATAGTTTGAAAATAGAATAGTTTGAAAAGCATTTTTTGCCTCCACCAAATTATATGGAATTACAGGAGACTATGTTCATGTCGAATAATCTGGCCTATCGTTACTTACCGGATGAGATTCATAAATGGCCCGGATTACCCTTGTCCCTCAGCGGCGATGAAGTCATGCCACTGGATTATAGAGCAGGAGATAGCGGCTGGTTGCTGTATGGACGTGGTTTGAATAAACAGCGTATCAGTGATTTTCAGCATCGGCTCGGAGCAGCCATTGTAGTGGTTTCTTCGTGGCGAATTGATGATTATCAGGTTGTCCGCATTGCCGGTAGCCTTTCTCCTCGCATTAAACGACTGGCTGATGAGTGCCGTTTGGATGTCGTTCCATTGGGGCAGATCCCGCGTCTTCGCTCCCCCGGTTTATTGGTGATGGATATGGATTCCACCGCTATACAAATTGAGTGTATTGATGAGATTGCCCGTCTGGCAGGTGTTGGCGATAAGGTAGCGGAAATCACCGAGCGGGCGATGCAAGGCGAACTGGATTTTTCAGAAAGTCTGCGCGAGCGAGTTGCCCAGTTAGCAGGTGCCAACGCATCCATCTTGCAACAAGTGATGGAAACTCTTCCTCTCATGCCGGGGCTAACCAGCCTTGTTCGCAAGTTACAATCATTGGATTGGCACGTCGCAATTGCCTCCGGCGGCTTCACTTTCTTTGCCGATAATCTTCGCCAACAACTGCGTCTTTTTGACGCAGTCGCCAATCAACTGGAAGTAAAAGATGGCAAGCTAACCGGTAAGGTTAAAGGCCCGATTGTTGATGCGAAATACAAGGCAACCACGTTGATAAGATTGGCAAAAACTCTGGATATTCCTCTGAGTCAAACCGTCGCCATTGGAGATGGAGCCAATGATCTGAAAATGATCCGTAAGGCAGGATTAGGAATAGCCTATCACGCCAAGCCAAAAGTTTATGCCCAAGCCAAAGTTGCTATCCGCCATGCAGATTTAATGGGCGTTCTGTGTGTGTTGAGCGGTGGTTTAAAACACGAAGAACGTTAATGCCAACAGGCAAAAATCATTATATTGAGGGAGAACGAAGTGGCAAAAGCAGCAAAGCGGGCATTTGTCTGTAACGAGTGTGGTGCGGATTATCCCCGTTGGCAGGGGCAATGTACTGCGTGCCACGCATGGAATACTATTACGGAAGTACGTTTGGCCGCAGCTTCATCATCCCGTAATGAGCGTTTCAGCGGTTATGCGGGGGATACTGGTATCAGTAAGGTACAAAAACTCTCTGATATCAGTCTGGAAGAACTGCCCCGCTTTTCAACCGAGTTTAAAGAGTTTGACCGTGTTCTCGGCGGCGGTGTGGTTCCCGGCAGTGCCATTTTGATTGGTGGTAATCCCGGAGCAGGGAAAAGTACCCTGCTTTTACAAACCATGTGCCAATTATCAGCTCAGATGAAAACCCTGTATGTGACAGGGGAAGAATCATTGCAGCAGGTGGCGATGCGAGCACATCGGCTGGGTTTGCCGACAGATCAACTCAACATGCTATCGGAAACCAGCATTGAACAAATTTGTCTGATTGCAGAGCAAGAGCAGCCCAAACTCATGGTGATTGATTCAATTCAGGTCATGCACATGGCTGATATTCAATCGTCACCAGGCAGTGTTGCTCAGGTAAGGGAAACCGCAGCCTACCTGACACGGTTTGCCAAAACGCGGGGTGTAGCCATAATCATGGTTGGGCATGTGACAAAAGATGGCTCTTTGGCTGGCCCCAAGGTACTCGAACACTGTATAGACTGCTCCGTTATGTTGGATGGTGAAGCTGATTCCCGTTTCCGTACTCTACGCAGTCATAAAAACCGCTTCGGTGCCGTTAATGAGCTGGGCGTGTTCGCTATGACTGAACAGGGATTAAGGGAAGTGAGCAACCCTTCCGCCATTTTCCTGAGTCGTGGTGATGAAATTACCTCGGGTAGTTCGGTCATGATTGTCTGGGAAGGTACTCGCCCTTTACTTGTTGAAATTCAGGCATTAGTCGATCACTCCATGATGTCAAATCCACGCCGTGTAGCAGTAGGGCTTGAACAAAACAGGCTGGCTATTCTACTCGCAGTTTTGCATCGACACGGCGGCCTGCAAATGGCTGACCAAGATGTTTTTGTGAACGTTGTTGGCGGGGTAAAAGTCACGGAAACAAGTGCTGATCTGGCGTTATTGCTCTCTTTAGTTTCCAGTTTTCGTAATCGACCTCTGCCCCATGATCTGGTGGTCTTTGGTGAAGTGGGGTTGGCAGGTGAAATACGCCCCGTTCCCAGTGGACAAGAACGCATTTCAGAAGCAGCTAAACACGGTTTTAAACGAGCTATTGTTCCTTATGCCAACATGCCGAAAAAATCACTGCCTGATATGAAAGTATTTGGAGTCAAAAAATTGGCCGATGCCTTATCTATTCTAGATGATCTAGATTAAGAAAATTTTTTTATTTCTTCTGGATCTATACCCCCAATAGATTTCAAGTTAATACTTGAAATCTATTGGGAAGCGATTTAGGTATTTTTCCTAATTAACGAGAATATTTTCTGCCTGCCGTCACATAACAAATGAGGGATTTAATTTAATTAACACTCTTTATTTATCGATTTAAATTTTAAAAAATATTATTCAAAAATGAAAAATTCAGAATATTCTTAATTTAAGGATATAATCTAATAAAATTTCAGAGAAGTATTTTTATTCATTCTTATTAAATAAAAAATCAAGCTATTAAACATCACATTATTTAAATTTTTCTATTCTTACTAAGCGTCATTATTTATTGATCAAAAATCATTGGCTAAATTTAAACCAAAAATGGTTATGTAAATACTTATACATCGAATAAAGACAATCAATCTATCCAATAAAAATTCAACAAATACCATTATTATCCACTTTATGGATAAACCAAAAATTTAGTATTTGGTTATTTTATTTTATATATATACCTGATTATACAATTTTAAATACCAATAGTAGTTAAAATTACAGAATTTAACCCCAAAGCATCAATAAACAACCAATTTTGTTTTTACCTTTCATAATAAGCATGCTACCTTGTTTAGTATACTAAACAAAAAAAGGGGGTTTTATGGGGCAATTTGACTATTTAAAAGAGGCGATCAAACAGGCAGGTTACACGTTACAGCAAGTTGCTGATGCCAGCGGAATGACAAAAGGCTATCTAAGCCAACTTATTAACGACAAGATAAAGAGTCCTAGCGCGCAGAAGCTGGCTTCTCTTCATCAATACCTAGGACTGGCGTATCCCATGGAAAAGAAAACAACTGGAGTTGTGTTTGGTAAATTTTACCCATTACATACTGGACACATTTATTTGATTCAACGAGCATCCAGTCAAGTTGATGAATTACACGTTGTGCTTTGTTATGACAAAGTGCGTGATTGTGAGTTATTCATTAATAGTTCAATGTCTCAGCAGCCTACTGTAAGTGACCGCCTGAGATGGTTACTGCAAACATTCAAGTATCAGAAGAATATTCATATTTATGCATTTGATGAACAAGGAATGGAGCCATATCCAAACGGCTGGGAAGCATGGAGTAAAGGTGTTAAATCGTTTCTGGCAACAAAAAGTATCAATCCTGAATATATCTATTCCAGTGAATCACAGGATGTTTCTCGCTATAAAGAGTACTTCGGCATTGAAACCGTACTTATCGATCCACAACGCTCATTCATGAATATTAGCGGTAGCCAAATTCGCCAGGCTCCTTTCCGTTATTGGGAATATATCCCTACAGAAGTGAAGCCATTCTTTGTACGCAAAGTTGCTATTCTTGGTGGTGAATCCAGCGGGAAATCGACATTAGTGAATAAACTCGCCAATATGTTTAACACTACCAGCGCATGGGAATATGGACGTGAATACGTATTTTCCCATCTTGGGGGAGACGAAATGGCCTTGCAATACTCAGATTATGATAAAATTGCATTAGGTCATGCTCAATACATTGATTTTTCCGTTAAATATGCTAATAAAGTTGCATTTATTGATACTGATTTCGTGACAACACAGGCATTTTGCAAATACTATGAAGGAAAAGAACACTCTTTTGTTCAGGCAATGATTGATAAGTATCGCTTTGATTTAGTTATCTTTTTAGAAAACAATACTCCGTGGGTTGCCGATGGTTTAAGAAGTTTAGGCAGCGAACAAGACCGTAAAGAATTTCAACATTTACTTGAGGATTTGTTGAAGAAAAATAATATCGATTATGTCTGCGTCAACTCACCGGATTATGATCAGCGTTTTCTACGTTGTGTTGAACTAGTTCAACAAATGTTAATGGAGTAACTAAATTTTATATATAAAATAGATTACTCTTATATTATTATCATGATTAATTGATAGTGACTTATTATTCACTACAATCTTTATCACCTTGTATTCATACCATTTTAACATTTAATTAAATGTTAACTTTAGTTATTTTCACAATAGTAATAAAATAAATTGTGATAATAATATTTTTTGATACTTTAATTTTACTGTTTTGACTTGAATTACAGAGAAATAAGTCATTTAATGAACAGGTCTATTGATTTATTTATATAAAATTTATTAGTCATTAACAATTCCACAAATATTCTAGGTGTTTTTATCAATAACGGAGGTAATGAGAAGTAGCTTTAAAACATTAACGGAATATAAAATGACTTTTTCCTTATTATCAAAGTGGAATAAAAGTAGAAGAATTTATGCTATTTTTATTTGATTTAATCATTGTCTTAAGCATAATTTATTAATATTCTTGATTTTTTATTCTAATACTAAGAAACATCTCATTTATTAGATAGTCATTGTAAATAATAATTGACATAAGATGAGCATATCCTTGGTGAAGATGTTTCACATATAGACTATTTTTATTCATACAATACCATGAATATATTAATGTTATTACGAATGGATTTAGACAGCATATGTTAAGGAAAAAGCTTTAATCTTTTAACCTAATTGTGTTGAGAATATGAACTTAAATCAATTTAAATCGATTGAGGTTATCAATATTTCATATGGTTTAACTGGTACTACAGTTAATCATGAAATGATTTCAGATATCACATTTTCTATTATACCAGGTGAAATTACTTTGATAACAGGGCCGAAGGCATCGACTAACCGTACAATATTGTCGATTGCGTCGGGTATGTTACAACCAGATCAAGGAGATGTATTAATTAATAATAACAAGCTGAAACTAATGAATGATGTAGAATTAGGAAAGTTTCATAGTGAAAATAGTGGGTTTATTTTCCAAGATTTCAACCTATTTAGTGAACTTACGCTATTAGATAACTTGTTATTATCAACGTCTTATGGACTATCGCTTTCTCGCGAACAAGCAGAAAGAATCGCGCAGAAATCGTTGGATGTTGTGAAATTAGGTGATAAGAGCCGTTATTATCCAGGGGAACTGTCTGAAAACGAGAAACAGCTGGCTGCAATGGCGAAAGCCATAGTTAGAAGACCTGAATATTTATTTGCAGATGACCCAACACGCAATTTAGATCATCAGGCATTTCAGACGTTCATTAATATCTGTAAATTTATTGCACATGAACAAAAAGGCACAGTTGTCATTGCCTCCCAAGATAAACGCCTGATGCAGCATGCAAGTAGCGTTATCACTTTGGCAAGGGGAAAGGCTGTTAAAACTTATGAGTCCGTTATGGAACAACGAGTTTTAGTGCAGTAACGTAGTAATGCAATAATTTAGTGACTATCAATAAAAAACGGCCTGATATCAGGCCGTTTTTCTATACATCAAATTTACTACTCAGCAAATTTACTTGCTATCAGACTTACTTGCTGATCTTTTTATATTTGATGCGGTGAGGCTCCAGTGCTTCAGCCCCCATAGTTCGCTTCTTGTAATCTTCGTATTCACTAAAGTTCCCTTCAAAGAAGGAAACTTTACCTTCATCCTGATAATCAATAATGTGTGTCGCGATACGGTCAAGGAACCAACGGTCATGGGAAATAACCATCGCACAGCCCGGGAATTCCAGCAGGGCGTTTTCCAAAGCGCGTAGAGTTTCAATGTCCAAATCGTTGGTTGGTTCGTCAAGCAGCAACATGTTGCCGCCAACTTGCAGCAGTTTGGATAAATGCAGACGACCACGCTCACCACCAGACAATTCGCCAACACGCTTGCCTTGATCTACGCCTTTGAAGTTAAAACGGCCAACATAGGCACGGCTTGGAATTTCAAAGTTGCCAATGCGCATAATGTCTTGACCGCCTGAAACCTCTTCCCAAACGGTTTTGCTGTCATCCATGTTATCGCGGAACTGATCAACAGACGCCAATTTAACAGTTTCACCCAATGTAATCGAACCAGAATCTGGCTGCTCTTGACCGGATAACATACGGAACAGAGTTGATTTACCGGCACCATTCGGGCCGATGATCCCAACAATCGCCCCTTTCGGCAGGGAGAAATTCAAGTTGTCGATCAGAACGCGATCATTGTAAGATTTGGTCAGATTGGTGACTTCCAGTACCTTGTCCCCCAAACGTGGGCCAGGTGGAATGAACAATTCACTGGTTTCATTGCGCTTCTGGTAGTCGACGTTATTAAGTTCTTCAAAGCGAGCCAGACGTGCCTTGCCTTTTGCCTGACGTCCTTTCGGATTTTGGCGAACCCACTCAAGTTCTTTCTCAATGGATTTACGGCGAGCCGCTTCTGATGCTACTTCCTGTGCCAGACGAGCATCTTTTTGTTCCAGCCATGAGGAGTAGTTGCCTTCCCATGGAATGCCTTCACCACGATCAAGCTCCAAGATCCAGCCAGCAACGTTATCAAGGAAATAACGATCGTGGGTAATCGCAACCACAGTGCCTTCGTAATCATGCAGGAAGCGTTCTAACCATGCGACAGATTCAGCATCAAGGTGGTTAGTCGGTTCGTCAAGTAACAGCATGTCTGGTTTTTCCAGTAACAGGCGACAAATCGCTACACGACGACGCTCACCACCGGACAGATGTTCAATCTTAGCATCCCATGCAGGCAGGCGCAGGGCATCAGCCGCTCGCTCAAGCTGGTTTTCCAGATTGTGCCCGTCATGAGATTGGATTATCGCTTCCAGCTCACCTTGCTCTTTTGCCAGCTTATCAAAATCCGCCTCCGGCTCAGCATAAGCGGCATAGACTTCATCAAGGCGAGTCAGGGCATTTTTAACTTCGCTAACAGCTTCTTCCACTGCTTCACGAACGGTATGTTCAGGATTAAGTTTAGGTTCCTGCGGTAGATAGCCGATTTTAATGCCCGGTTGTGGGCGAGCTTCGCCCTCAATATCTTTATCAATACCCGCCATGATGCGCAGCAAGGTAGATTTACCCGCACCATTCAAGCCGAGAACACCGATTTTTGCTCCAGGGAAAAAACTCAGAGAAATATTTTTCAGAATATGCCTTTTCGGGGGCACAATTTTACCCACCCGATGCATACTATAAACATATTGAGCCAATGTATTTTACCTTTTAATTAATCAGGAAATTTTTAAAATTGTTTGCATTTATAGGACTTGAAGGGCGTATTTTACCCTAAATTTTACGTATCGTGTTTTTACGTATCATGTCACCACCTAATTAGAGATAAAGTTAGGTACTCCGTGACCGCAAACGGTAAAGATCATCTGAATGTGGAACTTCTGTTTATGGACAGTATCGCTATTCCAGCCTGTTGATTGTATTCGCTACGGAATGGAAAACAAACAGGCTTGCCGCTGCTCTTATCAAATAACACTATTCCAATGCGTTCCGTTCTGTCTTCGCCAATTGTAATAACTTGTATCAATAATATGATTATAATTACATAGCATTTGGGCACTGGGTATTGGGACACTGATAGTAGTCTTCTGGAGGAGTATCTGGCAATGAATAAGTGGCAGCATTTCGTTATGGCTGTAAGTATGGTTTCTGTTGTTGCGGGAGCGGCACATGCTGATTCTCTGTATGCTCAACGTCAGCGATATAAAGAAATACAACAGGCATGGAACGCAAAAAATATGGTGGAAGTGGCACGGTTGATGCCAACACTGAAAAATTACCCGCTGTACCCTTATCTTGAACATCACCAATTATCTCAGAATTTGGCAATTGCAACTCCTGAGCAAATACACCACTTTATTAATACTTACCCTACTCTGCCATTAGCGCGTTCACTAACTCCGCAATTTATCAATATACTGGCCAATAATGGTGACTGGAACGGCATCCTGGCATTCAATTCCAGCCCTCCAAGTGCAATTAAAGGACGCTGCAATTATTACTTTGCACAATGGGCAACAGGACACCAGCAAGTCGCCTGGAAAGGAGCACAAGAAATTTGGCTAAACGGCAATTCACTGCCTGATGACTGCAATAAACTATTCAATGCCTGGGAGCAAGCTGGATACCTCTCTACAAATTTAATTTTGCAGCGTATCCAATTGGCAATGAAAGCCAATGATGCCACGTTGGTTACCTATATTGCCAAGCGCTTGCCATTGGATTATCAGCGCCTGGGAGCAAGTTTGATAAAGCTGCAACATGATCCTGAATTTATTGAACAATTCGCCACAACATCAACTCCAACCGATTTTACCCGCTCGGTTATCGTGACAGTCTTTCCCCGGTTTGCCCGCATAAATGCTGAACGTGCCATAGAAAGTATCCCGATACTTGTCCGCTCACAAAAGATGAATGATGCCGAGCGACAGCAATTAAAAGATAACGTCGCATGGCAATTGATGAAAAACGTTACGCCAGAACTGGCAAAATGGCGGGACGATACCATTCTCCATTCACATTCAATCGAGTTGCTTGAACGACGTACTCGCTTGACATTACAGTATATGGGGCATCCTGGGCTTGAAAAATGGATTGCGTTGATGCCCCCAAAAACATTGCAACAAGATGAATGGCAATATTGGAGTGCCATGATTCTGCTCAATCAGGGAAAAACCACTGAAGCCAATACCATATTACGTAAACTGACCAGGTATCGTGGTTTTTATCCTATGGCGTCAGCCCTAAAATTAAATATGTCCTATCCTCTAATCATCAATAAAATAGAGAAGCCCGATAGCTCCCTTACCAATATGCCGGAAATTAAGCGTATCCGCGAGTTACTGTATTGGAATATGGATGACCGAGCACGCTCAGAATGGATTAGCTTGGTTTCTTCGCAAAATCGCGTGAAACAGAAGCAGTTAGCTCGTTATGCGTTTGAGCAACAGTGGTCAGCATTCAGTGTACAGGCAACCATTGTGGGAAAAATGTGGAATCATCTCGAAGAACGTTTCCCGCTAGCGTGGAAAAACGAATTTGCAAACTTCACATCAGATAAAAGTATTTCCCAGAGTTATGCAATGGCAATTGCCCGTCAGGAAAGTGCATGGAATCCACAAGCGCGTTCTTCCAAAGGAGCCAGCGGGTTAATGCAGATCATGCCAAAAACCGCCGAATATACGGTAAAGAGTAAGAAAATTCAGGGTTATGTCAGCAGCAGTCAATTAATGAACCCTATTACGAACATTAAAATTGGTACGGCTTACCTAGACTCAGTCTACCAGCGTTTTGGTAATAACCGGATTCTTGCCAGTGCTGCTTATAATGCTGGCTCTGCAAATGTTGATCGTTGGTTGGCTAATACCTCAGGGAACATCGATCCAATCGCCTTTATTGAGAGCATTCCTTTTCCTGAAACACGTAACTATGTCAAAAACGTTCTTGCCTACGATATGTTCTACAATCATCTTATGGGGAAAATGACTAACGTGCTGACTGATGAAGAATGGCAAAGACGTTATTAATTTAAAAGATATAATATGATATGCTGCCATACTAGTTAAATAGTATGGCAGTTAATTATGACACCTAATCATTTGATTGATCCTGCACTTTCCCCTGAAGATGGCGATGACTGGCTCGCTTTTGTCGGACTGTTACAAACCGCATTTGAACAAAATTTGCAACATTCTATTTTGCAGCTATTATTGACTCCTGATGAACGCACTGCTTTATCAACTCGGGTGAGAATCATTCAGGAATTGATGTGTGGGCAAATGAGCCAACGTGAACTGAAAAATGAGTTGGGTGTAGGCATTGCAACAATTACGCGTGGTTCCAATAGCTTAAAAAATGCACCAGATCATGTTAAAAAATGGCTGGAGACGCAGTTATTAACTGATTGAAAATAGCCACTATAAAATAACGGTTGAAGTCATTCGGTGGGGGCCATCCAATCGTGCCCCCAAATAGCTATTTTATTACATATCGCGTAATTATATACAGTTGGCGTTAGGTAGACGCACCGTTAAGATTGGTTATTTAACTCTTTGTAAACTTCATGATGGATAGGCACAAGAGCCAGTATCAGGGCTTGATGATAAACGCTGGTACGCGTAAGAATACCGTTGGTGAAGAAGCCGATCGCACCACCTTTCTGCTTGATATTATCAATGCCAGCTACACCTGCCATTTCATGGCCAAGTTCGCGTCCTTGACGAATGCCTTCCAAGACTTTTTCAGGCAACATCAGGCTAGCGGAACGCGATTCTCCCCGAATTTGTTTATACTCAACGACCATCCAGGCAAACGTCATGTCACCTTCAATTCCTGCTTCAACCCCAACCCAGAAATCAGCTTCTGGCCGGACTTGCCGAGCAGCCATAACTCGATGACGAGCACCTGTGCGGGTTTCAGTATTACCAATAGGTTGTTGAGGTACGCTGCTGTCTACATTGACATCTTCTATGTGGTAAGAGTCCGGGCCAAAAACATCATCGAATGCAAGGCTAATCGCTTTTATCTTCGCAGGGTTAGTTGTTGCTGCAATAACGTGGTACATATAAATAAATTATCCTTTGAATTATTTCATGATGCAGTATAACGGAAAATAACTATGTTACAGGTCTATCTTGTTCGTCATGGCGAAACCGAATGGAACGTGGCTCATCGTATTCAGGGGCAATCTGACAGTCCTTTGACTGAAATTGGGCGGCGCCAAGCTCACTTGGTCGCGCAAAGAGTTAAATCAGAAAACATTACCCATGTTATCACCAGTGACCTTGGCCGGACACGCCAAACAGCAGAAATCATCGCTAAAGCCTGTGGCTGCGACGTCATACTGGAACCACGCCTGCGAGAGTTACATATGGGCGTTCTGGAAAATCGCGAACTAAGTTCCCTCACACCTGAAGAAGAGTCTTGGCGCAAAAGTCTTGTCGATGGTACACCAAATGGACGGATCCCAGAAGGTGAATCGATGCATGAGGTATCTGCCCGTATGCGCGCCTCACTGGAAGACTGCCTCAATCTGCCTGTCGGCAGCCGTCCACTGTTGATAAGTCATGGAATGGCACTCGTCAGTTTGATCTGTTCTATTCTAGGTCTTCCTGCTAATTCAGAGCGCCGCCTGCGATTAAGAAACTGTTCCATCTCGCGCGTGGATTATCAGAATAGCCCATGGCTGGCTTCAGGTTGGATAGTTGAGACAACGGGCGATATCACGCATCTGGATATGCCCGCCCTGGATGAATTACAAGGTTAACGCTCAATTGGGATGAGATACTCAAATTCAACAACATGATTTTGGGACTCATCCTCAAGATTTTTCCATTCAAGGTTAGTGAGGTAATATCGCTCGACATCGTACCCCTTTCTGCGAGTGATGTTTAGTGTTGGCAGACAGACACCATAAATGGTAAAGAGGAATTCTTGTAACTGTTCTTTATCACCAAAATAACTGAATGAAATATAATCCCCACCCGGCAAGACAACAGGATGACTTTCTTTAGTATCAAAGGTCGCATATTCTGGCTCTATGGCCGTGGTATAGAATACAGTCTGTTCATCTTCATGCTCCATACTGAGAGTAGTATGGTGTAATCCATAAAGCCTCGGTGGTAATACCTCTGCATCCTGTAGGTATTTAATCCAGAAATCATGGCGCATATTCTTGCAAGCTTCTGACCACTGCTCAAGCATATAGCTACAAGTGTGCTCAGTACCGATAAGCGGCTTCTCTTCTAATGTGACATATTTGTGCTTTGGCAGGGGTTTGTTATCCAGCAAGATAGGAGGGCATATTCCCTTTGCGCACCACTCTTCGCTTCGACGATAGGATGCTGGCGTTCGGTCAAATTGTTTCTTGAAAGCTCTAGTGAAAGTTTGCTGAGAATCAAAGCGATATTGCAAGGCAATGTCCAAAATAGGACGGCTGGTTAAACGTAATGCAACGGCAGCTCTGGATAATCTTCTCGCGCGGATATAAGAACCGATTGCCTGACCTGTTATATCCTTGAACATACGCTGTAAGTGCCATTTGGAGTAACCCGCTTTTGCTGCAACATTATCAAGGGACAATGGACGATCCAGATTATTATTTACCCAATGTAGCAAGTCTCGAATGATATTGGTTTGATCCATACATATCCCTAAGTCATTAAGACAAAAATCAATTGATTGATAAATCTTACTATCACTAACTAATATTTATTTCATGAGTACCAATAGACTTGATACTATGTCAAGTATTGTCTTGGCAAATAAATCAATAGCATGGAATATAAGAAAAAATCACTATTGACGTGTTGAATGTCGCTCTGGTACCAATGCCGCAGCTTTTTGCTTGAAATGCCGCCTATTTTAGCGTCTTAAACGGAGAACAAATCGTCAACGAAATAGATTTAAAAGCCATTGATCGCTCGTCTTGGTGCATATTCAGCTATAATGCCACGGTTTTTCACCGCAGATGTTTTCACTACAAATGCATTCACAGTGAAAATAGCTTGATTGAAACTATTAATTTACATTATATGTGAATGATAGATATTTTCACTGTATTTATTTAATTCAAATGGACTAAATATGGGAACAATAAAGAAAGTAGCAGTAGCGGCAGCCTTACTCTTTTCTCCTGTGATTCTACATGCTGAAGAGATCGGTTCGGTTAACACGGCGTTCAAAATTTTGGGACCTGATAATAAAATAGTAATAGAAGCCTTTGATGATCCTGACGTTAAAAATGTCACCTGCTATTTGAGCAGAGCCAAGACCGGAGGAATTAAGGGAGGATTAGGATTGGCAGAAGATACATCTGATGCGGCCATATCCTGCCAACAAGTTGGTCCGATTGAGTTAGCCGATAAAATAAAGGAATCCACCCAGCAAGGACAAGTCGTCTTCCAGAAACGTACTTCTTTGGTATTTAAAAAATTACAGGTTGTACGCTTCTATGATAAAAATCGCAATTCTCTGATTTACTTGACCTATTCTGACAAAATAATCAATGGATCTCCTAAAAATGCGATCAGTGCCGTGCCAATTATGCCATGGAAAAAGTGAATAGATCATTGAAGCAAACACTATCCAAAAAGCCCTGATGTCATAAGACATACAGGGCTTTTTGACAAATAAGCTACATCATCAAACGATTATGTACCTGTAAAGTTATCTACCTATAAAAAATAACACCTCTAAAGAAGTATCGAATAGGTATCAATTAGTCTTCTAACACACCACAGAAACGGTAACCTTCACCGTGGATGGTCACAATGATTTCTGGGGTATCTGGTGTCGACTCAAAATGTTTACGAATACGGCGAATAGTGACATCAACAGTACGATCGTGAGGCTTCAGTTCACGACCGGTCATTTTTTTCAACAACTCAGCACGGGTCTGGATTTTTCCTGGATTTTCACAGAAATGAAGCATCGCGCGGAATTCACTACGCGGCAGTTTGTACTGATCTCCCATTGGGCTAACCAAAGAACGGCTATTGATATCCAGTTCCCACCCACTGAACTTATAACTTTCAACTTGACGACGTTCTTCACCTGAATGATTCAGATTCATTGTCCGCAAAAGCAAATTCCGCGCACGGATGGTTAACTCACGCGGGTTAAATGGCTTGGTTATATAGTCATCAGCACCGATTTCGAGACCAAGGATTTTGTCCACTTCATTGTCACGGCCTGTTAAAAACATCAAGGCGACATTTGCCTGCTCGCGTAATTCACGGGCAAGCAATAATCCGTTTTTACCTGGTAGGTTGATATCCATAATCACTAAATTGATAGCGTTATCTGACAGAATGTTGTGCATTTCTGAACCGTCAGTGGCTTCATAAACGATATACCCTTCAGCTTCAAAAATGCTTTTAAGAGTATTGCGTGTGACAATTTCATCTTCAACAATCAAAATGTGCGGAGTTTGCATGGTTGCTACCTAAAATCGCTAAAAAACAGAATCTGTGTGACACAAGCTGTTATTATGAAAAGAAAATATGCTGATTTTGTTCTGAGTCACAAAAAACCAGCTTATGCCCAAAATAAATATTTTGATATGTTTTATGCTAAAAGCCAGCGTCGCTTTGCGGGAGGGTACATACCTGAAAAAACCCGATTTAAACAAGGCACCATATTAATCTATTAACAGCAATATAACAGCTAGTAATGCGTTTGCCTTATAAAAAAACTAACTTTTGTTGATACATATCAAAACCAATTGTAGCATGTTAACATTAATTATAATTGTTAATTTTTATCTGGGTAATTTGTTATTAGCATGTTAATTACCATCGGGTTGTCGTGAGTGCTTAAAGAGATTGGCTCAGTATTAAAACACCCAGACAGCACGTTTTTATCATAAAGATTAAATAATTAAAAAATATGTTTTTTTTCAAAATTAAATTTTATTAAAAAAGCAATTAACCAGATAATGGTTTGTTAATTTTGTTATGTATTGAATAATTACGATACAAAAAATGACGACTTTCTCTTCTTCCATCCTAAAAAATATTTGACATTGACCACAATTTAATTTACCCAATATAGGGTTAAACGAATCAAAAGACAGACAGGAAACTATGCACCATATCAGCCCGAAAAAAATGGCTCTTATAAACGCCACGACAACCACCACGATTACCACCAGAACCATGAGTTGCGGTGCGGGCTGACACATACACATAAAATAACAATAAGCCCGTATCCCACAAGATACGGGCTTTTTTTTGGCAGAAAATCAGGAGAAGAATGTTAATGAGAGTATTGAAATTTGGGGGAACCTCAGTTGCAAATCACCAGCGTGTACTGAGTGTCGCAGATATCGCCGAGAATGAGTTATCCCTTGGGCAAGTTGCCTTAGTACTCTCTGCACCGGCAAAAATCACTAACCATCTGGTGGCAATGATTGAAAAAACGATTGCAGGGCAAGACATTGTTTCCAATATGAGCGATGCCACCCAAATCTTTACTGATTTGTTATTAGGGTTAAAAGAGCAACAAGCAGGGTTTGATTATGAGCGTCTGAAAGGGATAGTAGAGCGTGAACTGGCCAGCCTTAAGCAGATTCTGCACGGCATTTTCTTGTTAAAACAATGTCCAGATAGTATTAATGCCTCCCTGATCTGTCGTGGTGAAAAACTATCGATTGCCATCATGGAAGCAGTATTACAGGCTCGTGGCTATAAAGTGACTGTCATTGATCCCGTCAAAAACCTTTTGGCACACGGGTATTGTCTCGAATCCACCATCGATATCCATGAATCTTCCAAACGAATTGCTGAACTTAACATTCCTGCTGACCACATCATTCTGATGGCTGGCTTCACTGCGGGTAATGAAAATGGCGAATTGGTCGTGCTAGGACGCAATGGCTCTGACTATTCGGCCGCAGTACTGGCAGCTTGCCTGCGAGCAGATTGTTGCGAAATCTGGACTGATGTAGACGGTATTTACACTTGTGATCCAAGGGCGGTTAAAGATGCACGCTTGCTGAGAAGCCTATCATACCAAGAAGCAATGGAATTATCTTATTTTGGTGCGAAAGTTCTTCATCCCCGTACCATCGCCCCTATTGCCCAATTTCAAATCCCTTGTCTGATAAAAAACACCGCTAATCCTGATGCTCCCGGAACTTTCATTGGTAATGGGAAAAATGATGAGAACATACCGATCAAGGGCATTACCAACCTGAATCACATGGCAATGATCAATGTCTCCGGCCCCGGATTGAAAGGCATGGTCGGGATGGCGGCACGGATATTTTCCGTGATGTCTCGTGAAGGCATTTCCGTTGTGTTGATTACACAATCTTCGTCAGAATACAGCATCAGTTTCTGCGTGCCGCAAAAAGAGTTGCTGAAAGCGCAAAAGGCGCTGACAGGAGAGTTTTATCTGGAATTGAAAGATGGCATACTTGATCCCATTGACGTTATGAATAATCTTGCCATCATCTCAGTCGTTGGAGATGGCATGCGTACCCAGAGAGGAATTTCAGCCCGTTTTTTCTCCGCCTTGACACGCGCCAACATCAACATCATTGCTATTGCGCAAGGCTCTTCCGAGCGTTCCATTTCCGCTGTAATTGAAAATGATGCAGCAACTACGGCTGTCCGACTCTGCCACCAAATGCTGTTTAACACCGCTCAAGTTGTTGAAGTCTTTGTTGTCGGTGTAGGGGGTGTGGGCAGTGCTTTAATCGAGCAAATACGCCGTCAACAAATCTGGCTCAAGCAGAAACACATCGAACTGCGCGTCTGTGGTATAGCCAACTCCCGCGCTTTGCTGACTGATATGCAAGGTATCTGTTTGGATAACTGGCAACAAGCACTCTCAGAAGCAACTGAGCCTTTCAGCCTGAGTCGTCTGATCCGTCTTGAAAAGGAGTACCATCTCCTGAATCCGGTCATTGTAGACTGCACTTCTAATCAGTCGATTGCGGAACAATATGCCAGCTTCCTCGGCGACGGCTTTAACGTTGTCACACCGAACAAAAAAGCCAATACTTTGTCGATGGCTTATTACCGCCAAATCCGTCAGGCGGCAGAAAAATCAAAGCGCAAATTCCTGTATGACACCAACGTAGGGGCTGGATTGCCTGTTATCGAAAACTTACAGAATCTGCTTAATGCCGGTGATGAATTAGTGCAATTCAGTGGCATCCTGTCTGGTTCTCTGTCCTATATCTTCGGCATGCTGGATGAAGGTATGACGCTTTCACAAGCAACCATGCTGGCAAAAGAGAAAGGCTTTACTGAACCCGATCCACGGGATGATCTCTCAGGCATGGATGTTGCCCGAAAACTACTGATTTTGGCGAGAGAGGCGGGCTATGAACTGGAACTGGAAGATATCCATGTTGAACCAGTTTTACCAGCATCGTTCGATGCCAATGGCGATGTTGGCAGCTTCCTGCAACGTTTGTCACAATTGGATCAGGAATTCAGCCAACGTGCGGGAGATGCCGCTGAACAAGGGAAAGTTTTACGTTATGTTGGCTTGATTGAACATGGTCGTTGTACAGTGAAAATGGTCTCTGTTGATGGCAACGATCCACTTTATAAAGTCAAGAATGGCGAAAATGCGCTGGCTTTCTATACCCGTTATTATCAACCTATCCCACTGGTATTACGTGGTTATGGCGCAGGGAATGATGTAACGGCAGCAGGAGTTTTTGCTGATATATTACGCACTCTATCATGGAAATTGGGGGTTTAATGGTTGTCAGGGTTTATGCGCCTGCCTCAATCGGGAATGTTGGCGTCGGATTTGATGTGCTTGGCGCAGCGGTTTCTCCCGTTGATGGCTCGTTGCTTGGAGATTGTGTCTCCATAAGTGAAGCTGAAAGTTTCAGTCTGAATAATGAAGGACAATTTGTCGGCAAGTTACCTACTGATCCCAAAGAAAATATTGTCTACCAATGCTGGCAACTTTTTTGTCAACGGCTGGGGAAAAAATTGCCCGTTACCATGACATTAGAGAAAAATATGCCGATTGGTTCGGGATTAGGCTCTAGTGCCTGTTCTGTAGTTGCTGGCTTAGTGGCATTGAATGAGTATGTAGGCCGCCCATTTAACCAAAACCAGTTGCTGGACATGATGGGAGAATTAGAAGGACGCATTTCCGGTAGTGTTCATTATGATAACGTCGCCCCCTGCTATTTAGGAGGGCTACAATTAATTTTATCCCAGGAAGATACTACCTGCCTGTCGGTTCCCGCGTTTGATGATTGGTTGTGGGTAATGGCTTATCCCGGCATCAAAGTATCGACATCAGAAGCCCGTGCGATCCTACCAAAACATTATGTCCGCAATGACATCATTGAGCATGGACGTCATTTTGCTGGTTTTATTCACGCTTGTCATACCCAACAACCAGAACTGGCTGCCAAATTAATGAAAGATGTTGTCGCGGAGCCTTATCGCACACAACTCTTACCAGGATTTACCAACGCACGTGATGTGGTCAAAAAGTTAGGGGCACTGGTGTGCAGCATTTCAGGTTCAGGCCCAACCCTCTTTGCCATTTGTAATGAAATGGCTGTAGCAGAAGAAGTCTCACAATGGCTGCAACAAAATTACGTACAGAATGATGAAGGCTTTGTTCATATTTGCCATCTGGATCTCGCAGGCGCACGACAGGTAAAGTAACCATGAAATTATATAACTTAAAAGACAGCAGTGAGCAGGTTAGTTTTTCACAAGCAGTAAAACAAGGGTTGGGTAAGCGACAAGGCCTCTTTTTTCCGCAGGATTTACCAGAATTCAGCCGTAATGAGATTGACGACTTATTGAAATTGGATTTTGTCAGCCGCAGCCAACGCATTCTCTCCGCCTTTATTGGCGATGAAATTCCCGCAGAGCAATTGGCAGACCGAGTGAAGAACGCTTTTGCTTTCCCTGCTCCCATCACTGCTGTCGAAGATGATATCGCTTCACTGGAGCTTTATCACGGTCCAACGCTAGCTTTCAAAGACTTTGGCGGTCGTTTCATGGCTCAAATTCTTGCTCAGATCGCGGGAGAAAAGCCCGTTACTATTTTGACAGCAACATCCGGTGATACCGGTGCCGCAGTTGCCCATGCTTTCTATGGCTTAGATAACGTACAGGTTGTGATCCTCTATCCCGAAGGCAAAATCAGCCCGTTGCAAGAAAAACTCTTTTGTACTTTAGGTGGCAATATCCATACAGTTGCTATCAAAGGGGATTTCGACGCTTGTCAGGCCTTGGTCAAACAGGCTTTTGATGACGAAGAATTGAAACAAGCCTTGCATCTCAATTCAGCCAACTCAATTAATATCAGCCGCCTACTGGCACAAATCTGTTATTACTTTGAAGCAGTTGCGCAGATCCCTGTAAAAAAACGTGAGCAGTTAGTCATTTCCGTTCCAAGTGGCAATTTCGGTAATTTGACCGCGGGACTACTGGCAAAATCGCTGGGACTACCGGTAAAACGTTTTGTTGCGGCAACCAATGTCAATGACACCGTTCCCCGTTATTTAGCAGAAGGTAGTTGGATGCCGCATCAGACTATCCCGACGCTGTCCAATGCAATGGATGTCAGTCAGCCCAATAACTGGCCGCGCATTGAAGAACTGTTCAAACGCAAAGGCTGGGAACTGAGTGAACTGGCTAACGGAGTTGTGGATGATGCGACTACTCAAAGCACCATGCGCGAACTAGCGGCAAAAGGCTATATTTCCGAACCACATGCTGCCATCGCTTATCGTGTCTTACGTGATCAATTGCAGGAAGGAGAATATGGCTTGTTCTTGGGCACTGCCCATCCAGCCAAATTCAAGGAAAGTGTCGAGACAACCCTCGGTCAGCCGCTGCCATTACCTGTAGAGTTGGCAGATCGAGCTGATTTAGCTTTGTTATCTCACTTTTTACCCGCTGATTTCTCAACGTTGCGAGAATTCCTGATGGAAAGAGCGCTGAAATAACATGGCATTTATCACTCCACCCATTTAATAGGTGGAGTGATTCCATGCGGGCTTTATTGATATTATAAATTAGCTGTACTGAAAATCAGTTATGCTGAAAAACTAATTCTTCTCAGGGCGCTTAAATACCAGCTCATTTCCTTTAGAAAGAGACTCATCAAAGAAATACCCTTCCAGATTGAACTCCACCAGCCGAGCTGGATCGGTCAGTTGATTCTGAATGATAAAACGGCTCATCAATCCACGGGCTTTTTTAGCATAGAAACTAATGACTTTGTATTTGCCATTTTTTTCATCAAGGAAAACAGGCTTGATAATCCGGGCGGCCAATTTTTTGGTATTTACCGATTTGAAATACTCATCTGATGCCAGATTAACCAAAACATCATCTCCTTGCTGTTCCAGTGCTACATTCAAGTTTTCAGTAATACGATCGCCCCAAAACTTATACAGATCTTTACCGCGCGGATTTTCCAGTTTAATTCCCATTTCCAAACGATAAGGCTGCATCAGGTCAAGAGGACGCAAAACGCCATACAAGCCAGATAAAATTCTCAAATGCGTTTGTGCAAAATCAAAATCGTCAGCGGAGAAAGTTTCTGCCTGCATACCAGTATAAACATCGCCCTTAAATGCCAAAATTGCCTGACGGGCATTTTCTGGTGTGAACTTTGGCTGCCATTCACCAAAACGAGCAGCATTCAATCCCGCCAACTTATCACTAATACTCATCAAACTACCGATTTGTGCAGGTGTTAAAGTCCGGCAAACATCAATCAGTTGTCGAGATTCCGCCAATAATAGCGGCTGACTAAATTTTTCTGTCGCGAGTAGACTTTCATAATCGAGTGTTTTTGCAGGTGAAATGGTAATAAGCATTATTTTTTCCTAATAATTCAGACTTTCCCCACTTTAGCAAAAAAGAACAAAAAGAGGAGAATCTCAGCGATAGGATTTTCCTACCTTACAGCCGCGCTTGACCATGTTATTATCACAAGATGGCGAGGCAACGTTGCCAAAGATTTTACGTATAATGATGAGATATTAAACATGACCGATAAACTGACTTCCCTGCGTAAACTGACAACAGTAGTAGCAGATACCGGGGATATCGCGGCGATGAAACTGTATCAGCCGCAAGATGCAACCACCAACCCTTCCCTGATTTTGAATGCAGCTCAAATTCCAGAATATCGCCAACTGATTGATGAAGCCGTTGAATGGGCACGTGGTCAAAGTGATTCTCGTGAACAGCAAATTATTGATGCCGGCGATAAATTGGCTGTCAATATTGGCCTGGAAATTCTGAAACTGATCCCTGGCCGTATCTCCACTGAAGTTGATGCTCGCTTGTCTTATGACACCGAAGCCAGCGTAGCGAAAGCAAAACGCTTGATCAAACTGTACAACGAAGCGGGCATAAGCAATGATCGCATTCTGATCAAACTGGCTTCCACATGGCAGGGCATCCGTGCTGCGGAACAGCTGGAAAAAGAAGGCATCAACTGTAACCTGACCCTGCTGTTCTCCTTCGCCCAAGCCCGTGCTTGTGCAGAAGCTGGCGTCTACCTAATATCCCCATTTGTCGGTCGTATCCTTGATTGGTACAAAGCAAATGGCGACAAGAAAGAATTCGCGCCACATGAAGATCCAGGTGTGACTTCCGTTTCTGAAATTTATCAATATTACAAAGAACACGGTTATAACACTGTTGTTATGGGTGCAAGTTTCCGTAACTCTGGTGAAATTCTGGAACTGGCTGGCTGTGACCGCCTGACCATCTCTCCAGCACTGCTGAAAGAGCTGTCTGAAGCAGAAGGCGAAGTTGAGTGCAAACTGGGCTATGAAGGCGAAATCAAAGCGCGTCCAACCCCAATGACTGAAGCTGAGTTCTACTGGAACCATCACCAAGATGCAATGGCAACTGAAAAACTGGCGGAAGGTATCTGTAAGTTTGCAGTAGACCAAGGCAAACTTGAGAGCATGATCGCTGATCTGCTGTAATCTTAAACGACACGCTATTTTTTCTTATATAAAGGCGACAGAATAAGTCGCCTTTTGTTTTTCCATTTCACCATCAAGAACATTTTCTCTATTTTTGTCGTTAATTGAGGTTTGTATGAACGTATTGCGCATTGGCCTCGTGTCTGTTTCTGATCGGGCTTCCAACGGAATTTATCAGGACAAGGGGCTGCCTGCACTGAATACATGGCTCGCAAAAGCAATTACCACTCCTTTTAGTGTAGAAACCCGTCTAATTCCTGATGAGCAAATCCTGATTGAGCAAACATTATGTGAATTGGTCGATGAACTCGGATGCCATCTGGTTCTGACCACTGGAGGAACAGGGCCAGCACGCCGCGATGTCACGCCGGATGCAACGCTGGCGATTGCTGATAGAGAAATGCCCGGATTTGGCGAACAGATGCGCCAAATCAGCCTTCAATTTGTGCCAACGGCAATCCTGTCCCGACAGGTAGGAGTGATCCGCAATCAAGCGCTGATTCTGAATCTTCCCGGACAACCTAAAGCCATCGCAGAAACACTGGAAGGACTGAAAGACGAAAACGGCAAAGTGCTGGTAGCGGGAATTTTTGCCAGTGTTCCCTACTGTATCCAACTGCTGGACGGCCCTTATGTTGAAACGGATGACACTATTGTGGCTACATTCAGACCGAAAAACGCACGTCGTTAACAACCCGCATTTTTCTTTTTGTCATCAATAATTGAATACTATAAATGCCATAAATGAATATCATAAGGTTCTGAACAAGCTCAGAACCTTATGGAGTAAGAGAGCTTATAGATAAAAGATAAAACTATTCACTCAATTCGCTCAAACTACAGCCATTGGTTTCAATCACCTGCTTATACCAATAAAAACTATTCTTGCGGCGTCATTCTAACTAACGTTCCTGTCCCCTGCTCATTTTGAGCAACATAGATATAACCGTAGCGTTTGGTTATCTTATTTACTTTTTTGTCAGCTCGATTTTTAAACGATACAAATGTGATTATGATCGCTAGATATTTATTAATTTCCTATTAGAGAAGAATGTTAGATTAAGAAGCCAGTAGCACAGACTTCTGACAGCGTAAAACTGTATTTAACCGCGCTGTTTTTTACATTATTTTCTTGTTGGATAACTGTCGATAGATTTCCTCTGCTTACCGACAGAAGATACTTTTTGGCATGATTTTAAAAAAGCATTTACCTGCGGAAAAAATCTATATGAAATCTATATGAAAAAAAGATGGGAAATTAAAGAGGCATGGTTAATGCTCTCATGATCAAGCACAGGATGAGCATTAATCACTCATCCTGTCTAAAAATGGTTAAGCTTGTTTCACTTCACCGATTGGCAGAACCGTACGACCATATTGTTCATTCAGAACTTCAGCCATTGCCAGATAAAAAGCACTCGCACCACAGACAATGCCTTCAAAACCCGCAAAGGTCAAAATGCTGGCATTGCCTGTGATATTGCCAATTGCCAGCAATGCAAACAGCAGCGTCAGGCTGCCAAATACAAATTGCAGGACACGGTTGGCTTTCAACGTACCAAAGAACATGAACAGGGTGAAAATTCCCCACAGGGCTAGATAAACACCAAGGAACTCATGGCCGGTTTTTTCGGCCAAATCCATCATTGGCAGAAACAGTAAGGCAATCAGGCTCAACCAGAACATACCGTAAGAGGTAAATGCGGTTGCAGCAAAAGTATTCCCTTTTTTATACTCAAAGATACCGGCCAGCACCTGAGCCAAACCACCATAAAAAATTCCCATGCTCAAAATAACTGATGCCAATGGGAAAAAACCTGCGTTGTGCAAATTCAACAAAATGGTTGTCATGCCAAAACCCATTAAACCCAATGGGCCTGGGTTAGCCAATTTATTAGAGTGCATAATTCCCCTAGAAAATACAAAATATTAAAAAGTTATCATGGCGCTTTCCCGCACCAAGAAACCATAAAAGGCGGCGAATCATAATGTGATGGCATCAACTACACAATGGCCTTGGAAAAATTTTTTTATTAAATCTCAATTTTTTTTCAATCGGCCCCTTGATGATGAGATGAATGACCCCATCTAAGTCTCAACTACAGTTACTACTGAATATTTCAGCATTAGCTGAAAAATAAAATGAGGAATTTCTGGCAAACAGAGCCATTGAAAAGAAAACATTCGTCCTCATATAGCTTAGTAACTTGACCGAATATATGAATTCTTTGTGGAGGCGTTTAGATGGGTAAAATTATTGGTATCGACTTGGGAACTACCAACTCTTGTGTAGCAATTATGGACGGCACAACTGCTCGTGTGCTTGAAAACAGCGAAGGTGACCGTACCACACCTTCCATCATCGCATATACTCAGGATGGTGAAACTCTGGTTGGTCAACCAGCTAAACGTCAGGCTGTTACTAACCCGCAAAATACTCTGTTCGCCATCAAGCGTTTGATCGGCCGTCGTTTTCAGGACGAAGAAGTACAGCGTGACGAATCCATCATGCCATACAAAATCATGGCGGCGGATAATGGCGATGCATGGCTGGAAGTGAAAGGCCAGAAAATAGCACCACCTCAGATCTCTGCTGAGGTTCTGAAAAAAATGAAGAAAACAGCAGAAGATTATCTGGGTGAACCAATAACCGAAGCGGTTATCACCGTTCCTGCATACTTCAACGATGCACAGCGTCAGGCAACTAAAGACGCTGGTCGTATCGCAGGCCTGGAAGTTAAGCGTATCATCAACGAACCAACCGCTGCTGCTCTGGCTTACGGCCTGGACAAAGAAGTGGGCAACCGCACCATCGCGGTTTATGATCTGGGTGGCGGTACTTTCGATATTTCTATCATCGAAATCGATGAAGTTGATGGCGAAAAAACTTATGAAGTTCTGGCAACCAATGGTGATACTCACTTGGGTGGTGAAGACTTCGACAGCCGCATGATCAACTATCTGGTTGATGAGTTCAAGAAAGAACAAGGCATCGACTTGCGCAATGATCCACTGGCTATGCAGCGTCTGAAAGAAGCGGCAGAAAAAGCGAAAATCGAGCTTTCTTCTGCACAACAGACTGACGTGAATCTGCCATACATCACAGCAGATGCAACCGGTCCTAAGCACATGAACATTAAAGTAACTCGTGCAAAACTGGAATCTCTGGTTGAAGACTTGGTTAAACGTTCTATCGAGCCTCTGAAAGTCGCACTGAATGACGCAGGTCTGTCTGTATCTGACGTTCAGGACGTTATTCTGGTTGGCGGTCAGACTCGT
Source organism: Xenorhabdus japonica (assembly GCF_900115195.1). Taxonomy (GTDB): domain Bacteria; phylum Pseudomonadota; class Gammaproteobacteria; order Enterobacterales; family Enterobacteriaceae; genus Xenorhabdus; species Xenorhabdus japonica. The sequence goes on from NZ_FOVO01000002.1 coordinate 129,352, forward strand.
ATGCCAATGGTGCAGAAAGCAGTTTCAGATTTCTTCGGCAAAGAGCCACGTAAAGACGTGAACCCAGACGAAGCAGTTGCAATGGGTGCAGCAGTTCAGGGCGGTGTATTGGCAGGTGACGTGAAAGACGTTCTGCTGCTGGACGTGACTCCACTGTCTCTGGGTATCGAAACTATGGGCGGCGTGATGACTTCCCTTATTACCAAGAACACCACTATCCCAACCAAGCATAGCCAAGTGTTCTCTACAGCGGAAGATAACCAATCTGCGGTAACTATCCACGTACTGCAAGGTGAGCGTAAGCGTTCCAGCGATAACAAATCTCTGGGTCAGTTCAACCTGGATGGTATTCAGCCAGCGATGCGTGGAACTCCACAGATCGAAGTTACTTTCGACATTGATGCTGACGGCATCCTGCACGTTTCTGCGAAAGACAAAAACTCTGGTCGTGAACAAAACATCACCATTAAGGCATCTTCTGGTCTGAATGAAGAAGAAATTCAGCAGATGGTACGTGACGCTGAAGCAAATGCTGAAGCTGACCGTAAGTTTGAAGAACTGGTTCAGATTCGTAACCAAGCTGATCAACTGGTTCACGGTACTCGCAAGCAAGTTGAAGAAGCCGGTGACAAACTGACTGCTGACGATAAAGCTGCAATCGAGAAAGCAACTTCTGAGCTGGAAACTGCTGCGAAGAGCGAAGACAAAGCTGAAATCGAAGCGAAGATCCAAGCTCTGGTTGAAGCATCCAAGAAATTGCTGGAAATCGCACAGCAACAAGCTCAAGCAGGCGCTACCGATGCTGATGCAAGTAACGCGAAGAAAGAAGACGACGTTGTAGACGCTGAATTCGAAGAAGTTAAAGACAAAAAATAATAGCCCTTAAGCCCAATAGATTTCGAGTTATATTAAGACGGTAAGCGTTTGAATCCCAGTCACATACATAGATAGCTATGTGACTGGGATGAATGAGCGAAACCAACAAAGAGGCAACTTGAAAGATGAAGGGAATAGCGGGCAAAGTAACAGATATCCTGTTACTTGTTAACTGTACGGGCGTTTGAGGTGACTCTGCGCCCGTGCGTGCGTGTTAAGGGTAAACAATACGATGGCAAAAGAAGATTATTACGAAGTTTTGGGAGTTTCCAAAACCGCAGACGAAAAAGAGATCAAAAAAGCCTATAAACGACTGGCAATGAAATATCATCCTGATCGTAATCAGGGTGATAAAGATGCAGAAAGTAAATTCAAAGAAATTAAAGAAGCGTATGAGATCCTGACGGATTCTCAGAAACGTGCCGCTTATGATCAATATGGTCACGCTGCCTTTGAACATGGTGGTATGGGTGGTGGCGCAGGTGGCGGAGCTGACTTTAGCGATATCTTTGGTGACGTTTTCGGAGATATTTTCGGTGGTGGCCGTCGTCAGCAGCGTCCTAGCCGTGGCTCAGACCTGCGTTACAGCATGGAATTAACCCTGGAAGAAGCTGTCCGTGGTGTGACCAAAGAGATCCGTATTCCAACACTGGAATCTTGTGATACCTGTCATGGCAGCGGAGCCAAGGCGGGCACCAGCCCACAAACTTGCCCGACCTGTCACGGAGCAGGCCAAGTACAGATGCGTCAAGGGTTCTTCGCCGTTCAGCAGCCTTGCCCTCAGTGTCATGGACGCGGAAACGTCATCAAAGAGCCTTGTGGTAAATGTCATGGACATGGTCGCGTTGAAAAATACAAAACTCTGTCTGTCAAAATTCCGGCCGGTGTCGATACCGGTGATCGCATTCGCTTGAGTGGCGAAGGTGAAGCAGGTGAACACGGTGCACCAGCAGGTGATTTGTACGTTCAAGTTCAAGTCAAGGCTCACCATATCTTCGAACGCGATGGCAGCAACCTTTACTGTGAAGTTCCAATTAACTTTGCAACAGCAGCATTGGGTGGCGAAATTGAAGTTCCGACCCTTGATGGTCGCGTCAGCCTGAAAATCCCTGCGGAAACCCAGACCAGCAAACTATTCCGCATGAAAAGTAAAGGTGTTAAATCCGTCCGTGGCGGTGTTCAAGGCGACCTGATGTGCCGTGTCGTGGTAGAAACACCGGTTAAGTTGAATGAAGAGCAAAAAGAACTAATGCGTAAACTGGGTGAATCTTTTGGCGGAAAAAGCGGGGAAACCAATAGCCCTCGTTCCAAAAGTTTCCTTGATGGCGTGAAAAAATTTTTTGATGATTTAACAAAGTAATTTAATACCTTGAAAAATATCTAATAATAATTCCTCCTGATCATTTTTTAGTTTATTGATTTTCAGGGGGATTTTTTATTTATTAATTTTCTTAAAGATTATTTAATTAATGTTGCATATTATTTAAAAAGAGCAAAAAATATCATTTTAAAATATCCACATACAAATAATATGAGTTACAGGAAAATCCGGGTTATCCTTTATATAAAAATACATTTGATATGATGAATAATAGTTCAAAAATAGTATCAGATCAGGCTATTACAAAGCCTGATGGTACGGTTGTAATTAGTAATTCAAAATTTGAATATGCCAACCAATAAAATTACTCAAAACGAATTGGAATCTCCAGGTTTTTATTTATTACTTGGAGATCCATTACCCTAATTTAGTACTAATAATCCTAATGATAATCACAACACAAGCCAATAATCGCATTTTGCTAAACGGTTCCTGCAAAATAAAAACCGACAACAGCATTGCAAACAGCACGTTGGTTTCACGCAATGCCGCAACCATTACAATTGGGGCATGGCTCATCACTCAACATGCCGACAAAAAAACGATGATTGATATACCCAAAAATCTATCAGCACTGATTTTGACTAAAACGTTCCAACTGGCATGCAGCAGGGCAGCACCGAGAACAGATAATAATAGGAATGTTGTCATGAGATACTTTAATCAATTGTTAATAAATAGCTGATAAAAGCAGCTTTTGATTCTGATTGCAATGTACTCATCCCCGAAAAAATGTTAATTTCATCATGTTATAGTTCGCATATGACGAACAATATCACACAAATAATCTGCTTTTTCCGATGTAATGACTATCATAACATTATTATCCTAATCAAACTCATAGGCTAATTTATCCATGACTGCAATTATTCGCCAATTTTTGAAATTAGAGGCAGCAGGAGGAATCCTTCTCATTATTGCAGCAATTGTTGCGCTGGTTATGGCGAATACGCCATTGCAGGGTATTTATCATCAAGTTCTTAACCTTCCTGTTGCCATACAATTCGCAGCATTGGAAATCAACAAGCCATTATTACTCTGGATAAATGATGGGTTAATGGCGGTATTTTTCCTGATTGTCGGGCTGGAAGTAAAACGGGAACTCATGGAAGGCTCGCTGGCTGGCCGTGACAAGGCAATTTTTCCAGCCATTGCAGCGCTTGGAGGTATGTTGGCTCCTGCATTGATCTATCTGCTGTTTAATGGCAGTGATGAGATCACACGACAAGGTTGGGCAATTCCCGCAGCAACAGATATTGCTTTTGCACTTGGGATCATGGCCTTGCTGGGGAAACGCGTCCCCACCGCATTGAAAGTATTTTTGCTTACACTGGCGACCATTGATGATCTGGGTGTAATTATCATTATCGCTTTGTTCTATACCAAAACGGTGTCTTTGGGAGCATTAAGTCTGGCTGCTGCCATGATTACGCTACTGGTCTGGATGAATAGGAAAGGAATAACTAAAACATCTGCTTATCTGGTTGTTGGTGTTGTTTTATGGGTATGTATATTGAAATCGGGTATTCACGCCACGTTAGCTGGTGTTATCGTTGGATTCTTGATACCGCTTCGCAACAAAAAAGGCGAATCACCTTCTGAATCACTGGAACATGAATTGCATTCATGGGTAGTTTATTTAATTCTGCCACTGTTTGCTTTTGCTAATGCTGGCATTTCATTACAGGGCGTCACACTAAATGGCTTAACAAGTGTGCTGCCTATGGGCATTGCACTTGGTCTATTTATTGGCAAGCCATTGGGTATTTTCCTGTTTAGCTGGATTTCAATAAAACTGGGAATAGCTAAACTGCCGGAAAAAATCCGCATGGGACAAATTTTCGCGGTTTCCGTACTGTGTGGGATCGGTTTTACCATGTCTATCTTTATTTCGGGTCTGGCATTTGAAAGTTTAAATGACGACTCCAGTACCTACTCCCGCTTAGGAATATTGATTGGCTCTACAACCGCATCTGTCGCTGGTTATGGATTATTAAGGGCATTATTACCGAAGTAATTCATCCTCTTTCATATTCGTGGCAAAACATTTATAGCTGCTATGCCACGAATATTTCGTATCAATAGAAAAATAGGAAAACGCCATAATATGGCTACCTGAAATGTATGGTTACGGCTGTTATACAGGCGTGAGACATACACAAGGATAAATATATGCAGGTTTCACATTTAAATTTTAACCATCTCTATTATTTTTGGCATGTTTGCAAAGAAGGCTCTGTTGTGGGTGCAGCAGAAGCACTATATCTGACACCCCAAACCATTACAGGGCAGATAAAAGCGTTGGAAGAGCGTCTGAATGGGAAATTATTCAAGCGCCAAGGAAGAGGCTTAGTGCCCTCAGAACTGGGGCAATTGATTTTCCGCTATGCGGATAAAATGTTTACACTTAGTCAGGAAATGCTGGACATCGTTACTTACAGCCGAGAATCAAACCTGCTGTTTGATGTAGGAGTCGCTGATGCACTATCCAAACGTTTGGTCAGCAAGGTACTGGAAACTACCGTTGTGGAGCATGAAAAAATCCACTTGCGTTGTTTTGAATCGACACATGAAATGCTGCTTGAGCAACTTAGCCAACATAAACTGGATATGATCCTCTCTGATTGTCCAGTAGATTCTTCTCAACAGGAAGGCTTATTTTCCGTGAAATTGGGGGAATGCAATATTAGTTTTTATTGCCGCCAGCCGATCCCAGAAAAGTCCTTTCCTGAATGTTTGGAAGAGCGCCGCTTATTGATTCCTGGTCGCCGCTCCATGCTGGGCAGAAAGCTCCTGACATGGATACGTAATAAAAACCTTCAAGTTGAAGTGTTGGGTGAATTTGATGATGCTGCTTTGATGAAAGCATTTGGTATGTATCACAATGCCATTTTCATTGCGCCTTCTTTCTATGCCAATGATATTTTCGCAGATAGTGATATTATTGAGATAGGTCGATTGGATGCTGTACAGGAAGAATATTATGTCATCTTTGCAGAGCGTATGATTCAGCATCCGGCAGTCCAGCGAGTATGTAACAAAGACTTTTCTGCTTTATTCAGTTCTCCACCCAAAAGTCGCCCTGAAAAATCTTTAAAACTGTGACGTAAGAACCGTAATTTTAAAGTCATTACCTTAAAATCAGCATTTCAAAACTGACAGATACAAAAAAACCGGCTTAAAGCCGGTTTTTTTAGCACTATCAATTTTTAGCACCATCAAAACAAATGATTACATTGCTTTGATTTGCGCAGCCAAAGCAGATTTATGACGTGCTGCTTTGTTTTTGTGGATCAGACCCTTACAGGCGTGACGATCAACAATTGGTTGCATGTCATTGAATGCTTTCTGTGCAGCTTCTTTATCGCCAGTAGCGATAGCCGCGTATACTTTCTTGATAAAAGTACGCACCATAGAACGACGGCTTGCGTTGTGCTGACGGCGTTTCTCAGACTGTACGGCGCGTTTCTTAGCTGATTTGATATTAGCCAAGGTCCAACTCCCAAATATATTCTATCGAGGACAATTCAAAGGCCGAGGAATATGCCTGTTCAGCCTTCTTTTGTCAATGGATTTGTGCAAATAAACGTCGTTGTACGACGACGCTGCTTACGTTGTGATGGGGCGGGATTTTATCAGCTTACTGAGAGGGAATACAGTCCTTCACAATAAAAAACTGAATGAATCACAGAGAAATGCAATAAATTAAATATTTTTCGGGCATCTAGCCTATTTTTATTGTATGAATCAGGTTATTAATTAAAACCCTTTGTGATCGTGGGTTAACCTTGAGCTTTGTACAAGGTATAATCCGACAATTTCCACGGTATTGAGCCAGCTATGGAGCTAATTCGCGGTATACACAATATCCGGGCGCGTCACCATGGTTGCGTGCTGACGATTGGTAATTTTGATGGTGTCCATCGCGGGCATCAGGCTTTACTAAAACACTTGAAGCAAGAAGGGCAGCGTCTCGGATTACCGACGATGGTCATGATTTTCGAACCGCAGCCTCTGGAAGTTTTTGCTACAGATAAAGCGCCAGCCCGCCTGACAAGGCTGAGAGATAAAATAAAGTATCTAGCCCAAAATGACGTTGATTATCTGTTATGTGTGAAATTTGACAAATATTTTGCAGCTAACTCACCTGAAGCTTTTGTTTCACAGTTGCTCGTTAAGAAACTGGGTGTTAAGTTTCTGGCAATAGGCGATGATTTCCGTTTTGGCAAAAATCGCCTCGGAAATTTCCACTATTTGCAGCAAGCAGGTAAACAATACAATTTTGATGTCGCCAGCACAGACAGTTTTTGTGATAGCGGTCTTAGGATCAGCAGTACAGCCATTCGTCAAGCACTGCAAGATGATGACTTGGCTTGGGCCGAAATATTACTGGGGCATCCTTACAGCATAAGTGGCAGAGTCGTTCACGGTAAACAATTAGGGCGCACGATCGGCTTTCCCACAGCCAACTTACCGTTGAAACGTTTAGTTACACCTGTTAACGGTGTTTATGCTGTTGAAGTCTATGGATTGGGCGATAACCCCCTACCAGGCGTTGCGAATATAGGCAATCGCCCCACAGTTGCAGGTAAGGGCCAGCAACTTGAAGTGCATTTGATTGATACCCAAATGGATCTGTATGGGCGTCATATTGATGTGGTATTACGAAAAAAATTGCGTAACGAGCAGCGATTTGCTTCACTTGATGCGCTTAAACAGCAAATCGCAAATGATGTGATTGCTGCAAGGAACTATCTCCTGCAGCTATCCGAGTCATGTATCTAATATCTAATAGGTTTCAAGTTGTAGCGCACGGCAAGTAAACTAATCCTCAAGAACATAGTCCACTATGTGACTGGAGTGAGAGAACACAGCCAACAAAGTAGCAACTAGAAAGACGAAGGATATAGCGGAAAATTGGAACTGAGAATCTATAATGAGTGACTACAAAGACACCCTGAATTTACCGGAAACAGGGTTCCCTATGCGCGGGGATTTAGCCAAGCGCGAACCAGATATGTTGAAACGTTGGTACAAAGAAGGTTTGTATCAGGCGATTAGAAAAGCAAAATCTGGCAAAAAAACGTTTATTTTGCATGATGGCCCTCCATATGCAAACGGCGATATTCATATTGGTCACTCAGTTAATAAAATTCTCAAAGATATTGTCGTTAAGTTCAAAGGGCTATCAGGCTTCGATTCGCCTTATATTCCAGGTTGGGACTGCCACGGTTTGCCTATTGAGCTCAAGGTTGAGCAAATTATCGGTAAGCCGGGGGAAAAATTTTCCGCCGCTGAATTCCGTGCTGAGTGCCGCAAATATGCCATGACTCAGGTCGAAGCACAAAAAGCGGGCTTCAAGCGCTTGGGCGTACTGGGTGATTGGGATAAACCTTACCTGACCATGGACTTCAAAACTGAAGCAGAAATCATTCGGGCGCTGGGCCGCATTATCAAAAATGGGCATTTGCTGAAAGGCGTAAAACCTGTTCACTGGTGTACTGATTGTGGTTCCTCTCTTGCTGAAGCAGAAGTTGAATACTACGATAAAACCTCCCCTTCCATTGACGTACGCTTCGTTGCCGTTGATGCTGATGCCATATACGCCAAATTTGGCGCACAGCACCTCAGCCTGCCTGTTTCTCTGGTTATCTGGACAACCACACCGTGGACATTACCAGCTAACCGAGCGATTTCACTGAATGCTGACATTACGTATCAGTTGGTTAAAGTTGAAAAAGTTGAAGATGAATGTCTGATTCTGGCAGCGGAATTGGTTGAATCCGTCATGCAACGTGCAGGCATTACTTCATGGGAAGTCGTCAGTGATTGCACGGGCGCAGATCTGGAACTGCTACGCTTCAAGCATCCATTCATGGGCTGTGATGTTCCTGCCATTCTAGGCGATCATGTTACGCTTGAAGCAGGTACAGGTGCGGTGCATACCGCTGGCGGCCACGGCCCTGATGACTACAGCATCAGCCTGAAATACAATCTTGAAATCGCCAATCCTGTTGGCCCGAATGGTTGTTATATCTCTGGCACTTATCCTTCACTGGATGGTCAGTTTGTTTTCAAAGCGAACGATATCATCGTTGAACGGCTGAAAGAAAAAGGCGCATTACTGAGTCTGGCAAAAATCCAGCACAGCTACCCTTGCTGCTGGCGCCACAAAAAACCAATCATCTTCCGTGCAACACCTCAATGGTTCATCAGCATGGACAAAAATGGTTTGCGTGAACAATCTCTGAAAGAGATCAAAGACGTTCAATGGATCCCAGGCTGGGGACAAGCGCGTATCGAATCCATGGTAGAAAACCGTCCGGATTGGTGTATCTCCCGCCAGCGTACATGGGGTGTACCAATGTCGCTGTTTATTCATAAAGAGACACAAGAGCCACACCCACGTACCGTTGAATTGATTGAAGAAGTTGCCAAGCGCGTTGAAGTGGATGGTATTCAGGCATGGTGGGATCTGGACGCAGTAGAACTGTTGGGTGATGAGGCCGCTGATTACACCAAAGCGCCGGATACGCTGGACGTCTGGTTTGATTCAGGAAGCACCCACTCTTCTGTTGTCGATGCTCGTCCGGAATTCCACGGCAATTCAGCCGATATCTATCTGGAAGGCTCTGACCAGCACCGCGGCTGGTTCATGTCCTCACTGATGCTATCCACTGCGATCAAAGGCAAAGCCCCTTACCGTCAGGTGCTGACTCATGGTTTCACCGTTGATGAGCAAGGACGTAAGATGTCCAAATCCATCGGCAATACCGTCAGTCCACAGGATGTGATGAACAAACTGGGAGCCGATATCCTGCGTTTATGGGTAGCATCCACCGATTACAGCGGTGAAATCGCTGTTTCTGACGAGATCCTGAAACGCTCTTCTGATGCTTACCGCCGTATCCGCAATACCGCCCGCTTCCTGCTGGCAAACCTGAATGGCTTCAACCCAGAAGAGCACATGGTAAAAGCAGAAGATATGGTCGTTCTGGATCGTTGGGCTGTAAGCTGCGCTCAGGCAGCACAGGCAGATATTCTCAAATACTATGACGAATATGATTTCCACTCCGTAGTTCAACGCTTGATGCAATTTTGTTCTGTGGAAATGGGTTCGTTCTATCTGGATATCATCAAAGATCGCCAGTACACCGCGAAAAATGACAGCCTTGCTCGTCGTAGCTGCCAAACGGCATTGTTCCATATCTCAGAAGCACTAGTTCGCTGGATGACACCGATTCTGTCGTTCACTGCTGATGAAGTTTGGAATGAACTACCGGGTAAACGTACTCAATATGTCTTTACCGAAGAGTGGTATGAAGGACTGTTTGGTTTGGCAGATGGCGAAGATATGAACGATATTTTCTGGGCTGATCTGTTGGCAGTACGTGGCGAAGTGAACAAAGTTCTGGAACAGGCTCGTGCTGACAAACATATCCGCAGTTCTCTGGAAGCGGCTGTCACGCTCTATGCAGATGAAGCATTAGCAGAAAAACTCAGCAAACTGTCTGATGAACTACGTTTTGTTCTGCTGACCTCTCAGACTGAAGTTGCAGATTATGCAACCGCCGACGAGAATGCGCAGCAAAGCGAACTTGCTGGCCTGAAAGTGGCCTTCCGCAAAGCAGACGGAGAAAAATGTCCACGTTGCTGGCACTATGCTAAAAATGTGGGTCTGGTGGCGGAGCATGCAGGACTTTGTGGCCGCTGTGTGACTAACGTTGCCGGTAACGGTGAAGAGCGTAAATTTGCCTGATGAATAAACCCATTTGTTCCACCGGACTTCGCTGGCTTTGGCTGGTTGTTGTGGTATTAATACTGGATTTGGGAAGTAAGTACTTAGTGTTGCAGCATTTCACGCTGCACGAATCCATTCCACTGATACCATATTTCAACCTGACTTATGCCCAGAATTTAGGGGCAGCTTTCAGTTTTCTGGCCGATAAGGGCGGCTGGCAGCGCTGGTTCTTTGCATTGGTGGCAATTGCCATTACGGTTGTATTGCTGGTGTTAATGTATCATTCCAACGCTAGGCAGAAACTGAGCAATATTGCCTACTCCTTAGTGATTGGTGGGGCATTGGGAAACTTGTTCGATAGGCTGGTGCATGGCTTTGTTGTTGATTTCATCGATTTTTACGTCGGGGAATGGCACTGGCCTACCTTTAATATTGCAGATTCGGCAATTTGCATCGGGGCTGTTCTCATTATTATAGAGAGCTTTATCACCCCTGATGACAAAAACAAGAAAGTGGCCTAGAAAGCATAATTCATTAAAATAAATACTTATTGATATAAATAGTTATTGAAAGAATGATAATAAATCAGCCCCAGTTTTGTGAGCTGGGGCTGAAAACTTCATCTATACCCAATAAATTTCAAGTGGTAGCGCAGGCAACAAAACAAAAACTTGGAAGATGAAAGGTATACTTGCAATCGTTTTTAAGTAAAAGGTTTGAGCAACATGTCAATGCAGGTGCAAGCGCACAGTGCAGTTTTGTTACATTTCACATTAAAGCTGGATGATGGCTCTACGGCAGACTCGACTTACAGTCAAGGCAAGCCCGCTTTATTCCGCCTTGGTGATGGAAGTCTCTCTGCCCCACTGGAACAACAACTTCTTGGTTTGAAAGTCGGTGATAAACACCAATTTACTTTGGCTGGAGAAACCATTTTTGGCAAACACAACCCTGATTTAGTTCAATACTTCACTCCTCGTGATTTTTCCGATGCCGGTATCCCAGAAGTAGGAACCATCATGTTATTCACAGCCATGAACAGCAATGAAATGCCGGGGCTTGTCAAAGAAGTAGCTGAAGGTTCCATTACTGTTGATTTTAACCATCCACTGGCTGACCAAAACATCACTTTTGAGATTGAAGTGTTGGAAATTGACCCTCAGTTGGAGGAAACCCATGCAAATATTGCTGGCTAACCCTCGTGGTTTCTGTGCTGGTGTTGATCGCGCCATCAGCATCGTAGAACGAGCACTGGAGTTGTACGGCGCTCCTATTTATGTCCGCCATGAAGTAGTACATAATCGCTATGTTGTTGACGATCTCAGAAATCGTGGCGCTATTTTCATTGAAGAAATTTCAGAAGTTCCTGATGGCGCTATTCTGATCTTCTCCGCTCATGGTGTTTCCCAAGCCATTCGTGCCGAAGCCCGCTCCCGTGATTTAACCATGCTGTTTGATGCAACCTGTCCACTGGTCACCAAAGTACATATGGAAGTAGCAAGGGCGAGCCGCAAAGGTAAAGAAGCAATTTTAATCGGACATGCCGGCCATCCTGAAGTAGAAGGCACGATGGGACAATATAATAACCCCAACGGCGGCATGTATCTGGTGGAGTCACCGGAAGATGTATGGAAACTGCAAGTCAAGGATGAAAATAACCTCTGCTTTATGACACAGACAACACTTTCTGTTGATGACACCTCAGAAGTGATTGATGCACTTAATGCAAGGTTCCCCAATATTATCGGCCCACGTAAAGATGATATCTGCTATGCCACGACCAACCGCCAAGAAGCGGTTCGTGATCTGGCTTCAGGAGCTGATGTTGTTTTAGTTGTAGGTTCTAAAAACTCATCAAACTCAAATCGTTTGGCCGAACTTGCACAACGCGTCGGGAAACCGGCTTACTTGATTGATTCCGCTGAAGATATCGAAGAAGAATGGATTACTGGTGTGAGCGCAGTGGGCGTAACGGCGGGTGCATCTGCGCCTGATATTTTGGTACAGCAGGTTATTGAACGTTTAAAAGCTTTCGGTGCAGAAACAGTTAACGAACTGCATGGTCGAGAAGAAAACATTGTTTTCGAAGTACCAAAAGAGCTGCGTGTTGAAGTGAAAGAGATTGATTAATTTCAGATTAGCTTAAAAACAGTAGTTTCAGAATCATGAAATTCAAACTCGGCTTTTTCGGGTTGGAAGGCGTAAGCATTAATCCCGACACGATTTCTAACAAAAAGCCGAGTATATTACGGCGTCTGAATATCCAGTTAACACCCTCATTCCTTATGGGTAAATTTATTATGGAAATAAATTACGATGAAAATACTACATCATATTGTACCGATAGATTGCCTTTCCTTTCTCTTATAGCCTGTGTCTTAATTCCTTGAATTTGCCCTAATGAACTTACATGTGTTCCTCCACAAGGATAAGGTATAAATTCACCAAAACCGACTTCCCTGATCCCATCACCATGCATAGTAATTTGGCAAAGTAAATTTTCATCAATAACTTGGTGTATTCATAGAGTTTCTGACCAAATGCCTTCGTAAAAAACCCTCCTCAGATAAAATAACAGCCAAAGGTCGGTTAACCCATAACTACGAATTACCAGAGGCGGGGGGAGTAACGATATACAGGGTAATATCCGCTGTTTAGTTTTTTTCATAACTTCCCGTCGGATCCCTGTTTTTCTTATTATCAGACTATAAGTCTGGCGCAGCCAGTTCTTGGCAGTTAAGCTGTAAAAAATTTCCTTTGTCACCTCAATTAAAAATGATTTATAGAGAGGGCCTTATGGCTGATACAGATATTCGCGTTGCTATCGTAGGCGCTGGCGGGCGTATGGGACGTAATCTTATTCAGGCCGTCCAGCTGTTGGATGGTGTTACTCTTGGTACCGCATTAGAGCGTTCCGGTTCTTCATTGGTAGGAACTGATGCTGGAGAACTGGCGGGAATTGGTAGTAATGGTGTAATTATCAATGATGATCTGCATCAGGTTATTGAACATTTTGATGTACTGGTCGATTTTACTCGTCCTGAAGGCACATTGGCTTACCTCTCCATTTGTCGGCAACATCACAAATCAATGGTTATCGGCACAACAGGTTTTGATGATGCCGGAAAACAAGCCATTGCAGAAGCCTCCCGTGAGATCCCCATTGTTTTTGCCGCGAATTTTAGTGTCGGCGTCAATCTGGTACTAAAATTGCTGGAAAAAGCCGCCACCATTATGGGGGAATATACAGATATCGAAATTGTTGAAGCACACCATCGCCATAAAGTGGATGCTCCATCAGGAACAGCACTGGCCATGGGAGAATCCATCGCTAATGCATTAGGCCGTGATCTCAAAACCAGTGCAGTGTATACCCGTGAAGGCTATACCGGAGAGCGGAACCCTAAAAGCATTGGATTTGCCACCATACGGGCAGGAGATATCGTTGGAGAGCATACCGCGATCTTTGCAGATATCGGTGAACGTATAGAGATAAGCCACAAGGCCTCAAGCCGTATGACCTTTGCTAATGGTGCAATTAAGGCTGCACTATGGTTAACAGGAAGAAATAGTGGCCTTTACAACATGAAAGATGTATTAAAACTTGATGATATTTGATTTAAAAAAATCATAATTATTTGTAATTACACAGATATTTAATAAATAACTGTGTAATTATGATATAAAAATAATTTTCAATAACACACTTGGATTAATCACTATTTTCATAACAATACTGAGTCTTTTTGTTGCCTTTTTCTCATGAACACGAAAAAAAACATACTTTTTTTCTGTTTTTAAGTTTTCTCTTACAGTAATCGATTATCCTCTCCTACTTTCCTTATGCTTTTCAGCTGCATTTACCCAATACAAGACCAAAAATTGTAAAAAAGCCAATAAAAATGCCATTTTTTGTAGACACCCCCCCCTCTCATCATTAGAATGCGCGCAATTTGCCAAAATTTTGACAAAAATCATGATTGGCATTGATTTTAAGGATTAAATCTGAATTAATATGCATTGGATGCGACTCATTATTCATTCTGGAGGGCGTTTTGATTAAGTCAGCTATATTGGTTCTGGAAGATGGAACCCAATTTCACGGTCGCTCCATTGGTGCAGAAGGTGTGGCTGTTGGAGAAGTGGTCTTCAATACCTCAATGACCGGATATCAAGAAATACTTACCGACCCTTCCTATTCCCGCCAAATTGTTACTCTTACTTATCCTCATATTGGTAATGTCGGCATCAATGCCGCTGATGAAGAATCCCCCGCCATTCAAGCCCAAGGCTTAGTTATCCGTGATTTACCCTTAGTGACCAGCAACTTCCGCAGTGAAGAAAATCTGTCTGATTACCTGAGACGTCACAATATTGTCGCCATCGCAGATATAGATACACGTAAACTGACCCGACTATTAAGAGAAAAAGGGGCACAGAACGGTTGTATCATTGCGGGAGATGAGGCAGACGCCCAAGTTGCACTGGAAAAAGCAAAAGCATTCCCTGGCTTGAAAGGCATGGATTTAGCGAAAGAAGTCACGACAGCACAACCTTATCAATGGATACAAGGAAGTTGGACATTAGCGGATGGGCTACCAGAAGCCTGCAAAGAGCAAGAATTGCCTTACCATATTGTGGCCTATGATTTTGGCGTTAAGCGCAATATCCTGCGTATGCTGGTAGATCGCGGCTGCCGCGTTACTGTTGTTCCGGCAAAAACTCCGGCTGATGAAGTGCTGAAAATGGCGCCGGATGGCATCTTCCTGTCCAATGGACCTGGTGACCCAGAACCATGCGACTATGCTATCGAAGCAATCAAAACTTTCCTGAATACCGAAATCCCTGTCTTTGGTATCTGTTTGGGACATCAATTACTGGCACTGGCCAGTGGTGCAAAAACCGTGAAAATGAAATTTGGTCATCACGGTGGCAACCATCCTGTTAAAGATTTGGATCGCGATGTCGTCATGATCACAGCACAAAACCACGGCTTTGCGGTTGATGAAAGTTCACTGCCAGCCAATCTGCGCGTCACGCATAAGTCACTCTTCGATGGCACATTGCAAGGAATTCATCGCACTGATAAACCTGCATTCAGTTTCCAGGGGCATCCTGAAGCCAGCCCCGGCCCACATGAAGCTGCTTCTTTGTTCGATCACTTTATTGAACTTATTGAAGAATATCGCCAGACAAATGCCCAGAACACCAAATAATCAGGAGAAGAAGAAAAATGGCAAAACGTACTGATATTGAAAGTATCCTGATCTTAGGTGCTGGCCCAATTGTTATCGGTCAGGCTTGTGAATTTGACTACTCCGGCGCACAAGCTTGTAAGGCGCTGCGGGAAGAAGGTTATCGCGTCATTCTGGTAAACTCGAATCCAGCAACAATAATGACCGATCCTGAAATGGCAGATGCGACCTATATCGAGCCAATCCATTGGGAAGTTGTACGTAAAATCATTGAAAAAGAACGTCCAGATGCAGTCTTGCCTACAATGGGAGGACAAACAGCACTAAACTGTGCGCTGGAACTGGAACGCCAAGGTGTACTAAAAGAATTTGGCGTAACCATGATTGGTGCGACGGCTGATGCGATTGATAAAGCTGAAGATCGTCAACGTTTTGACAAGGCGATGAAAAAAATCGGTTTGGATACTGCACGTTCTGGTATCGCCCATACTATGGAAGAAGCGCTGTCAGTAGCAGAAGATGTTGGTTTTCCTTGCATTATTCGCCCTTCTTTTACTATGGGTGGAACCGGAGGTGGTATAGCCTACAACCGTGAAGAATTCGAAGAAATTTGTGAACGCGGCTTAGATCTTTCTCCAACCAATGAATTGCTGATCGATGAATCACTGATTGGCTGGAAAGAGTATGAAATGGAAGTGGTGCGGGATAAAAATGATAACTGTATCATCGTCTGCTCCATTGAAAACTTCGATCCAATGGGCATCCATACTGGTGATTCTATCACTGTAGCACCAGCACAAACGCTGACTGACAAAGAATATCAAATCATGCGTAACGCTTCGATGGCAGTATTGCGTGAAATCGGCGTAGAAACGGGTGGCTCAAATGTTCAGTTTGCTGTGAATCCGAAAAATGGTCGCCTGATTGTCATTGAAATGAACCCACGCGTATCCCGTTCATCAGCGTTGGCTTCGAAGGCAACAGGTTTCCCGATTGCAAAAATCGCGGCAAAACTGGCAGTCGGTTATACCCTTGATGAATTGATGAATGACATCACGGGCGGCCGTACTCCTGCATCTTTCGAGCCTTCCATCGATTATGTTGTGACAAAAATTCCTCGCTTCAACTTCGAGAAATTTGCAGGCAGCAATGACCGCCTGACCACACAGATGAAATCTGTTGGTGAAGTGATGGCAATTGGCCGTACTTTCCAAGAATCCATGCAAAAAGCCCTGCGCGGTCTGGAAGTCGGCGCGATAGGATTTGATCCTAAAGTCAATTTGGATGATCCACAATCTCTGACCAAAATCCGCAGTGAATTGAAAAATGCAGGTGCTGAGCGTATTTGGTACATCGCTGATGCTTTCCGCGCTGGCATGTCCGTTGATGGGCTTTTCAACTTAACCAACATTGACCGCTGGTTCCTAGTACAAATTGAAGAATTGATCCGTCTGGAAGAGCAAGTTGCAGAACACGGTGTTAACAGCCTGACCTCTGATTTCCTGCGTCACCTTAAGCGTAAAGGTTTTGCTGATGCGCGTCTAGCGAAACTGGTTGGAATCTCAGGTAAAGAGATCCGTAAGCTACGCCATGATTACAACTTATATCCGGTTTATAAACGTGTTGATACCTGTGCGGCAGAATTTGCTACCGATACCGCTTACATGTACTCCACATACGAAGACGAATGTGAAGCCAACCCGAACAATGACAAACCGAAAATCATGGTATTGGGTGGTGGTCCGAACCGCATCGGGCAAGGTATTGAGTTCGATTACTGCTGCGTACATGCTTCTCTGGCTCTGCGTGAAGATGGTTTTGAGACCATCATGGTGAACTGTAACCCAGAAACTGTTTCTACCGATTATGACACTTCCGATCGTCTTTACTTTGAACCTGTCACACTGGAAGATGTGCTGGAAATCGTGCGTGTTGAACAGCCAAAAGGCGTTATCGTTCAATATGGCGGTCAGACACCACTGAAACTAGCTCGTGAACTGGAAGCAGCAGGTGTACCTATTATCGGTACCAGCCCTGATGCCATTGACCGTGCAGAAGATCGTGAACGTTTCCAACAAGCCGTTAATCGCCTTGGCCTGAAACAACCAGCAAATGCCACCGTTACGGCTATCGAACAGGCCGTTGAAAAAGGTAACGAAATTGGTTATCCATTGGTCGTTCGTCCATCTTATGTATTGGGTGGACGTGCAATGGAAATCGTATACGACGAATCTGACTTGCGCCGTTATTTCCAGAATGCAGTTAGCGTATCCAATGATGCGCCAGTCCTGCTGGATCGCTTCCTTGATGATGCAATTGAAGTAGACGTAGATGCCATCTGTGATGGTGAACGTGTCCTGATTGGCGGCATCATGGAGCATATCGAACAAGCGGGTGTTCACTCCGGTGACTCAGCCTGTTCTTTGCCTGCTTATACCTTGAGCAAAGAAATTCAGGATGTAATGCGCCAGCAAGTTGAAAAACTGGCCTTTGAACTGCGCGTTCGTGGTCTGATGAATGTCCAATTTGCGGTGAAAAACAACGAAGTCTATCTAATTGAAGTAAACCCACGCGCAGCACGTACCGTACCGTTCGTTTCCAAAGCAACCGGTCTGCCGCTGGCAAAAGTAGCGGCGCGCGTAATGGCAGGTCAGTCTCTGCTTGAGCAAGGTGTTACTGAAGAGATTATTCCTCCTTACTATTCCGTGAAAGAAGTGGTACTGCCATTCAATAAATTCCCGGGTGTTGACCCAATTCTGGGGCCAGAAATGCGTTCTACCGGTGAAGTGATGGGCGTTGGTCGTACCTTTGCCGAAGCTTTTTCAAAAGCGATGCTGGGCAGTAACTCCACCATGCGTAAAAAAGGCCGGGCACTTCTGTCTGTACGCGAGGGAGATAAAGAACGAGTTGTCGATTTGGCAGCTAACTTACTTAAGCATGGTTTTGAACTGGATGCGACACACGGTACTGCGGTTGTATTGGGTGAAGCAGGAATCAATCCACGCTTGGTAAATAAAGTTCATGAAGGACGTCCTCACATTCAGGACAGAATCAAAAATGGTGAATATGACTATATCGTCAATACCACCGCAGGCCGTCAGGCGATCGAAGATTCAAAACTGCTGCGTCGCAGCGCACTGCAATATAAAGTGCACTATGACACAACCCTGAATGGTGGTTTTGCAACCACTATGGCACTCAGTGCTAATCCTACTGAGCAGGTTACTTCTGTACAAGAAATGCATGCCAAGATTGCCAAACAGCAATAACCCTATCGGATAAGATATCGCCACTTTTGGCAATATTCTCCTAAAAAACGGCTTCCCCAAAGTTGGAAATCCAACGAGTAAGGAGGCCGTTTTATTTGGTATTTTGTTTATTAATGATGCTTAATATTGAAGTCTGTGAATAATCAGCAACAATCATAGTAGGTAACTTTGATAATCATCGGGAGTCGAATACTGTGTCAAACATCATATTAAAACGTAAATATCTAACCCATTCAGAAATTGAAGTGTTACTGAAAGAATTGGAAAAGCACTCACATGCAGACCGCAATATCTGCATGATATTCATGGGATTTATCCATGGTTTTCGCGTATCCGAATTGCTTGGGTTACAGTTGGCAGATGTGGATTTAGAAGGGAAAAAGCTGCGTGTGCAGAGACTGAAAAATGGCTTTTCCACCATCCATCCAATGGTGGCAAGAGAAATACAACTAATACGGAAATGGCTTTCCCTGCGCCAACGCTATAAAAACAGTGATCAGAGTGACTGGTTATTCCTGTCCAGAACAGGTGCGCGCATGTCTCGCCAGCAGTTTTATAAAATCATCCGACAAACGAGTTTAAAGGCTAATTTAGCGGTTTGCGCGAATCCGCACATGTTACGACATTCTTGCGGCTATGCCCTAGCAGACAATGGCGTAGATACCCGCTTGATTCAGGACTATTTAGGCCATCGGAACATTCGTCACACTGTTCGCTATACCGCAAGTAATGCGGGTCGCTTCGAGACAATATGGCTGGAAAGAGGAAAACGAAAATTGTCGACAATTAGTACCAAACTGTTAACCAATAAATTATCTCATTTTTTCAACTCCATTTATCTACATCCAACCTACAAAAAACAAAGTAACTCATTGATTTATCCTTAAAAAAATAATCAATCATTTAAAAATTTCTTTTCACTTTTTCCTCATCATAATTTTTCTCTTTTTCCATCACGTTGAACAAAAATTAAAATTGCTCGACATCGAAAGCGGTATAATTTAACGCCATCAATTATGTTAGAATAATAAACCAATATAATGTTAAAACTAAGTTTAATCATCTTGTGTTAACAGTTTGGTACTAATTGTTAACCATTTGACATGTTATTTTTTATGTTTCCCAATAAAGTTTGAATTACAAAAAAGCCATCCCTGAACGGGAATGGCTTTGATTTTTTTGTCTTAATCGAATACAAAAGGGTATATTTATCATCATGGTAGTAATCCCTATAATCAATGAGGAAAGTTATGCGAATCAAAATGTTGCTTGGTGCGTCAGTACTATTGTTGGCAGGCTGTACAACAAATCATCAATTAACTTCTGCCGGTGCTAATGTGCGTTTTGTCGATACTCAGCCAGGCAGCGAATGCCAGCGGTTAGGGGAAGTTGCTGGTATGCAAAGCAACTGGCTCAACGGCGTTAGCAATGAGAGCAGTTCTATGCGTAGTGCCGCCAATGACTTACGCAATAAAGCAGCTGAAATAGGTGGCAATGTTATTTATGGTGTAAGCAGCCCATCAGAGGGATTATTGGCTAGTTTTGTTCCCCTTGATAGCAAAATGGTTGGTCAGGTCTATAAGTGCCCATAGGCACTAATATCGATGGGGTTGGTAAGAAAGTGGTTTGGGCAATGCTCAGAAAGAATGTTTCGAAATATTAAGATTTGCGTATACATTCATTCGGTTTCTGTGCGCTGCCCATCCAGAAGATTTTCAATAATGGCGTGGAATTAATCAGTGATTGACTGGTATGAGGAATGTCACTGGTTTTGGGTTAACCCTAAATCCAGAGGCGTTTTGCTTGGCTCTCCACCAATTTCCCTTGTCAGGCTCGGAATCAGATAGCCAGAGACTTTAGTCAATAATTCCCGCATGATAGCTTTTGCTTCTTCATCTTCCACAAGAAAATGCGCAGCACCTTGAACCTTGTCCAGAACGTGAATGTAGTAAGGCAATATACCTGCGTCGAATAATGCATTACTTAAATCAGCCAGAGTATCTGCATTATCATTGATATTACGTAGCATCACACTTTGATTCAGAAGTGTCACACCCGCTTGCTTTAGTCTCATCATGCTTTCGCGGAACGCGTTATCAATTTCATTTGCATGGTTGATGTGGGTCACCATGATCACCTGCAAATTGGTTTGTGCTAAACGGTTACACAGTGAAAGAGTGATCCGATCGGGGATTACAACCGGCAAGCGCGTATGGATCCGCAACCGCTTAATGTGTGGAATGGATTCAATTTGACTGATTAACCAGTCCAGCTCATGATCCTTGGCCATGAGTGGATCACCACCAGAGAAGATAATTTCGTCAAGCTCTGGGTGCTGTTCAATATAGTCCAAAGCAAGCAGCCAGTTGTTTTTGTTACCTTTATTTCCTTCATAAGGAAAATGACGACGGAAACAATAACGACAATTGACTGCGCACCCTCCTTTGACCAATAGCAAAGCCCGATTGCGATATTTATGTAAAAGACCAGGAACAACACTGCGTTGTTCATCCAGTGGATCAGTAGAGAAACCAGGGGACGTAGCAAATTCTTCCCGTGAGGTCAGGACTTGTAATAAAAGAGGATCGTGGGGATCGCCCTTTTTCATTCGTGTTACAAATGCTCTTGGTACACGCAGAGGAAACAAACGCTTTGCTTCATTACCTTCTTGTAGCGTTGCATGCGTGCTTAAGGATAATAGTTGTAACAGCTCATTGGGATCAGTAATAACATCCGCAAGTTGTTTTAGCCAGACTTCTCTGACGGGGTGAATATGGGTTATAATATGTGCCATTTTTTGGCTAAGCCATTTTGTTAAAAATTAGAGGATCTCCATGGCTACTTATAGTACCAATGAATTCCGTTCAGGTCTTAAAATCATGTTAGATGGCGAGCCGTGCGCTATTCTGGAAAGTGAATTTGTTAAACCAGGTAAAGGGCAGGCATTTGCCCGTGTTCGTATTCGTAAACTGATTTCTGGTAAACTGCTGGAAAAAACATTTAAATCAACAGATTCTGTTGAAAGTGCAGATGTCATGGATGCCAACCTGACTTATTTGTATAACGACGGTGAATTCTGGCATTTCATGAATAACGAAACTTTCGAGCAGCTGGCTGCAGATGCGAAAGCCGTTGGTGACAATGCAAAATGGTTGATCGATCAGGCAGAATGTATTCTGACTCTGTGGGATGGCCGTCCTATCGCTGTTACTCCCCCAAACTTCGTTGAGCTGGAAGTGGTTGAAACCGATCCAGGTCTGAAAGGTGATACCGCTGGTACCGGTGGTAAACCTGCAACTTTGAGCACTGGCGCTGTGGTAAAAGTACCTCTGTTTGTACAGATCGGCGAAATCATCAAAGTTGATACCCGTTCTAATGAATACGTATCTCGCGTAAAATAATTGCGTTTGTCATTAAAAAAACCGCAACCTCTTCGTCTAGAAGTTGCGGTTTTTTTGTTTTAGCTCATCGGTCGTTATTATTGCGACTGCCAGATCGGATAGCTATAATTCTGTTTCATTTCTTATCGTTATCCTGGACGACCTGGATAAACGTCATTTCATTGGGGACGGCCCCACTAGTCATCATATAAAGGGAAAGGCATGTCTTGGTTGATCCTTCTTATTGCTGGTTTGTTAGAAGTGGTGTGGGCGGTAGGCCTGAAATATACTCAGGGTTTTTCACGTTTGGTGCCAAGTGTAATCACGATTAGCGCGATGGCTGCCAGTGTGGGGCTATTAGCCTATGCAATGAAAAGCCTACCGACAGGAACTGCATATGCTGTGTGGACAGGTATTGGCGCTGTAGGTACGGCGATTTTCGGCATTATGGTGTTAGGGGAATCTGCGAATTTTGCCAGGGTGTTGAGTCTTAGCTTGATTGTGATAGGCATTATTGGCTTAAAGCTGGCGAGCTGATCTTATGTAACTAAACCCAGCCAGGCTGGGTCTATTTTACAATCATCATTTTTTTTCATAACGCGAAGGCCATATTTCTTCTGGCGTGCGTTCCAATGCT
The DNA here is from genome assembly GCF_900115195.1 of Xenorhabdus japonica. Taxonomy (GTDB): domain Bacteria; phylum Pseudomonadota; class Gammaproteobacteria; order Enterobacterales; family Enterobacteriaceae; genus Xenorhabdus; species Xenorhabdus japonica. The sequence goes on from NZ_FOVO01000002.1 coordinate 151,831, forward strand.
GCTGCGATAAGACGCTCACCTTTTGGCCAGTGTCGTTGCAATGCATTGGCAAGAGTTGATGATGCCAGCCCTGCTGCTCGGGATACTTCTGACAATGTGGTTCCGCGTTTTTTCAATTCAGCGATGATATCAGCAGAATGCCAGTCTTTTTTTTCCATCCTTAAGATCTCCAATTATCTATTATTTTTCAATTAAAAAGTAAGTGTTAAGTAGATTATAAGTCACATATCATAGCATAACTCAAATTGAAACGTGACTTATAGTCCGTGGTCGGATAAGTAACACGAATCGATACTTATCGGATGAAAAAATCGAACAGCATCAAATCCCTTTTTGGACAAAGAATTAGGTATCTCAGGAGAGAAGCTGGGATGTCACAGGAAGCTTTTGCTGATAAATGTGGGTTGGATCGAACCTATGTCAGTGGCATTGAGCGTGGTGTCAGGAATCCTACCTTGGAAATTATTTATGTAATAGCAAATGGACTACAGATTGAACTTAATGAGCTGTTCAATTTCGAAACAATACATCCTCCCCATTAAATATTCTCTATATCTACCATATTTCAAGTTGCAGCCAATAAAGCTGCGACTGAAAAATCATTTTTCTCTTGTTATTTCTCTTTAATACGAAACTGAAGGCCAAATGCAACCACAATCCAGTATCTGATGAAGCATTTGCCTGACAGGGTATTACAATATGCCACATTGTTCTTGATCTTATGCAGTGCTGTATTGATGGGATTCCGACTAATTTGAAGAGACTTCCTTGACTATTGAGTCGAATGATAGGCTCAACAGCCAAGGAATATATTGAACATAATTAATAAATCAGTAATTGATATTAATAAATCAATAAGTGGTTTCGCCAATATTTTTCAGGGCATCAATCACTAATTGCCAGAACTTACTGTGATCCAATTTGACAGCAACTTGTGTATGGCAATCTTCAGGTGGAGAAAAACGGAAATCTGCTACTGTCATTCCGGTTGTTAATGCTCCCGTTAGCTCGATATTAACGGGAACTTTTTGGGTCGTCATAACATCAGGCTCGATCACATAAGCTACAGCACAGGGATCATGCACTGGAGGATAACCAAATCCCTGATGCTCACGATATCTATCCCCATAAAATTTCAGCGCATCCAACACAAATTGCGAGGAACGTGTCTTAATTTGAGCGATTGCCTCGATAATTTCAGGTGTTGCTTGAGCTTGATGAGTGAGATCTAAACCAACCATCGTCAGCGGCCATTTTTCATTAAAAACAATGTGTGCGGCTTCTGGATCGATCAAAATATTGAATTCCGCAACTGCACTTCTGTTTCCTTTATGATAACCCCCTCCCATCAATACGACTTCCTTCACCCGCTCAACGATTTGCGGTGCTTTGCGTGCGGCCATAGCGATGTTTGTCAAACCCGCGGTCGGAACCAAAGTCACACTTTTAGGCGGATTTTCCATAATCACATCAATAATTAAATCAATTGCATGGCGAGCATCCAGTTTCATTGCTGGCTCAGGAAGAATGGGGCCATCTAAGCCAGTTTCACCATGAATGTCTGGGGCTGTATTGATCTCTCGAACAAGTGGGCGGTGGCATCCTGCTGCGAAAGGGACATTGTGGATATTGGCGATGCGTGCAATGCAAAGGGCATTGCGGGTTACTTTATTCAGGGTTTGATTACCAACAACGGTTGTGACAGCCAACAGCTCAATATTCGGGTTCCCGTGGGCAAGCAGGAGAGCAATGGCATCATCATGTCCGGGATCGCAGTCAAGGATAATTTTCTTGGGTAGCATATTTATTCCTTTCAGTGACTATACCCATTATTTTCAAGTCATTGTTTTGTCGGTGATAACTCGAAACTTATTAGGTACATATATAAATATCTTTTTTCAGAATAATTCACTAACAGAAAAAATTCCTCCCAATTCATCACAAAGTGAAAATATAAAAGTTACATCTTGTTAATAAATATTTTAATAATTGTGATTTAATTAACATGAAAACAACAAATGATTTGAGCATTTCAATTACATATGATTCATATACATATCAGACATTAAGTGCGTGAATTGTTATTTATATCAATTTGTTAATATTTCGACCCTTTATTGCTTTGTTAATACACCTGAATAACTAATATTCAATAGATGTGATAAATCCCCCTGAGAAACGGAGTAGCAAGGTGATCGGCTGAACACCATCAGGGGATAAGCAGATGCTCATGGGGTATAACATGAATAATCAACTTGATTCATTAACATACTATGCGGCAACAAAAAAATACGATCTTCGTTTTCCAATGCTGACAGAAGATTTGGATGTTGATGTAGTTATCATTGGCGGAGGTTTTTCTGGTATCAATACGGCATTAGAGCTGGCAGAAAAAGGCATCACTAATATTGCAATTTTGGAAGGCCGGACTTTGGGATATGGTGGTACAGGCCGTAATGGTGGTCAAGTGATGACGGGCATTGGTCATGACTTGGATAAGATCAAGCGCCATACGGGTAAAAAAGGTTTAGAAACCATATTTAAAATCAGTAGCTTGGGGGCAGGGATAATTCGTGATCGAATTGCCAAATATAATATTCAGGCTGATTTTTGCCAAGGTTATGCTTATCTTGGCTGTAATCCGCGACATGATAAAACATTGCATAGCTGGTTACACGAATTTCGTTCGGCTTCCCCTGATGAAGAAATTGAACTTTATACTGGTGCGGATGTTAAGAAAGTTATTGGTTCGGACCGCTATACCAGCGCATTAAAACATATGGGGGGCGGGCATGTTCATTCGCTCAATTTGCTGTTGGGAGAAGCCAAGGCTGCCACTGAATACGGTGTCAAAATTTTTGAAAACAGTCAGGTTGTGAACGTAGAGTATGGCCCCAGAGTTACAGTTCGCACATCAATGGGGTCAGTTCGAGCCAATAAGATGTTGTGGGCATGCAATGCCTTTTTGGCTGGACTCGAACCAACTATTTATAGAAAAACGATCAATACCTATGCCTTCCAATTGATGACAGAAGAATTGTCGGACGATTTGATTAAAAGGATCAGTCCGATTCGTGGGGCATACAGTGATATTAGCCCTGTTATCGATTATTACCGCGTTACCAAAGAAAATCGTTTGCTATATGGCAGCGCGACACATTTCATTGAATATATACCTTCCGATTTAAAAGCATGGAACCGCAATCTCATGCTCAAAACTTTCCCTTATTTGAAAGATGTGAAGATAGAACTGGCATGGGGCGGACCATTATGTTGCAGCGCCAATCTGTTCCCGCAAATTGGTTCTCTGCCTGATCATAAAAATGTGTTCTATGTTCAAGGGTATTCGGGTTTTGGTGTGACGCCCAGCCACATTATCTGCAAAATTCTGGCTGAAGGAATGAGTGAAGGCTCAGATCGTTATTCGCTACTGAGTTCGATTCCACACATCAATATTATCGGGAAAGACAGATTGAGAAATGTACTGCTCTCTGCCGGTAAGATTTGGCATCAAACTGCAGGTTATTGGCAAGGACGTCGTTAGTTTTATCGCTGTTTAGATTTTTTTCTTGTCACTATTTTCTTTTTACTATTTTTTGAACAGTAACTATTTTTGAACAATAACCATTAAAAGGTAAAAGTCATGATAAAGCCACTATTGTTAGATAAAGCACTTCCTGAATTAATGCCAATTGGCAGCGTCACCAATCTTGGTTCTATTGTGGTGGAAGGGGATCCGCAGGTGAGTGTCGCCATGACCCATGGGGAACCAGCGGATAATCTGACATGTGGTATTTTCGCCTGTACCAAAGGCACATTTAAAATGACCTATTCCTTTGATGAAATGGCAACGGTGCATGAAGGCTCAGTGAAACTGACTGATGTCAAAACAGGAAGTACGGTTGAATATCATAAAGGCGACTCGTGGTTTGCGGTAAAAGGGACTGAAGTATTGTGGGAAATCACCTGTGAACGTTTCGTCAAACATTACATGGCTTGTATAAACGGGTAAATATCAGACTAGACAGAGGGAAAAATGATGAGTGAAATTAATTTGCTGGAGTCGGTTACTGCTTTCTTGCAGCGTTCTCACGGTCATTATATTAATGGAGTCTCTATTCTTGGTCAGGAAAGTGAAACTTTTTCTATCGTTAACCCTGCTTCTGGTGAAATGATAGCGACGATCAATCAGGGAGGAGAAGCCGAGGTTAATCAGGCAATGCAGGCGGCATCAACCGCTTTTCACGGATCATGGGCACAAATCTCCCCTATAGAGCGGGGAAATTGTCTGAATCGGCTGGCTGATCTATTACAGAAAAATGGTGAGGAGCTAGCGCAATTGGACAGTTTATGCTCTGGTAAACCGATTCAATTATCCCGCATGCTGGAGGTGGGAGCATCAGCCGATTATTTACGCTACTTTGCGGGATGGTCGAGCAAAATCACTGGTGAAACATTGAATGTCTCATTGCCATCGTTTAAAGGAGAAAAATATAGCGCCTTTACTCATCGTGAGCCTATTGGCGTTGTGGTCGGTATTATTCCGTGGAATTTCTCCATTATGATAGCAACTTGGAAATTGGGCGCAGCACTGGCCTGTGGTTGTACGATTGTGCTTAAACCCAGCGAATATACTCCTTTAACTATACTGCGTGTGGCTGAGCTGGCAAAAGAAGCGGGAATTCCAGATGGTGTGATCAATATCGTCAATGGTTCAGGTGCTCGCATTGGATCTTCTCTGATTAGCCATCCTCAATGTGCCAAAGTCACTTTTACAGGCTCAGTTCCAACGGGAATGATTGTGGGTAAATCGGCTCTGGAACAGGGATTGAAACGCACAACACTAGAGCTTGGTGGCAAAAATGCAGCGGCGTTTCTGTCGGATATGACCGTTGAGAAAATCGTTGATGGCATATTGGAAGCGGGATACGTGTATCAAGGGCAAATCTGCGCGGCTGCGGAACGTTTTTATATTCCATCTGTTCATATGGATGATGTTTTAACGTTACTTACTGAACGATTATCTGCGATGAAAATCGGCTCCCCCCTTGATGAATCAACGGAAATGGGGCCTCTGGCAAACAAAGCTCATTATGACAAAATTCTGTCTCTGTTTGAAAAAGCGCGTCAGGAAGGTTGCGAAATTGTCTACGGAGGCTACGCACTGGAAGGGCCGGGATTTTTTGTCGCACCCACGATCGTGAAAGCCAATAGTACTGAAGACACGTTAATGAAAGAGGAGACATTCGGGCCGATCGGGACTTTCCTCAGTTATGACGATGAGGAAGAGCTAATTGACATGATGAATGCAACGCCATTTGGGTTGTCTGCCAGTTTATGGACGAACAATATGAGTAAAGCAATGCGTATGACTTCACGTATTGAAGCCGGCATTGTTTGGATCAACATGCATACGTTTCTAGATCCTGCGCTACCGTTTGGTGGCTGGAAATCTTCAGGGATTGGGCGTGAGTTTGGCAGTGCATTTATTGAACATTACACGGAACTGAAATCGGTCATGGTGCGTTATTGATGGAATATTGAGTTTATATTTAGGTTTATATTGATAGAGCGCTGCTCGGTTTTTGGCTGTTGAAGCGCTCATTTTACTCTTCCTGCCTTGCAGAAAAACGCTGTCATAAGAATGTCGTCATAGGTTCAAATAAGTGTCATGTGACATATCTATTATCTGAGCAACTTATCACGATGTTTTTCATCCTATTCATATGACTGCAAGGAAAATCCTATGTCGCGTAATTATGAAAAAAATCTGCTGGCTGCGGTGGTTGCTGTAGTAATGTCAGGAGCTACTATGCCTGTATGGGCAGCCGACGATTCAAATTACATTATGGCGCAACAGCGTGCAGCACAAGGCAATATTACCAAATTTGGTGGAGCACGCCGTTTGGCTCAAGATCAAACAGAAGCACTTAAGGCTGCCTTGAGCAACAATAAAGCTAAGAATGTGATCCTATTTATCGGCGATGGCATGGGGGATTCTGAAATTACCATTGCGCGTAATTATGCAGAAGGTGCAGGTGGTTTTTTTCAGGGGATAGATGCCTTGCCATTCACAGGGCAATATACTCACTATTCGTTAGATAAGAAGACTCAGAAACCCAACTACGTGACAGATTCAGCCGCTTCTGCCACGGCTTGGGCAACGGGAGTAAAAACCTATAATGGGGCGTTGGGAATTGATGTTTTTGGCAAACCTCATCAATCTCTTTTGGAATTAGCCAAAAAGAACAGCAAAGCAACGGGAAATGTCACCACGGCTGAAATTCAGGATGCAACTCCAGCGGCTTTATATGCCCATGTGACGGGTCGCAAGTGTTATGGTCCAGAAGAAACGACGAAGAAATGCGCCACTGACGCTTTAGAAAATGGTGGTAAAGGTTCCATTACCGAACAATTGCTGGCAGCACGTGTTGATGTGACCTTGGGAGGTGGTGCAAAATCATTTACCCAACAATCAATATCAGGAACCAATAAAGAAAAAACATTGCAACAACAAGCATTAGAACAGGGATACCAATGGGTAACAGATGCGAAGTCATTAACCGCCGTCAAAGATGCCAATCAACAAAAGCCATTGTTAGGTTTATTTCATGATGGAAATATGGATGTTGCCTGGGAAGGACCAAAAGCGGTTTATCACGGCAATATTGATGAAAAGCCCGTAAAATGCGCAGTGAATTCTAAATTAGATCCTAACGCACCAACGTTGGAACAAATGACAGAAAAAGCCATTGATTTACTGAAAGAGAACAAAAATGGCTTTTTCCTGCAAGTCGAAAGCGCTTCGATTGATAAACAGGATCATAATGCCAATCCTTGTGCGCAGATTGGTGAAACCGTGGCCTTGGATAAAGCCGTACAAGTTGGTCTGAAATTTGCGAAAGAACATGGCGACACTCTTGTGATAGTGACTGCTGATCATGCGCATTCTAGTCAGATCGTTGAACCTGATGTCAAATCACCTGGCTTGACTCGATCGCTGATTACGAAAGATGGTGCAGTTATGACAGTAAATTATGGTAATTCGGAAGGGAATAGTCAGGAGCATACTGGTACACAGCTACGCGTTGCCGCCTATGGCCCACATGCTGCTAATGTTGTCGGTTTGACTGATCAAACGGATCTGTTCTTTACCATACGTGATGCAATGGATCTGAAAGAACAGTGACCTGCTTCAATTGTCTTTTCTCCATTCTTGATTAACGGCGCGGGGGCTTTTATCCCGCGTTCTTCTTCTTAGATTTCGAAAAGAAATTGGAGCCTTGAGTAAACAATAAAATCAGCAATTAGATTATAAGAAGGATCAAATAAGATTGAGGAAACTATAAGAAGGGAAAAAAGGGGAAGCACAAGATAAGAAAGAAAGGGAAGAAAAATGAAACAGTGGTGCGAAGGGGGGGACTTGAACCCCCACGTCCGTAAGGACACTAACACCTGAAGCTAGCGCGTCTACCAATTCCGCCACCCTCGCATATATCAGAAACTATCACTTAAATGGATAGCATGGAGGCGCATTCTAGAGATTTTATGGCTGGCGTCAATCATTATTTAGTGAGAAAACGTGTGATTGGCGTAAAAATCGGCATGTCAAATATGCTTGGGAAAGGCAGAGATAATATGCTGATAAATAGAAATTGCCTGCCCATTAAATTAGAGCAGGCAAAACAGGGATGCATTTAATGTCTGAGTTATTTCTTCGTCGCTTGGTATACTTTGAATTTACCTGTTTGCGCAATGACTTCATGGTTACCGAAGGCATTATCCAGCAGGGCAGGATAAGGTAAGAAAGCGTTTGCGACGATCCGCAATTTACCACCGGATTTAAGATAATTTGGTGCCATGCGAATCATATCATCGGCAGCAACCAAGTTAGTTTTCAAGCCATCATGGAATGGTGGATTAGAAATAATCCAGTTGAATTTTTCTTCAATGGCAGAATACACATTACTGGTGACCACATTACCTTCCAGCTTATTAGCTTTCAATGTTGCCTTGCTGGATGTGATGGCGGCAGCACTGACATCGCTTAGTGTCAGGGACAGATCAGGGTTCTTTTTACCCAATACGGTTGCCAGTACCCCAGCACCACAAGCAATGTCCAATAGGCTACCAGAGATAGGGGTATCAAAAGTGGAAAGCAGCAGACGACTGCCGACATCCAAATCATCTTGGCTGAATACACCGGGCAGCGTATTGACCGTGACATCTCCCACCTGATAGCTGTTCCACCAATTGTTTTGATCAAACTGAACCTGATTTTTCAATTGACCATAAAACAGACTGCAACGACGTGCTGTATCAATTTTGTGGAAAGTAGCAATACCTTCCATTAATTTATCAACACTGCGTACACCACTGCGATTCTCACCCACGATAAAAATATCCGTTCCGGGAGGCAGGATGGAGAACAGATTGCGTAGTTGGAAACGTGCTTCTTGTTTGCTTTTTGGCCAATAATAAATCAGTGTGTCACACTCTTTGATAAATGTGCTGTCTGCTAAAAGGCCAAACCAGGCATTATCACCAAGCTGACGGATCAGGGATTGCCAATGGTGATATTGGCTAGTATGCACACGCACACTTGCAGTTTCAATTTCCGTTGCTAGATTGTCCTGAAGATCACCGGCAAAGAGTAAGTGATGAGAGCGGAATTGCTCATGATGGCGCAGAATAACTTCGCTGGCCGGGGTTAATACTGACATCTATGTATAGCTCCTATAAATCTTTATCCAAGTATAAGTATCAGTGGGCAGAACTGAATGCCATGCTGGTTGGCGCAGAGATAAGCCCTCTGATAATATATTACCTGTTATTTTTTATGGCAGATGGAATAAAACACGATGACGAAGCGTGACAGATTACTCTCCCAACTGGGAATCACCCAATGGGTTTTGCGTAGCCCAATGACCTTGCAAGGTGAATTATCTGTCCTCATCCCTGATTCAACCCATCTATTGATCATTAGTTATGATCAAATTGACTTAAGTCATTCATTGTTTGCTGATATTTTTACAGCCATGGGGATTGATGCCTCATCGGTATATTGCATCACGACAAAAGATGTTGAGCTACTTTCAGAATCAATCCACTGCCCGTGTTGGCTGTTAGGGGTTGATATTACCTTACCAATACAAGGGATTTCTTTGAGAAGCCCGGCATTAAATGATTTATCTCTTGATGGGAATGCAAAACGTGCTCTTTGGCAACAAATTTACCATTATGAAGAATATTTCTCTATTAACTCTCGCTGATCTTCCAGCCGCATTTCAAATAGAACAGGCCAGCCATGTGTTTCCGTGGAGTGAAAAAACCTTTTACTCCAATCAGGGAGAACGTTATATCAACTATAAAATAACGCAGAATAACCAGATTATCGGTTTTGCGATAACACAATATGTCATGGATCAAGCAACGCTATTTAATATTGCAATTCATCCTGAACATCAATCGTGTGGACACGGCAGGGCATTGCTAATGTATCTCATTAATATATTACCTGAAAAACAGATCAACACGCTGTGGCTTGAGGTACGGCGCTCGAATCAATCTGCCATTCGTTTATATGAAGATATAGGTTTCAATGAAGTTTCCATCCGCAAGAATTATTACCCGACTGAGTCAGGGAAAGAAGATGCCATTATTATGGCATTGCCGTTGTTTGGTGGGTGAAGGATGTTGATAAAAATTGTTGCGAAGTAGTATGTAACATTATCAAATTTCAACTGAATTAATTAATGATTGGCTTATGCTTTATCTTGAATATCATTGGTTGTTTATAAGTCCAAGTTCAGCGAAAATAACCGCCAATCACGATTAACATGACGGATTGAAAAGTGAAGTGCCAATTGAGGCGCTTCCAAATGGTATCAATCCGTGCACAGACTAGAAGATACCAATTGATGTCAAATTCCCCATTTCTGCAAGAAGTCGCCAAACGGCGCACTTTTGCAATAATTTCCCACCCTGATGCGGGTAAAACAACTATTACTGAAAAAGTATTGCTGTTCGGACAGGCGATCCAGAAAGCGGGCACGGTAAAAGGCCGAGGCTCTAACCAGCATGCTAAATCAGACTGGATGGAAATGGAAAAACAGCGTGGCATCTCCATTACCACTTCCGTAATGCAGTTTCCTTATAGTGATTGTCTGGTTAACTTACTGGATACCCCTGGGCATGAAGACTTCTCTGAAGATACCTATCGTACTTTGACAGCCGTTGACTGCTGTTTGATGGTCATTGATGCTGCGAAAGGGGTTGAAGATCGTACTCGTAAGTTGATGGAAGTTACTCGTCTGCGTGATACGCCGATTCTGACATTCATGAACAAGCTCGACCGTGATATTCGTGATCCGATGGAGCTGATGGATGAAGTAGAAAATGAACTGAACATTGCCTGTAGCCCGATTACATGGCCAATCGGCTGTGGCAAATCTTTCAAAGGTGTTTATCATCTCTATTTTGATGAAATTTACCTGTATCAGTCTGGTCAAGGACATACCATTCAGGAAGTCCGTGCTATCAAAAGGTTGGATAATCCTGAACTCGATACGGCAGTGGGTGAAGAGCTGGCGAACCAATTACGCGAAGAGCTAGAACTCGTCAAAGGGGCTTCCCATGAATTTGATCAGGAAGCTTTTTTGCAGGGCGAACTGACACCTGTCTTTTTCGGTACTGCATTGGGTAACTTTGGTGTTGATCATATGTTGGATGGCCTTGTTAAATGGGCTCCAGCTCCAATGCCTCGTCAGGCTGATGTGCGTAAAGTGACTTCCAGTGAAGATAAATTCACAGGTTTTGTTTTCAAAATTCAGGCCAATATGGACCCGAAACACCGTGACCGCGTAGCATTTTTACGGGTTGTTTCCGGTAAATATGAAAAGGGCATGAAACTGCGCCAAGTCCGCATTAAGAAAGATGTTGTCATTTCCGATGCACTGACTTTTATGGCGGGAGATCGTTCTCATGTTGAGCACGCTTACCCAGGGGATATTATCGGCCTGCACAATCATGGCACCATTCAGATTGGGGATACTTTTACCCAAGGTGAAGAGCTGAAGTTTACTGGTATTCCTAACTTCGCACCTGAATTATTCCGCCGTATTCGTCTGCGTGATCCATTGAAACAGAAGCAATTGCTGAAAGGTCTGGTGCAATTGTCAGAAGAAGGTGCTGTACAGGTATTCCGCCCTCTTTCCAATAACGATCTGATCGTAGGGGCAGTAGGTGTACTTCAGTTTGATGTTGTTGTTGCTCGTTTGAAGAGTGAATACAACGTTGAAGCATTGTATGAACCAGTTAACGTTTCCACAGCTCGCTGGGTAGAGTGCAGCGATGCGAAGAAACTGGAAGAATTCAAGCGTAAAAATGAGCAGAACTTGGCTTTTGATGGTGGTGATAACTTAACTTACATTGCCCCAACAATGGTCAATTTAAACTTGACTAGTGAGCGCTATCCTGATGTTGCTTTCCGTAAGACACGGGAACACTGATATTCTTTTCAGAGCCAACAATCCTGTTGGCTCTGATCGCTGACAAATCCCGTTGCCTTGAGCACGACTCAACTAAAACAACACCTATAAATCTTAAGAATAAGATTCTCGTTTAACAAGTGTTTATGTTGCTTTCTGTAATATTAGCCTCAAGCCAATCTCAGCTGTCTAATTGATATACCGACACACTGAGGCTGTCTAAATAATACACTGATCGTTGAAGATCTTAGCTCATGTAAAATAAGGTGATAGTATGAATAAGTCTCGAATTGCACATTCATTAGTGGCTGTTGTTTTAGGTTCAGTACTGGTAAGTAGTAGTGCTTTTGCAAATAATATCTTTTCAGGAAATACACAATCATCGCAAGAAACAGCGAAGAAAATTGATAAACCGCTAAATAACTCAGAGGTAAAAGTTACTAGTCCTGTGCAGAATGCAGGTAACACTTCTAACGACACTACGATTACTACAGCCGTAAAAGGGAAATTACAGCTACAAAAAGATATAAACATTAATGACATTTCAGTGAAAACAGAAAAAGGCATTGTCTATATTGCAGGCTTTGTTAAAAGCCAACCTCAGAAAACTAAAATAGTTGCTCTGGTTAAGAGTGTGAAAGGCGTTAAGTCTGTGCAATACGCTCTAGTAGTAGTTAAAAAATAACTGTCGTATTGAAAGGGTGGCTATTAATAAGCCACTCTTTGTTAACAAGGTTAAATTTAAATATAGATAACTTTGGTGGATAGTTAATCAGCAAAAACCACGCTATGATCATCATTGAGATTGAGGATTTGAAGGTGAAAAACCTGTGAACGTTCGCCCTTTAGGGTGGAGAGGATGTCAAAAATAAGTTGTTTGAATAACAACATATTGATAGATATTCAGCATATGGATTAGCCTTGATATTGGCATTGACTTTTAGAGGAGGAAGAGTGGGGAAGCATATTCCAATAACGTTGGGTAATATAGAACCCTTAGCTTATAAGTCACAGATAAAGCCAGGAAAAATTGCGCTTGTTTGTGAAGGAGGTGGTCAAAGGGGGATTTTTACCGCTGGTGTTTTGGATGAATTCCTGCGTCTTGGTTTTAATCCGTTTAAGTTGTTCCTTGGGACGTCGGCGGGAGCTCAGAACCTTTCTGCCTACATTTGCGGTCAGCGTGGTTATGCACGTAAAGTGATCAATCGCTATACAACAGATTCAACCTTCTTTAATCCATTTCGTTTTGTTCGCGGTGGGCATTTAATCGATCTGGATTGGTATATTGATACCATATCTGAGCAGTTGCCACTCAATATTCCTGTTGCAATGAATCAGTTTAATTCTGGGCGTGAATTCTATATGTGCGCTTGCCGCGCTGATAATTTTGAGCCGGATTATCTGCATCCTAATGAGCGGAATTGGATGGATATTGTTAAAGCATCGAGCGCCATCCCGGGATTTTATCGTAATGGTGTTACTCTTAGTGATGTGGTTTATCAAGATGGTGGCATTTGTGATGCTATTCCAGTGCAAGAAGCCTATCGCCGAGGAGCGGATACTATAGTCGTGATTCGGACAGTTCCTTCACAACTTTATTATACACCTCAGTGGTTCAAACGCATGGAGCGCTGGTTAGAGGTTAGTAGCCTACAAAAAATGGTCAAGATGATCAACCTTCATGCACAGAGTTATCACCGAACACAGAAATTTATTGAAAATCCACCGGATGATGTACAAATCTTCGAAATCTATCCACCCGCACCATTGGCTGCAATGGCATTAGGAAGCAGGCTCAGCGCACTAAATCAGGATTATCATTTGGGACGGCGTTGTGGACGATATTTTCTGGCGACTATCGGGCATACGTTTGTTGAAGGAAAATTTGGAAATGCAGAACGTAAAAGTTATGGAGTATGTCGTACGAGATTAAACTCTGACGGGGCCAATCATAATTATTTTCGGAGAAATGATTTCCTGAACAGCGTCAATAATTACCCGAAAGTGGAACCCCCAGCGTCTGATATGGTGGAGAATGTGCAAACGACAGAGACGAGCATGATAGATAATTTGGACAAATAGATGTTTATCGATACACATTGCCATTTTGATTTTTTCCCTTTTGCGAGTGATGAAATAGAGAGCCTGAACCAAGCCAGACAAATGGGAGTGGAAAAAATTATCGTTCCCACGATAAGTCAAATGAACTTCCAGAGAGTTGCGGCGTTGGCCGAGAATTATTCCCCAATCTATGCTGCATTTGGTTTACATCCACTCTATGTTGCTGAACATCAAGCGGTTAATCTGGATGAGTTGGATCAGAAGCTACAGGAAAAAGATGCTAAATGTGTAGCAGTAGGTGAAATTGGCCTTGACCTTTATATGTCTGATCCGCAGTTTGAAAAACAAAAAAGTATGTTAGAAGCGCAGCTAAAACTTGCTGAACAACATGACTTACCCGTAATACTTCATTCCAGAAAAAGCCATGATCAATTGGCTGCAATCTTGAGAAAGCACAAGTTACCACGAACAGGGGTTTTTCATGGTTTTTCAGGTAGTTTGTCCCAAGCCCAAGCCTTTATTCGCCTGGGGTTTTACATTGGTGTTGGGGGAACAATTACCTACGATAGGGCACAAAAAACACGTAACACCATTTCACAATTGCCTCTGTCATCTTTAGTATTGGAAACAGATGCACCTGATATGCCATTGTCGGGGTTTCAGGGGCAGCCAAATCGACCAGAAAGAGTTGCACAGATTTTCTCAGTATTGTGTGAATTGCGCCAAGAACCGTCAGATGAGATTGCCAATCAAATTTATCACAACAGCAAGATACTATTTTCATTGGGGTGATTTGAACGACTAAAAATCATCAAGGTGTTTTATCCGAGGAAGCATACAACTCATCTTTATTAAACATTAATAATGCTTAACTTACATTCCTTGCCTATTTATCCTATTTTTTACCTTTTTCTCCATCAAATTATCTAATCCCCCCGAAACTAGATGGATTTATGTGATGCAGATCTCATTTTGCGTTTTTATATCGCTTTTTGCTGCATTAATTTGTGATGTTGGTTGCTTGTTCCTTTTTGGTACTCGGTATAATCAGCTCACATACAATGTCAGTAGGAACGTATAAAATAACTGACATATTTTTTTATTATTCATTCAGTGAACAGGGATCCTTCCAATGCAACTCCTTATGAGCCTGATAGGGATAGTAGTGCTGATTTTTATCGCAGTGCTCTTCTCCAGTAACTACCGAGCCATTAAAATCCGTACTGTCCTGGGCGCCTTTTTGATTCAGGTTGCTATTGGGGCATTTGTACTTTATGTGCCAGCCGGCAAAGACATTCTGGGAGGAATGTCAAGAGGCGTTTCCAACGTGATAGGGTATGGCCAAAAAGGAACAGATTTTATTTTTGGCGGACTGGTTTCCGACAAAATGTTTGAATTGTTCGGCGGTGGTGGTTTTATTTTTGCTTTGCGCGTTCTGCCAGTGATTGTTTTCTTCTCATCACTCATTGCGGTGTTATATTACATGGGTATTATGCAGCTCATCATCAAAATACTGGGTGGTGGATTGCAGAAAATATTGGGAACATCACGGACTGAATCTCTGTCTGCGACTGCAAATATTTTCGTGGGTCAAACCGAAGCTCCTCTGGTTGTGCGTCCTTATATTGCGACCATGACTCAATCCGAGTTATTTGCGGTTATGTGTGGTGGCTTGGCTTCCGTCGCGGGTTCAGTATTGGCGGGCTATGCATCTATGGGTGTTCCATTGGAATATCTGATCGCGGCTTCATTCATGGCAGCACCAGGTGGTTTGCTGTTTGCGAAGCTGATAGTGCCGGAAACAGAAAAAACTCACGATACTGCTGATGCGATGTCATTGGTTGCAGCGGAAGACCGTCCTGCAAATATTATTGATGCAGCGGCATCGGGTGCAGCATCCGGTATGCAATTGGCTCTGAACGTCGGCGCAATGTTGTTGGCATTCACCGCATTAATTGCTTTGCTCAACGGTATCTTAGGTGGTATCGGTAGCTGGTTCGATTACCCTCAATTATCTATGGAACTGGTTTTGGGCTGGGTTTTTGCACCAATTGCCTACCTGATCGGTGTTCCATGGCATGAAGCAACAATTGCAGGTTCTTTCATCGGCCAGAAAGTCGTGGTCAATGAGTTTGTGGCATTCATGAACTTTGGTGAATACCTGAAAGCTGACGATGTGGTTAAGGCTGCGGGTCTGCAAGTGCTTTCCGATCATACCAAAGCAATTATCGCCTTTGCTTTGTGTGGCTTCGCTAATTTGTCTTCTGTTGCGATCCTTCTGGGCGGCTTGGGTGGTATGGCACCAAACCGTCGCGGAGATATTGCCCGTTTCGGCTTGAAAGCTGTATTGGCGGGGTCACTCTCTAACTTGATGAGTGCAACAATTGCAGGATTCTTCCTCGCGTTATAAGACGCAGAGAGCGTATATCAAATTGAATATAGGTGAGATTTCTCACCTGTTTTTGTTTTTCCTGAAAATATTAAATGTGATTTAATTCACAATAAAATATTTGTTGTTGCAACAATCATGTAATTAGTGTGATTTTAAGCATGAATTATTGTTCATTTACATGTTCAAATAATGATGTGCAGAAAAAATGCGCAGATAGAGACAAATAGCGCAGAAAACAGAAAAACAGCGCGGAGAGAGGGAACTCTGTTGTTGCAGGGGCATATTGCTATAGCAACATCTTCAAGGAACCAAGTCCGCTCGCCAACAAACAAACGAACTTATTGTTAAAAAGATAATGGTTAAAAAAATAATGGTTAAAAACAATTACCATAAATAATCGTTAAAACTAATCGTTCGTTCAAAATAATCGTACAAAAGAATGTGTGAACTGGTTCAGTCACGATAATAATACCGTTGGAGAGTTCTATGACCGATTTAACCGCCGCCGCTCAGCGTGCGCTGAGTTTAATGGATTTAACTACACTTAATGATGATGATACAGATGAGAAAGTAACAGCACTTTGTCGTCAGGCAAGCAGCCCCGCCGGACATACGGCAGCTATCTGTATCTATCCACGTTTTATTCCTGTGGCACGTAAGATATTGCATGAACAGGGAACTCCCGATATTCGCATTGCCACGGTAACTAACTTCCCGCATGGCAATGATGATATCGATATAGCACTGGCTGAAACTCGTGCTGCCATCGCTTATGGTGCAGATGAAGTGGATGTTGTTTTCCCTTATCGTGCGTTGATGGCAGGTGATGAACAGATTGGCTTTGATTTGGTAAAAGCCTGCAAAACGGCCTGCACTGAATCAGGCGTATGGCTAAAAGTCATTATTGAAACGGGTGAATTGAAAGATACTGCTTTGATTCGCAAAGCATCTGAAATTGCAATTAAGGCTGGTGCTGATTTCATCAAAACCTCAACCGGTAAAGTGCCCGTGAATGCGACACTAGAAAGTGCCGAAATTATGCTAAGCGTAATCTGTGATATGGGCGTAGGCGATAGCGTTGGTTTTAAACCAGCGGGTGGCGTGCGTACCGCGGAAGAAGCAGCACAATATTTGGCGCTGGCGGAACGTATCATGGGAGACAAATGGGCTGATTCCCGTCATTTCCGTTTTGGTGCATCCAGTTTGTTGGGCAGTTTACTGACTACACTTGGATATCAGAGTCAAAAGCAGAGCAGTGATTATTGAGATCAGCAATATTTATTGAGATCAATAGTGATTAATTGAATGCACGCTAAGATAGTGTGCATTACTGCCATTCTTTTCAGATAATAATGATTGGGAGGTAGCTTTGTTTCTGGCACAGGAAATTATCCGCAAAAAACGTGATGGTTATCCATTGAATGAAGAAGAGATACGCTTCTTCATTAACGGAGTCCGCGATAATACGGTTTCCGAAGGGCAAATTGCTGCACTGGCAATGACCATCTATTTCCATGATATGACGATGGAAGAACGTGTCGCACTGACATTGGCGATACGTGATTCTGGTACGGTTTTAGACTGGAAGAAATTGAATTTACCCGGCCCGGTTGTCGATAAACACTCGACGGGCGGTGTCGGGGATGTCACTTCCCTAATGCTTGGCCCAATGGTAGCGGCCTGTGGCGGATACGTGCCGATGATATCGGGACGTGGCTTGGAGCATACCGGAGGTACGCTGGATAAATTGGAGTCTATTCCCGATTTTGACATTTTTCCCGATGAACATCGTTTCCGTAACATTATTCGTGATGTGGGCGTTGCCATTATCGGACAAACTAGTTCACTGGCACCTGCGGATAAACGTTTTTATGCGACGCGCGATATTACGGCGACAGTTGATTCCATCCCTTTGATTACAGCCTCTATTTTGGGCAAAAAACTGGCTGAAGGGCTGGATGCTTTAGTCATGGATGTGAAAGTGGGTTCCGGGGCATTTATGCCAACCTACGAACAATCGGAAAAGCTGGCTGAATCTATCGTCGAAGTCGCTAATGGTACGGGGTGCAAAACCACAGCACTATTGACAGATATGAATCAAGTCTTGGCATCCAGTGCAGGTAATGCGTTGGAAGCGCGTGAAGCAGTCCAATTCTTGACGGGGGAATACCGTAACCCCCGGTTATTTGAAGTCACTATGGCGTTGTCTACTGAAATGCTGGTTTCGGGCAATCTGGCCATTGATCGTGATGATGCATACCGTAAGTTACAGGCAGCACTGGACAGTGGCAGAGCGGCGGAAACATTTGGTCGCATGGTAGCTGCACAGAAAGGGCCAACTGATTTTGTCGAAAATTACGCCCGCTACCTACCGACTGCGGAGTACATCAAGCCAGTATTGGCCGGACAGATGTTAGATGGCCAAAGTGGCATCGTAGCAGAAATGGATACCCGAGCTTTGGGAATGTCTGTTGTTGGATTGGGTGGAGGACGCCGTAAGGCGACAGACCCGATTAATTACAGTGTGGGGCTGAGCAATATCGTTGCATTGGGCACAAAAGTGGATGCAGATACGCCGTTGGCAATAATTCACGCCAACAGTGAACATGCTTGGCATGAGGCCGCAAAAGCAGTCAATAAGGCCTTTGTTCTGAAAGGGATAGATTTTAAGGAAACAGTTCTTAAGGGAACCGGAACACAAGCCGCCACACCGATGGTTTATCGTCATATCAGTAGATAAATCAAACAAGAATTGAAATCGATTTTAATAGCTGGCAGTTTCCGCATTGATAGCGTGAATTGACGCAGGAGAAAATTATGAAACGTACATTCATCATGGTATTGGATTCCTTTGGTATTGGCGCAAGTGCTGATGCTGAAAAGTTTGGCGACGAGGGATCTAACACTTTGGGGCATATTGCAGAACAATGCGCCCGTGGTGAGGCTGATATCGGCCGTAAAGGGCTACTGCACTTGCCAAACCTGAGCCGTCTGGGATTGGGCAAGGCAACAGAAGAGTCTTGTGGAACTTTCCCTATTGGTTTGGATAAATATGCTGAAATAATTGGCGCTTATGGTTACGCAAGTGAACTTTCTTCTGGTAAAGACACACCATCAGGCCACTGGGAAATTGCGGGCGTTCCGGTTCTGTTTGACTGGGGCTATTTCCATGACGAAGAAAACAGTTTCCCACAGGAGTTGCTGGATAAACTGGTCGAGCGCGCTAATCTGTCGGGTTATCTGGGGAACTGTCACTCTTCCGGTACAGTGATTCTGGATAAACTGGGCGAAGAACATATGAAAACCGGTAAGCCGATTTTCTACACCTCTGCGGATTCTGTTTTCCAGATTGCTTGCCATGAAGAGACATTTGGCTTGGATCGTCTGTATGAGCTGTGCGAAATTGCTCGTGAAGAGTTAAATATTGGTGATTATAATATTGGCCGCGTTATTGCCCGTCCATTTGTGGGTGATAAAGTCGGGAATTTCCAGCGTACTGGCAACCGTCATGACTTGGCCGTTGAGCCACCAGCACCAACCATCCTGAAAAAATTAGTTGATGAAAAGCAAGGTGAAGTGGTTTCCATCGGTAAGATTGCAGATATCTACGCGAATGTAGGTATTACCAAAAAGGTCAAGGCGACAGGAATTGATGCTCTGTTTGATGCTTCACTGATTGAAATGGAGCAAGCAGAGGATAACACCATCGTATTTACCAACTTTGTTGATTTTGACTCTTCTTACGGTCACCGCCGTGATGTTGCTGGTTACGCGGCTGCACTGGAGTTGTTTGATCGCCGTTTGCCAGAAATGCTGAAATTGGTTAAAGAAGACGACATTCTGATCTTCACTGCTGATCATGGTTGTGACCCAACTTGGGCAGGCTCTGATCACACCCGTGAGCATATTCCAGTTCTGGTTTACGGACCTAAAGTTAAACCGGGTTCATTGGGACATCGTGAAACGTTCGCTGACATTGGTCAGACAGTAGCGAAATATTTCGATCTGACGCCAATGGATTACGGTAAGGCGATGTTTTAATTTTTGTGGGGACCGATGGGACTCCACATTTTCATCTATTTTGATACATAAAAAACAAGGAAATAAATATATGGCTACCCCACATATTAATGCTGAGATAGGCGATTTTGCTGATGTTGTTTTGATGCCGGGTGACCCACTGCGTGCAAAATACATCGCGGAAACTTTCTTGGAAGATGCTCGTCAGGTTAACAATGTTCGCGGTATGCTGGGTTTCACTGGTACTTACAAAGGCCGCAGCATCTCTGTTATGGGTCATGGAATGGGTATCCCATCTTGCTCGATTTATGCCAAGGAACTGATCACTGAATTTGGTGTTAAAAAAATCATCCGCATTGGTTCCTGTGGTGCAGTCAGTGAAGACGTTAAAATCCGTGATATTGTGATTGGCATGGGGGCGTGTACCGATTCCAAAGTAAACCGCCTGCGTTTTAAAGATCACGACTTTGCAGCAATTGCTGACTTTGATCTGGTTCGTAATGCTGTTGATGCGGCCAAGGCGAAGAATATCAACGCACGTGTTGGTAATATTTTCTCTGCTGATTTGTTCTATACGCCAGATCCTCAGATGTTTGACGTCATGGAAAAATACAGCATTCTGGGTGTTGAAATGGAAGCGGCAGGTATTTATGGTGTTGCTGCTGAATTTGGTGCAAAAGCACTGGCTATTTGTACTGTTTCTGATCATATCCGTACTGGCGAGCAGACCACAGCTGAAGAACGTCAAAATACATTTAATGACATGATTGAGATTGCGCTTGAATCCATTTTGATCGGTGACAATTAAGAAAGCGTAAATAGTTTTAGTCTTTCATTAAAAAATCATTTGACTTAAGGAGTATTATGTAGAATTATGTTTTCGATTTAGTTTATTTTGACCAGTTATGATTTATGTCAAAAAACTAAATAATCATTTGCCTAAGTGTCAGAACTTAATTTCTGTGCTTTGGTCTCCCTTCGGTTATTAGTATTTATTTTTTACAATTAAAGGAATACGTTAAATTATGAAACTTAACAAATTGACGATGGTTTTAGGCTTGGGTGTGGCTTTAACTGCTGGTATGGCAAATGCGGCACCTTCTCAAGGTAATGGCACAGTCAAATTCACGGGTGCTATTATTAATTCAGTTTGTTCAATCAAAAACAATAATATTGAAGTTGATATGGGGCAAGTAAACAACATTATTCTGCAAAATGGTGGTGAATCAGCTTCTAAGCCTTTCAAAATTGAATTACAAGACTGCGTTCTTAATACTATGAAAGGTGTAACAACAACTTTCACTGGTCCAGAAGCTGATGGTTCTGTAAAAGGTTTATTGGCTCTTGAAGGTAAATCGCAAGGTGCTGGGATCATGATTACTAATCATGGTAATAAGCATATTCCTTTGGGCAAAGCATCAGAATCGATGTCCCTGCATGATGGCGATAATACCCTGAACTTCGCTGCTCGCCTGAAAGGTCTGCAAAAAGCTAAAGGTGAAAATATAGATGTGAAAACAGGTAGCTTTACTGCTATTGCAAACTTCACTTTGAACTACCTGTAATATTATAATCTGACTGACAGACTATTTTTAATAGTTGAATATCAGGAAACCTATCGCGGTTTATATTACGAGTTTCCTGATGATAATTTCAGGGTATTTCTTGAACATCATATGTTAGCTGTAATAACACTGCAGTATTCTGTAACCAGAATAGTGTTATTGATATAAATCAATATTACTAACAATTGGGTAAACAGAAGGTGCTATTAACGGAGTGATACCTATAGAGGTAAATTGAAATACCCTTTTTTGTTTTTTTGATCTACGGAGTTCTCTATTGACTGTATTAGGAAAATAAGAATTTTTACCATTCAAAAGTAATTTTTAATGGCATACCGATGGTGACATGCTTTCTCTATTCCCCGCAGTACGGTAAAGCCAGTAAAGTGTAAAACAGAGAACGTAACTGTTACGGATAAAAGCAGGATATGTGGCTACCTCTGCAACCTAATTATCGGTCAAGGTCCTCAATTTAGAATGATGAATTTTAATGATGCCATGTATTTGATGATAACTCCTACACACTTACAAACTTGGTCGTATCAAACAGCGGCTAAATTCAAATTGGATTATTAACAATTCATTGTTTAGAGGACGCTATGGCTTTATTTTCAGATTCTATGAATCATGCTCTTTCATCTATTAATAAAAAAAAGATAGCTAACAAGACAAAAATAGATCATTTAATCTACGGAATTAAACCTCTTTCCGCTCTAGTACTGTTTGCATTATCTAGTATTCAGGCAGGTTATTCCAAGCCGCCAATAGAATTCAATACCGATGCTCTGGATATCAGTGAACGTGCCAATATTGATTTGGATAAGTTCGCTCGCGCAGGTTATATCATGCCGGGTAACTATATTATGGGGGTTCGGATGAATCAAAACGAATTTCCAGATATGTATTCTGTCGATTTCATTGCTCCACCTGATGATCCAAAAGGCAGCGAAGCCTGTATATCCCCGAATTAGTAAAGCAAATAACATTGAAACCGGAGTGGATAGAAAAATTGGGTTGGCAGAAGAATGGAGAATGCCTTGATTTTAATACCCTACCTGGCGCATCAGCCAGAGGTGATTTGGCCACTTATACACTTTATTTAATCGTACCTAAAATCTATCTGGAATATGATTTGCCAGACTGGAACCCGCCCTCTCATTGGGATAATGGGATTTCTGGATTACTGTTTGACTATAACTTCAATGCCCAAACCTCCAAACCCGCTCATGGTAGTAGTCACCAACAGATAAGTGCTAACGGAACAGCGGGGATGAATGCAGGAGCCTGGCGTTTTCGGGCTGATTGGCAGGCCAGATATAATCACCTGAGAACTCAGCAGGGCGATAAATCAGATCATTCTAGTGGAAGAGATCGTGAGTGGGATTGGAGTCGTTACTACGTGTATCGTGCGCTCCCACGCTTAGAAGCGAAATTGACATTGGGTGAGGATTACCTCAATTCCAGTATTTTCGATAGCTTTCGCTATACGGGCGTTAGTTTGGTAACTGATGAAAATATGTTACCACCGAATTTACGTGGATATGCGCCTGAAGTCACAGGTGTAGCCCGGACTAATGCCAAGGTAACGGTTAGGCAGCAGGGAAGAGTATTATATGAAACTCAGGTCGCTTCTGGCCCATTCCGTATTCAGGATCTCAGTGATGCCGTGTCAGGAACACTGGATGTCCGAGTTGAAGAGCAAGACGGTGGTATACAAGAGTTTCAGGTTAACACTGCGACTATTCCTTACCTGACTCGTCCCGGTCGAGTGCAGTACAAAATTGCGGGCGGTCAATCTACCAATGACAAGCACCGTCGTGAAGGGCCAGCGTTTGGTATGGGTGAGTTTTCCTGGGGGATCAACAACGGTTGGTCATTGTATGGTGGCCTTTTGGCAGCAGGGGACTATAACGCTTTGTCACTGGGGATCGGTCGTGACCTGATGATGTTTGGTGCACTATCATTTGACGTGACGGAATCAAGGGCAAAATTGCCGAGAGATAATACGATTCTTACGGGCGGATCTTATCGTCTCAGTTATTCGAAACGTTTTGATCAATACAATAGCCAAGTGACATTTGCCGGATATCGCTTTTCTGAGCGCGATTTCATGAATATGGGGCAGTATATTGATCGTCGTTATCGTAACGTTTCTTCTGATAGTGGCAAAGAGCTGTATTCCATTATTTTCAATAAACAATTTACAGATATCGGTCTGAGTACCCACCTCAACTATAGCCATCAAACCTACTGGGATCGTCCCAAAAATGATCGCTATAACATTTCATTATCCAAATATTTAGATATTGGGCGTTATAAAAATATCAGCGTCAATTTATCAGTCTACCGCAACAATTTTGATAACAAAAAAGATGACGGTATGTACCTGAATCTTTCCATTCCGTGGGGAGAAGCTGGCACTTTCAGCTATAACGGAATGGTTAATCGTCAGGGTAACTCTCATATGGCGGGTTACTATGGCCGTATTGATGATCGCAATAACTATCGTATTTCAGCAGGAACCAGCACTGATGGCAAGGCATTGGTCGATGGTTATTACACTCACTATGGCGATAGGGCGTTATTGACTGCCAGTGCCAGTTATCAGGACGGTGGCAACACCACTGCGGCACTTGGTTTGCAAGGTGGAGTGACTGTAACAGCAAACGGAGCCGCGCTGCATCGTATCAATATGCCGGGTGCTACTCGTTTGATGGTAGATACAGAAAAGGTTAGTAATGTACCTGTCCGAGGATTTGGTTCAGCGGTACACACTAACTACTTTGGTAAAGCTGTGCTGGTTGATGTGAACAACTACTTCCGTAATACGGCAAATATTGACTTAGATAACTTACCAGATGATGTAGAAGCATTACGTTCTGTCCAGCAGGCAACATTAACGGAAGGCGCGATAGGTTATCGTAAATTCCAAGTTATGTCAGGGATCAAGGCGGTGACTATCATCCGATTACCTGACGGTTCACTCCCGCCTTTTGGTGCCTCTGTCATGAATGCATCTCAACGTGAAATCGGGATTGTCAGTGATGATGGATATGCTTACCTGAGCGGAATGAATCAGGGTGAAAAGATGCAAGTGCATTGGGATGGACGTGCCCAGTGCGAGATTACAGTACCGGATGATATTGCGACAGAATCTTTAACTGCATTTTTATTACCTTGTCAGTTTTTAAAAGACGAAAATAAATAAAGTGTAACAAAGCAGGCCATAGTACCTGTTTTAAATAGCGTATTATCTTGCTTTTTTTGACATGAAAAGTGCTGTTATTGGTTAACACAGCAATATAAACCTGAGCTTCTTTTGAGCATGAGCAAATAACACTATGAAACTGAAAAAAATTCTAATGATAACTGCCATGACGGTAACCGGCTTAATGTCAGTTCATCAGGCAATGGCGGCGATAACGTTGGATCGTACCCGAGTAATTTTTAATGGGGATATGAAATCCGCCAGCCTCAACATTGAAAATCAACATCTTTATTTGCCTTATTTGGCACAATCATGGATTGAGGATGACGAGGGAAATAAAATCAATGGTCCACTTGTAGTTGTTCCCCCGGTACAGCGTGTTGAATCCGGAGCAAAAAGTCAGGTCAAGATTCAAACATTGCCAACAATTGCTCAATTGCCACAAGATCGAGAGAGTTTGTTCTATTTCAACATTCGTGAAATTCCCCCACGCAGTGAGAAACCTAATGTACTGCAACTTGCCTTGCAGACACGTATCAAATTGTTTTACCGCCCGAAAGCTGTCATTGCAAGCCGCATCGATCTTGATAATCCATGGCAGGAAAAACTCACCTTAACCCGCCAAGGAAACCAATATGTGGTAAATAATCCAACACCTTATTACATCACTATTTCAGAAGCATCGAACAAGACAGATGGTAAGAGTGCGGAGGGCTTTCAGCCTCTCATGCTGGCTCCCAGAAGCAGTGAAAAACTTGGTGGAACAATCAATTCACTAGGTAATACACCGGTACTGACTTACGTCAATGATTATGGTGGACATCCACAATTAACATTTAACTGTAGTGGTAATACTTGTACGGTGACAAAAATCGTAACTGAAAAAGCGGGTTGAGTTGTATAGATGATATCCCATCAATAATGATATTGACGGGGTATCTGGTTGGATGAATATAGGGTAAATGATAATGGGTTCGTTAAGCATCAAATTATCTAAATATATATTGCCAGCGCTATTTCTTTTTAGCATTAACAGCCAGCAAAATGCATATGCAAAAGATAACCTGCGCCAAGATGTCAATATTACGCTAACTGTACTTGCACCTACTTGCTCGATTAAGACGAAAGATAAAAAAATGGAAGTGGATTTGGGAAACATTCTTGATCGTGATCTTTATGCGAAACATCGCACAGAAGGCAAGCCATTTTATCTGAATTTAGAGGACTGCGATCCTCGTATAACAAAACGACTAAAAATTAAGTTTTTGGGAGAGCCGAGTCATGAGCTACCAGGGTTATTGGCATTTAGCTCTGGCAGTCGTGCTTATGGTGCTGCTATTGGTATGGAGAAAACCGATGGTACACCAATGCCATTTAATAAAACCAGTGAATTCCCGTTATTAGCCAATAGCAGAAATAATGTAATTTCATTCAGAGCGTATGTACAAGCTGAACCTCGTGCTCTCCAACGGAAAAAAATTGGTTCTGGTGAATTCAGTGCAACTGCGACTTTTGAGGTTAATTACGACTAGTCATGCTGACTGGTTTTTCATCCACGATATTTAGTCAGAATTTGATGCTATTTGGAAAATAAATTATGCGCCATATTAAGAAATCGTTGTTGAAGCTAGCAGCCTTATTGTTTTTAGTTAGTGCCACACATACTTATGGTGGGGCTTATGTTATGCCAGTTAATACCATTCAACAGGGTAATCAAACCATGACAACTATGGAAATCATTGCATGGACAGAGGAAGAGGGTATTCCTAATCCTTGTTATGAAGAACATAAATGCTACGTTGGCCCTGATGTTCAATATAGAAATGGTAAAAAACCCGGCATGTACGGCTCTTGTAGGGATGCAAGGGTATGCTTGCTAGATGCCCAGAGATATCGGACAACCGCTGATGTAATGAGAGCTTATAAAAGACAGATTGGTATCCCTATACGGGTTACATTTCCGATTATTAGCGCAGAAGCGGACTGCGTAGGTTTATTTTATTCTCCTCAAATCGATAAGGGATATGGTGAAGGGAAAACATTCCCTAACTCTACTTGCAACAAAATGCCTCCTCCGAATCAAAGTTGTAAAATCGAGTTGCCTTCTGAAATTGCCTACGGGGAATTAACTGCACCAGAAGTGAATAATGCGACCCGATCAATTAAAGGCCAATTTGAATGTGCTATTTATAGTAGCAAAATAATACTGCATGCCAGATCAATTAATAATGAACCGAGTGTGTATCTCGATTCTAATAAACAAATGTATTCAACATTACAAATTAATGGAAGAAACGTAACAGATGGCGTGAATGTTACTGCTCAAGGAGAGAATATACCTACTAATTTCACATTAACATCAACACTGCACACTATAACTCCACCAAAAGCCGGTAAATATGAAGGTACTGCAATAGTTTTTTTAACTTATTTATAAATTAAGAGTAGAGATATTATGCAAGTCAGTATGCTGGTAGGAAAAAGAATCCAAATCAAAAGAAGAGAAATTGGAGTGACAGCAGTAAAGCTGGCAGACAAAATTGGAGTAAGCCATCAGCAATTGTCACGTTATGAGCGCGGAACGAATAAAATCAGTCAGGAACATTTGGTTGTTATTTCTATTGCCTTAGAGACTCCCGCAGATTGGTTTCTGGAGGACTGTTTTACTCCCCCTAAGGTTCATATGAATAATCAATATGCCTGTGTAGCGGAAACGGTATTGGGCTTGTAATACCAAGTTATATTGATATCAAATTTAGCTCTTCACTGAATGAAGAGCCGATGTTCCAGGAGAATTTAAAGCCTGGAACATCGGACATTTATCATATTTATGCTATTTCGGCGGGAAGGTAGTAAGTACAACTTTTAGTTAGTACTTACTATGGACATAGCCCGCTCGGCCTACCTACACGACTCTCGTCGCACTACATCATGCCGCCCATACCACCCATGCCGCCCATGCCACCAGCAGCACCTAAGTCAGCTTTGTCATCTTTAGGCAGTTCAGTCACCATGGCTTCGGTAGTAATCATCAAGCCTGCGATAGAAGCTGCGAATTGCAGTGCAGAACGGGTTACTTTAGTTGGATCCAGGATACCCATACCGATCATATCGCCGTACTGTTCGGTTGCAGCGTTATAACCGTAGTTGTCTTTACCCGCTTTCACGTTGTTTACAACAACAGATGGTTCTTCACCTGCGTTGTCTACGATCTGGCGCATTGGTGCTTCCATTGCACGCAGTGCAACACGGATACCCACGTTTTGATCTTCGTTGTCGCCAGTCAGCTCAGAAATAGCAGCAGCTACGCGAACCAGAGCAACACCACCACCAGCAACAACACCTTCTTCTACAGCCGCACGGGTTGCATGCAGTGCATCGTCAACGCGAGCGCGTTTTTCTTTCATTTCAATTTCAGTTGCTGCACCGACTTTGATTACTGCAACACCGCCCGCCAGTTTAGCTACACGCTCTTGTAGTTTTTCACGATCATAGTCAGAAGTAGATTCTTCGATTTGCTGACGGATTTGAGTAACACGTGCAGCAATTGCGCCTTCTTCACCTACGCCATCAATGATAATTGTGGTGTCTTTGTTGATAACAATACGTTTTGCTTGACCCAGATCTTCCAGAGTCGTTTTTTCCAGCTCCAGACCGATCTCTTCAGAGATAACAGTACCATTAGTCAGGGTAGCGATATCTTGCAGCATTGCTTTACGGCGATCACCAAAGCCAGGAGCTTTAACCGCAGCCACTTTCACGATACCACGCATGTTGTTAACAACCAGAGTTGCCAGCGCTTCACCTTCAACATCTTCAGCAATGATTACCAAAGGCTTGCTTGCTTTAGCTACGCCTTCCAGAACTGGCAACAGTTCACGGATGTTGGAAATTTTCTTGTCAACTAACAGGATGTATGGGTTTTCCAGTTCAACAGAACCAGACTCTGGTTTATTGATGAAATAAGGAGACAAGTAGCCACGGTCGAACTGCATACCTTCAACAACATCCAGCTCGTCTTCCAGACCAGTACCTTCTTCAACGGTGATTACACCTTCTTTACCAACTTTGTCCATCGCTTCTGCGATCAATTTACCTACGGTGTCGTCGGAGTTTGCAGAGATAGTACCAACCTGTGCAATAGCAGTGGAATCAGAGCAAGGTACGGACAGTTTTTTCAACTCTTCAACCGCGGAAACAACCGCTTTATCGATACCGCGTTTCAGATCCATTGGGTTCATGCCAGCGGCAACAGCTTTCAGACCTTCAGTGACGATCGCTTGAGCCAATACGGTTGCTGTGGTAGTACCATCACCTGCTGCGTCATTGGCTTTAGAAGCGACTTCTTTAACCATCTGAGCGCCCATATTCTCGAATTTGTCTTCCAATTCGATTTCACGTGCTACAGATACGCCGTCTTTCGTGATGACAGGCGCACCGAAAGATTTATCTAAAATTACGTTACGGCCTTTAGGGCCCAGGGTTACTTTAACTGCATCAGCCAGTACATTCACACCACGTAGCATTTTGCTGCGAGCATCATTACCAAATTTAACGTCTTTCGCTGCCATTGTGTCTTTCCTTTAAATTCGTTCAATTAAGAAGATCTGAGCGTAACAAGATACTCAATTACGCTTCAACAATTGCCAGAATGTCGCTTTCAGACATGATCAATACTTCTTCATTATCGATCTTTTCTGTTTTGACGCCGTAACCTTCATTAAAAATGACGGTATCACCCACTTTTACATCCAGCGCTTTCACTTCCCCATTTTCAAGGATGCGACCATTGCCGATTGCCAAAATTTCCCCACGGGTAGATTTGCCCGCAGCGGAGCCAGTCAGAACAATCCCGCCAGCGGATTTTGATTCAACTTCTGTACGCTTGACAATAACGCGGTCATGTAATGGACGAATTTTCATTGGTAGATCTCCTATAAATAAAGTCCATATCAGGTAAGAGGATTGATACCAGACCTCAACAGAACCAGTACCACGAAGCTACAAGTTGGGGCTTGAGGTCATTACTTCAAGGGGGGCAACAAAAAATATTTTACTTTTTTCTTACCCACTGAAATTTTAACTAAAGCAGAGATCATTATTTCTTATTATGCTCGCTGCCATGTCCACCATGATTTTTTTGCTCACCGGATTTTTGATCATCCAATGTATAGGAAGAGCCATCTTGCCTACGCTCATATTCTCCCTCAAATGTTTGTCCATTCTGACCATAACTATCGGCATGATTACCGGGACTATGTTTATCAGAACCATGTTTACCGGAACTATAAAAAGTATTCGGGCGGTACAACTTAATATGAGGCAATAACTTCGCTGTCAGGCGTTTTTGTACTGGGGACAACAACAATAATAATCCGAGAAAATCGGTAAAAAAACCGGGCAATATCAGCAAGAATCCAGCTATTACCAGAGAAACACTTTTGACTGCTTCTTCCGCTGGGCTCTCACCTGCTGCAATTTTTTGCTGCATAGACATAAAATTCTTGATGCCTTGATTACGCACAAGGGACACACCAAGACAAGAGGTAAGGATAACCAACAACAGAGTCAACAGGACCCCAACTTCAGAGGCAATCCGAACAAACAGGACAGACTCGATGTAAACCAGAAGGCATATAAGAATAAGTGGGAGCCAGTGCACGTGGGTCTCCTTTCATTATTATTGAGAGTTCACACTATTTGATCATGCACACTATATTAGATCACATAATATGGGGTTAGATAGTGTATGTGGGGATTATGGTGGCAGTTTTCAATACTTCGGACACTTAACTTTTTCCCTGTGTAATTGTGACCTTAGTCACACATATGTTATTTCATTAGTAAAATAGCATTATAAAGTGATCCAGGTTCAAGGCATTTCTCACAAATCCACATATGATCGCGCAGCAATTCCATGATAAGTGACTAATATCAGGGAAATTGTTGTTGGCAACATTATTTCTCAACAAACACATAATAGAACAGTAAAAAACGCATCTAATTTAAGAAGGTTCTCATGTCAAACAACATTCGTATCGAAGAAGACCTGTTAGGTAAACGAGAAGTTCCTGCTGAAGCCTATTACGGCATTCACACTCTACGTGCGATTGAAAATTTTTATATTAGTGACCGTACCATCAACAACGTGCCTGAATTTATCCGAGGCATGGTGATGGTAAAGAAAGCCGCAGCACTGGCAAACAAAGAACTCCATACTATTCCGGGAAAAGTGGCGGACATTATTGTCAAAGCATGTGATGAAGTCCTCAATGCAGGCAAATGTATGGATCAATTCCCTGTTGATGTCTTTCAGGGTGGCGCAGGTACTTCACTGAACATGAATACCAATGAGGTGCTGGCAAATATTGGCTTGGAGTTGATGGGACATCAAAAGGGTGAATATGAGTACCTGAACCCAAATGATCACCTGAACAGAAGCCAGTCAACCAATGATGCTTATCCTACAGGCTTCCGTATTGCTGTTTATAATTCCCTGATGCACTTAATTGGCTCAATTGAGCTTCTGAAAGCAGGCTTCGACAAAAAAGGGATTGAATTCGATGACATCCTGAAAATGGGCCGTACCCAGTTGCAGGATGCTGTCCCAATGACTCTGGGCCAAGAGTTCCGTGCTTTTTCCATTCTGTTGAAAGAAGAGATCAAAAACATCACCCGTACGGCAGAACTGCTGCTGGAAGTCAACCTTGGCGCTACTGCTATCGGTACTGGTTTGAATACTGCACTAGGTTACCAACAACTGGTCGTTGAAAAATTGGTGGAAGTGACAGGCTTGCCTTGCCTGCCAGCAGAAGATTTGATCGAAGCTACTTCTGACTGCGGGGCTTATGTTATGGTTCACAGCGCGTTGAAGCGTCTGGCTGTTAAGATGTCCAAAATTTGTAACGACTTGCGCTTGCTCTCTTCCGGTCCCCGTACTGGCCTGAATGAAATCAACCTGCCAGAATTGCAGGCTGGTTCTTCCATCATGCCAGCTAAAGTTAACCCTGTTGTACCAGAAGTCGTTAACCAAGTGTGCTTCAAAGTCATTGGTAACGATACCTGCATCACGATGGCAGCAGAAGCCGGTCAGTTGCAGCTTAACGTAATGGAACCGGCGATTGGTCAGGCTATGTTTGAGTCTATGTCTATCCTGAGCAACGCATGCCGTAATCTGGTTGAAAAATGTGTCAACGGCATTACTGCCAATAAAGAAGTCTGTGAAAGCTTCGTGTTCAACTCTATCGGTATTGTCACTTACCTGAACCCATTTATTGGCCATCATAATGGCGATATCGTGGGCAAGATCTGTGCTGAAACTGGCAAGAACGTCCGTGAAGTCGTGCTTGAGCGAGGTTTGCTGACTGAAGCTGAGTTAGATGATATATTCTCCGTTGAGAACCTGAAACATCCAACTTATAAAGCCAAACGTTTTGATGACTAATTA
Organism: Xenorhabdus japonica; assembly: GCF_900115195.1. Taxonomy (GTDB): domain Bacteria; phylum Pseudomonadota; class Gammaproteobacteria; order Enterobacterales; family Enterobacteriaceae; genus Xenorhabdus; species Xenorhabdus japonica. The sequence continues at coordinate 184,013 of NZ_FOVO01000002.1, forward strand.
AATTGATTATAATAACGAGTTCGTCTTAATTATTAAGGCACGCAATTCCAACCGGAAGCGTGCCTTTTTAATTTTCAGCAAACACAAAATATTAACCATAAATTTTCATAAGACTAAATAAATGAAGGAGTATTTAACATGTTAGCCGTAGAATTGGTTATCGTTCTGCTGGCCATTTTTCTAGGGGCAAGATTAGGAGGAATAGGTATTGGTTTTGCTGGTGGACTTGGTGTGATAATTCTCGCCGCCATCGGTGTTAAACCAGGCAGTATTCCATTTGATGTTATCTCTATAATCATGGCTGTCATTGCTGCAATATCAGCCATGCAAGTGGCTGGGGGGCTAGATTATCTAGTTCAGCAAACTGAGAAATTACTGCGCAAGAATCCCAAATACATCACAATCCTTGCACCTATCGTCACTTATTTTCTGACGCTGTTTGCAGGTACGGGAAACATCTCACTGGCAACACTGCCAGTTATTGCAGAAGTTGCTAAAGAGCAGGGCATAAAACCATGCCGTCCACTCTCAACCGCTGTTGTCGCTGCCCAGATCGGGATCACTGCTTCCCCTATTTCTGCAGCTGTTGTTTACATGGCATCCATTATGGAAGGACAAGGCATCAGTTATATCCATCTGTTAATGGTATTATTACCTTCAACATTTTGCGCCATCATCCTTATGTCATTCATTATTTCATGGCTTTTTGATTCCAAGTTGTCGAATGATCCCGTTTACCAAAAACGCCTTGCAGATAACTTGGTAGAAATGCGTGGAACCAGCCAGATTCAAATCAAGCCCAAAGCAAAACGCTCTGTTTTGTTGTTCTTCCTGGGGGTCGTTAGTGTCGTCATTTATGCCATTATCAACAGCCCGAGTATCGGCCTTGTTGAGAAACCCCTGATGAACACTACAAATGCGATTTTGATCATCATGCTCAGTATTGCTACCCTTACCACCATTATTTGCTCTGTTAATACCGACGCTATTTTAAATTCAAGCACTTTTAAAGCAGGGATGAGTGCATGTATCTGTATTTTGGGAGTTGCATGGTTAGGGGACACATTTGTTCAAGCTAACATGGGTTGGATCAAAGAAACTGCGGGGAGTTTGATTCATGCCCAGCCGTGGTTATTGGCAATTATATTTTTCTTCTGTTCAGCTTTGCTCTACTCACAAGCCGCAACAGCGAAAGCCTTGATGCCAATGGCTCTGGCACTGCATGTCACGCCATTAACAGCGATCGCATCTTTCTCTGCCGTATCTGGCCTGTTTATCCTGCCAACTTATCCGACATTAGTTGCGGCTGTGCAGATGGATGATACCGGAACTACCCGTATCGGGCGTTTTGTTTTCAACCATCCATTCTTTATTCCAGGCACTATTGCCGTTGTATTGGCTGTCACATTCGGTTTCCTGTTTGGTGGTATGATTTTGTAGCTTCAACATATCGAATGTTTTGAAACGTTATTTCAGGGGCTGACAGGCCCCTGAACTCTCCCGTCCTTGCACTTTATTCCTTTTCAAAAACATATGATTGTCTTAATATTATACGATTAACTTTCTGCTATGAACATCATCGATTGTAGTTCAGGTTCTTATAAAGTTTACGAATCAAACCCACGATACAGGCAGGTTAAAGATTACCTTATGATGAAACGTATTCTCATGTTGTTTCTCTTGTTTAGCGGTATCGTTCTGTCTCCTAGCAAAGCTAGCGCACTGTTTGAACAATCCGAGAAACATCTCTACCTTCCTGCTGATCAGGCATTCATGTTTGATTTTCAGCAACAAGGAAATAAACTCACACTGAACTGGGATATCAAACCCGGTTATTACCTCTATCGAAAACAATTCAGTATCACTCCTAATCAAGAAGCATCACTGGGTAAAATTACGTATGCCAAAGGCATCAATCATAAAGATGAGTTTTTTGGTAAGACAGAGGTCTATTTTCAATCAGCGCGCATTAATATCCCTATCCTGTCAGCCACCAACGATGGATCTCTTCAGGTTACTTATCAAGGATGCGCAGAAGCGGGTTATTGTTATCCACCTGCAACCCTGAACGTACCATTGCAAGCCGTTGTTGCTTCCCCCCAATCCAGTAATGAAACCGCGCAACAAGGATATGTTCCCTCTAAACCCCATGACACCCCATTTTCGCCACTCTGGGCGCTGTTAATTGGAATTGGGATTGCTTTTACTCCCTGTGTGCTGCCCTTGTATCCGCTGATTTCCAGCATTATTTTGGGTCAAAAACGCCCTGACAGCTTGAAACGAATCTTTTGGCTCGCCATGAGTTATGTTCAGGGGATGGCGCTCACTTATACTATACTTGGCGTAGTCGTCGCGACTGCCGGCTTACAATTTCAAGCGGCTCTGCAAAATCCTTACATCCTTGTAGGGCTGTCAGTACTGTTTATCTTGCTCTCCTTATCAATGTTTGGGCTATATACATTACAACTTCCTTCTTCTGTCCAAACTCGTTTAGTGAATTGGAGCAATCAACAGCAAAGCGGCTCTTACATTGGCGTATTCGTTATGGGGGCTTTAGCGGGATTAATAGCTTCTCCCTGCACTACCGCACCGCTCAGTGCTATTTTGCTTTATATAGCCCAAAGCGGTAATACATTGGTCGGAGGATTAACTCTGTATCTTTACGCATTGGGAATGGGACTGCCGCTTATCGCAGTCACACTATTTGGTCACAAACTCCTGCCACGCAGTGGCCCGTGGATGCAGTATGTCAAAGAAGCCTTCGGATTCATTATATTGGCTCTGCCAGTCTTCTTGCTTGAACGGGTGCTTGGCGACACATGGGGCATAAGATTGTGGAGCCTATTGGCTGTATCTTTCTTTGGTTGGGCACTTGCATTAACACTAGGCAGCAAAAATGGCTGGATGCGGGTCTTACAGATTATTTTACTGGCTCTGGCTCTTATCGCTTCACGCCCTTTGCAAGATTGGGTGTGGGGAAGTTCTACAGCGGAACAGCAAAAAACTACCCTGCAATTTCAACAAATCAATAACTGGCAGGAATTAAGTCAAATTTTAGCTGAGAATCGCCATCAACCGATTATGTTGGATCTGTATGCTGAGTGGTGTGTGGCTTGCAAGGAGTTTGAAAAATATACTTTTAGTGATTCACAAGTACAGGCACAATTGAACCAATTCCTTTTGTTACAGGCGGATGTCACAGATAACGGCCCAAAGCAGAAAGAATTGTTACAAAAACTGAATGTATATGGACTTCCCACTATCTTATTTTTTGATACGCAGGGAAAAGAGCTAACCGAGTTGCAAGTCAATGGATTCATGGACGCACAGCGTTTTAACCGGCAACTACAGCGACTACAACAAAAATAATCTGGAAGGAGAGCTACTGTGCAACGTGAATATGTACTTAGACATGTTCTTAACTCATTGGAACAGCATGGACTGTCAGCAACACTGGAGACACTTTTAACTCCCCTGAATGTTGATATTAGCCAGATAAGGCATTTTTGGCCCGATCGTGAAGCGCTGCTCTATGATTGTCTTCGCTATCACAGCCAACAGATTGAAATCTGGCAGCGTCAAACCCTACTGGATGAGACCTTAAGCCCTGAGCAAAAATTATTGGCACGCTACGATGCCCTCAAGGACAAAGTCCAAGAACATCGTTATCCGGGCTGTTTATTCATTGCTGCTTGCAGTGCTTTTCCTGACGCAGACCATCCAATCCACCAATTGGCAGAATTGCAAAAACAAAATTCTTTTCATTACACGGAAGAGTTATTGCAACAACTTGATATTGACGACAGTAAGCAAGTCGCCAAACAGATGGAACTTATCCTTGAAGGATGTCTCAGTAAGTTATTAGTGAACAGAAAGCTTGAAGATGTAAACACAGCGAAACTACTGGCACAAGATATACTAACCATCACAAAATGCCGGAAAAATGGGGCATTAAGTTAATAAAAAACAGCCCTAGCTGAATAACCACACTAAGTTGGTATAAAAATAGAGCAAGCAATCAATTTTAATAGTTTTTTTGCAGAAAGCGTTTGACGGATTAGGCTGAATACGGTTTAATGCGCCCCGTTAGCCCGGATAGCTCAGTCGGTAGAGCAGGGGATTGAAAATCCCCGTGTCGGTGGTTCGATTCCGCCTCCGGGCACCAAGTTTCCATGCGGGTTTGTCCTAGGTTGTTAAATTTCCTGACAAAAGCGCAAAAAAGAATCAATCGTTAATTAAATGTTAAATCCTAATCAGCTCAATTTGTACTGTTTAGTTGAAAAGAACATTTAAGACAAGATGACAGGGTAGCTGTTTTAACAGTTACCCTTTTCTCGTTTAAGGTAATGATTTCAGTAATTGATTCTGATGTCAAGTAAGGGAAAAACTTTACGGGACAGGGGATCGAAATTAGCCATTTTTTCATACCATCCCTATTGATGCAGGGCAGTTCACTCACACCTCCACCTCAATCCTGTCTGAAACCTGCCCTGTCTTTTTTTATTTTACGCCGTTTTATTCATTCTCATCGGAACTCTCATCAGAGCGATCGGTATACAACCCCAGCTCCCGTTCCAGAGTTTTGCCCGTCACTTCCATATCAAGATCAATGTATTCCATCGTGGTCGCCACATTACGATGCCCCAATAAGCGTTTTACCAGCGGCAGATTACGATCCGGCGATTTCATCAGTGTCGTTGCCATCGTATGACGAAAACGGTGGGGAGAAACTGCAAAGCCGCACTCTCTGGACAACCGACGGAAGAAAGAACGGAGCTGTTGTTTTTCCCTGTCAATATCATAATTGTAACGGGAAAGCCGGCTTTGGTGCGGCACACTTAATCGGCTGAGATCGAAAATAGGATCGTCAGCTTTAGCGTCGGCGGCTATTGCACGCTTAACTAATTGCGCCAACCGGGGTTTGAGTGGCTGAACAATCGGTATCTCCCATTCACAGTGGTTTTTACTGCCTTCCAGACCCAGTTCTATATAATTATTTTCCAGATTGATATCCCGCAGCCGCAGGTGCAGTAACTGATTCTGGCGTATTCCCGTAAAGCGCAGGGTAAACAGCACCGTTGACCAATACCAGGTCGGATACAAGGCACATCGCCCTCCCCGTGGTATCGTCTGTGTTCTTTCTTCTTCAGCAAACTTCCCCATCAACAGGTTCATACGGTTTATCTGCGAATCACTCAGGATCTTCTTCTTTTTCTTCTCTTTTTTCACCACCGCATTGTTAAACGGGTTCTCGGTATGGGGCAGTAATTTCCGCTCCATACCAAAATTAAAAATCGCCCGCAGATGAGCCACTTTATTATTCCAGGTGTGGCTTGACTGTTTTTTCTCCAGCAGAAGATGACGCCGCCACCGCAACACCTCCCGGTGAATCACCTGTTCCGGTGATATGCCTTCCCCCATAAATCGGGTAAAACCCCGCACGACCTTCCGATAGCTCCACTCGGTGTCTGGTCTCAGGATATGTGAAAAAAAGTACTCGTCTAACAATTCATCCCAGCCCATTTTTTCTTCTGTTCCGTGCATCATTTTTTCCTGTTATCAACAACACAACAACGCTGCTTTTCGATACAGCAAGCAGCTAATAATTCCGTAAAAATAAATAACTAAATAAAATTATTTCAATATTAACATATTGATAAGCCACTCACGGCGGCTCATCAAATTACTTCAAATCGTTATCATTTTTATTCATACCTATTGACGGCAAAGCTTCATCATTGAATTGAAATAATGACAATAACGTCTGGGTATCATCCGAAGTGGATTGAGATAAACTTTTCATTTCATTTGCGGGAGGAATGGATATGGTTTCCGGTACGACATCAATTTCAGAATCGAAATCTGTTTCTGCTACCGGAGGCGGTGAAATCACCGGCTTCACCAAGGGCGAGTGAACCCATTCGGCCGCTTCCTGAAGCAAAGCGTCAATCAGTGAGAGAGAAGAGGGATTTCCATTCATGTGCAGTATCAAACAACACCATGCTTCTGGCACCGTCATCACCCACCGGATGACCTCTTCCGGTAACAGGCGGGCGGCCAGCAATAGCTCCTGTGGTACAAGCAACACATTTCCGGGCGCACGAAAGCGGAAACGAAACGGTTTGTCGGGGATACAGACGCCCGGCTGCCAGTAATGCCCGTCGTCCAGCTCACCCTCCAATTGCCGCAACAGCGGCAGGTGGTAAGATAACGCTGCCCAGAACACCACCGCCTGCCATAAGACACTCTGTACTGCCTGCGTTTCTGGTGCGACACCCGGTGGTAACAGATGCCCTTTCGCTAACCGCACGGCACAGGTGGTAAATTGCATCGTCAGGTCAGCAAACCCGCCACGGCCTGACCAGTCGCCCTCCGGAGCGGCGGGTACCTGCTGAACGCTGCCCAGCAATTGCTTCACCGGTGCAAGGTAAAAACGCTGATACAAGCCTTCGGGTAATGTACTGTTTTGCCATAATTGTTGCAGGCACTGACGGCGCAAGGGCGTTGCCAGCAACGTATCAGTCGATTGTGGCCAGAAATAGCCCCCGTTATCACGAACCTCGCTTATTTTTTGCTCTGATGATTTTTTCTGTGGCGCAGGCGGACGGGTAAAATGCGATTTAAAACGTTCAAACATCATTTTTCTCCTTTTCAAATTTGGCCCAGTGTCGGTCAATCCCACTCTGAAACAAGGAGAAACTCTTTTTGCGAAAATGAAAATTAACCTGACTCGTTTCACCTATTGTTCAGCTTACTGAATCAGCTTAATTTTCATCATAAATCAATAGATTAATGGCATTGAAAAATTAAAAAGCGCCCCGAAAGGCGCAATGAGTCGGAAGCATAGTCAATGTGAAAAAAGGTTCATGCGGCTTGTTCATAGGCCGGCAAACGCTGTGACCAGTTACCCAGATAGTGGGCAGGCGTGTAGCGGGTTCGTTCGCTGCCGGGATCACGCAACGCATCGCCGATAGTGACCGCAGCCGGAATACCGGTCAGGGAAAGCTGGATATACGTCATCACCGCTGCCAACGGGTCAATATCAATGGCACAGACCCACAGACTGGATAACGGATCATGCCCCTGCTCCCGTAATACCTCGGCAGCGGCTAAAGTCATGCAACCGGCACCACAGCAAGGCTCGTGGAGGGTGACAAAAGGCTGGGTCTGCAACAATTCAGACACATCATTCAATTGTAATTGTGCCATCATTCTGGCCACGCCCCAGGGGGTAAAATACTGCTGAAGCCCCTTATCCCCCAGTTCCAGCCGCATAAACACACTGCCGAGAAAATCACAGGGTTCTTCTGCCAGCGCCAGCACGGTATACGAAAAAAGTTTGACGATCCGGTCAACATCTTCCCGCTTGTACTTCCTGATGGTTTTCAGATAGAACTGCTCCAGTTCCTCACTGAAACAATATTTGTTGTGGATCGCCGCCATCGTACAGTTGCAAAAATCCCGAAAGACCTGATGACGGTTGTGGTAGCGTGCAGTTTGTTTAAACAGCGAAATAAATTCATGTTGATAATCAGGACGTGGTGCCATTGCGTGTTTTCCTTATAAAACAAAAAAAGGAAAACACACCCCGAAAGGGGAACCTGCTTCCCCATTCGGTTGAAGTAAAGATAAATTAAAGATAATTTAAACAGAGAGTTACTGCCCGACGGCAATCGCAGGTAATGCCGGTGCTGTTTCGGTTTTGTCGCCGTTAACCAGATACAGTGCCGGACGATTTTCACGTCCTGCCTGCCCGTTGTGGCTGTCCACATGTTCGCCCTGATCATAACAATCGTAGCCTTTGAGCTGGCCTGACGGTTCGCTGTACCAGTGCCGGATTTCACAATCAAACACCGACGACAATCCGCCCATCAGTTCCGCCGAGGGCGGTACCCACGGGGTGTCAAAACGCACCATCAGACTGCTGACATTGCGCCGTTCCCAGCGGACATGATAACCGAACGGCCATTCCAGCCCATAGTGCTCATCGTAGAACTGAGCCGTGGTGGCTATCCCTTTCAGCAAGCCACTGTTGCCGTTAATTTCCGTGGCCAGTCGGGTTGGTCGTATCATCAGCATATCGCACGGCTGTGCAGAGGTCGGGGAAACCGCCAGCTTCTCCCAGCATGCACTGATATCAAGATTGTCAGACCAGCCCACCATCCCGAACCAGTCAGTGTACTGGCGGGTCAGAAGGCGGGCGATAATGTCACGTGCTGACGTCGGCACATTCTCCCAGCGCAGCAGGCTTAAGCCCGACTGGCGGTAGATACTGTCAATCCGCTTCATATTTTCTGTAGTTAGCAACACATTGTCCTGTAACAGCGCCAGCCATTGTTCAAACGCCAGATTCTGCGCGGTCGGCGCTGCCGTCCCCCGTACCAGTTCCGGATACGGCGTGTAGGTTTGCGGTTTGGTCGGCTTTAATATCCCCGCACAGCCGGCCAGAAACAGCCGCAGGCTCTGCAATACAGCCTGACGGTAACGGGGGAATTCTTCCCCACAGACCCATTGCTGCATCACATCGATACAGACGGATTTGCCGGTGACTTCCAGTTGATTAGTAACCCATTCTGCCATGATTATGTTCCTCATAAGTTTGATAAGCGTAAACAGGAGAAACTGTTCCCCACAGGAGTCAGTTCCCCCGATGGGTAATAAAAAAAGGGTTACGGTTTGGCTTGCCTGAACAGCATTTCAGCCAGACCGCTATCAAAAATGACCGTCAGTTCATCGTGGATATCCAGATAAGGCGTACTGCGTGGAATAGCCTGCGAATTCAGCCGGGTTAAGTCGTATTTATCCACCAACTCGTTAATGGCTTCCGAAGGCCGGACACCGCTGGTTAGCAGTTCCGCCACGGTACCGGTTTCACACAACACCGTATCGTTCAGGTTCAGGCCAAAATGGCGTTTCAGTAGCGCAGCGGCAATCATCTGCCAGACCGTTAAACGTAAGGGTTCCATGGTGATACCTCACTTTCAGATACTGACAGTTGTGCCGTGCCGAAGAATATCCTGTACTTCATGATGGTGCTGATAATCAGGCGACACCACATGCAGCGACAGTAAATTCGCCTCATGCCACAAGACACGGGCCGCCTCTGCATTCTGCCAGCTCAGCTCAAACGTGGCCAACTGACACAAGCGCAGTTGTTTCTGCTCCAGTGACAGACGCTCTGACGTCACTGTGACCGGCTGCGCCCAGACAATCTCGTCATAAAAGCGGCCGCCGAGTACCTTGTTATCTTTGGCGTCATAAATCATCACGGTCAGTGGAAAAAAAGCCCGCCGACACTGAGTAGAGGGCATTTCCGGTACCGGCCAGTCACCCAAAAAATGAATCACTTTCAGCCGTTGTACCGCTTCGGTGACCGAGTCTGTCTCACACACGGTCAGGGTTTCCTCCCGCAGCGATTGGGGCCGTTGGGGATGTTGCAGCAGGCCGGTGACTTGCACGGTAAAAATGTCTTCCTGCGAGGCCAATACCGTGTTATCCGGCATCGGTAAAAAAACCGGGTTCATGGTGCAGCTCCCCCTTGATTTGACGTCAATAAAAGACAACACCCGCCCAATACAGGAAGGTGTTGTCGGCTCCCCGGTCAGGCGCTTAAGAAAAGAGTTAACAGCTTCATGGGCTGATAACGTCAGTGGTCATTGTTGTTATTCGGGCTATGGACAAGTGCCGGACTGATGACTTCTTCTTTAGGCTGTAACGCCAGTACAGCACGTATCAGCCCGGTTTCCGGGTGGTGTAGCGCGTATTCCCGCAGTTCGCAGAACCGGAACGCATCGGCATTCGGTTCATCCAGCTGTGCGATACGGGCAAACACAATAGCAGTGACGGCCAGACCAAACGCATCCGCAGAAAGCGTGACAGTCAATTTCGTCTCCGGCAGATAAACCGAATAGGTTTTTGCCGCTGTGGGTATCATATACGTCAGTGATTCAGACACTTTCCGGCTGCTCCACCGCTCAGGACGATACGCACCACACAACTGTGAAGCGGTATTCGCCAGCAGAAACCCCAGAAACAACCGTTCCAGCGGGGTTTTGTCGGGAAACACGACCGACAGCGCAAGACTGTCCAGCATAATCAGTTCATTATTTAGCATCACTTTCTCCCGCTATGCACCCTTTAAACCTAAAGCCGCCCGGATACACGAAGCCTGAGGATGTTGCCACGCATATTCACGCAAGGCGCAAAACCGCTCAGCGTACCCGTCCAGCTTCATCAGGTCAGTCAGATAACCCAATACGCTCAGGGTCACCATCAGTCCAAAGGCATCGGCGGAGACTTCACCTTTAAAGTCAGTCGTATCCACGTTAACCACAGAAGAATCCGGCCGCATCGGCACGATATAGGCGATGCGGTCTGACACTTTCCGGTACTGCCATCGGTCACACCGCTCATCGTCACAAAGCACAGCAGCGGCTTTAATGAACGTGTGCTCCAGCAGCATCAGTTCCAGTGAACCGGTGTGCGGAAAAATTTCAGCAAAAGGGGATAATTCAGCCGGGGACACAGTGTGCACCGTGGCCGGGGTGGTATTTTGTTGCATGGTATTCTCCTGATAAAACAACGGAGAACACCTGACCCAATGGGAAATGTGTTCCCCGTTGGGTGACTGGCCTGTTGGCCATCATGGATGAGATTAAGAGACCTTCATCGTCATCAGACTGACGATATCTGCTTCCAAAGGTGCGCAGATGTACCACACAGTGTGTACTCCCTTGCAGGCTACAGGAGTGTTGCTGTCGCTGCCCGAAGGTGATCCTCGCAAGCGACCGGATCATTGATAAGTCTGACTACGCTAATAAACGGAAATCATCAGGTCAATGGGTAATTCATTTCCTGGGACAAAAAAATAATGTCAGGAACACAACGGGATTTTGGGGGAGTCAGGGAGAGGTTGTCAATACGAGGTGACCCGTTCTGGTCGTTTGTCTAAATCATTTATGCCCTATTGTGTGTTGGTGTCGCTGGCTGAATTATATCGGTAACCTATTTCCAGACCACTCCAAATAGAAGGCTTTAAATTTACGTTAATATGACATGTGAAAGAGAATCAAAATAGTCATGATAGTCATGATTTTTATTAGCTGCGACTTGACCTGACTCTATCCTACGGTAGGGCACGATTAAATTTGACGGTCGGCTATGAACGAGGAGCGGACGTTAAAAGTTTTACGTTGGTTTATCCGGCGGAATTAATCATAACTACACGTTGTGCTAGTAAGTCTACTGGCTCAGCACCCGATATGTAAACTTAGTTTCCTGATTATTCTTATTGCTGCCAGATAACCTCTATGTTTAACCGGTTTCCGTAAGAATAACGATAATTACCCTGCCTTCTCTGGATCCTGTAAATGCATCATAGGAATCATCACATGATCTTGTCTTTGTTCCATCTAATGTTTTATATCCCATTGATATTGCATACAGCGTTGACAGGTAGGTGGCTATAAGATTAAATTTACTTTTGGAATCAAGTGGTGATGTGAAAAAGAAACAGCGTAGAATTTTATATCGCTAGACGAACATCTCAAAAATCTCCATATAGAGAGCTATGTCTCATTCTGCCTGCAATTCGTCGTTTTATAGGCACATATGGGCTGGCATGCGGGACAAGCAACCAGCAGTCTCGAAGAAGCCGAAGCCTGTGATAAATGGGACGTGGGTAGATGTGCATATTCCCACAACGTCGCCCCCCTTCGAAAATTAGATTAGGAATTTGAGATGGACGGAACTCCCACCGACAAGTTTGCTGCTGGTGAGCAGGGTTTGGGATACATCTACCAGACACGCCTTGCCCTGCTACATATACTCCAGTTGCCGGAAGATACTGCTATCTTCCTTGAAAAGGATGATGATATCGACTTTCTCGATAGCAACGGAGTCAAATCTTTGGCTTCGCTTAAACACAAGGCAATAGGTGATAGGCTGACCGACCTATCGACCGATTTCTGGAAGTCAGTCAATATCTGGATGGTGCGTTACAAGCGAGATGGTTGCCTTGGATCGAACCTACGGTTCTTTCTATTCACCACTGGTACAGTATCGACAGACTCATTCCTTACACGCCTTCTCCCAGGGCAACCTGTCATTTCTAACGGTGCAGAAACACTTAGCGAGTTGGTCAATGCTGCGCTCGCTCAGTCAAAATCAAAACTCATCACGCCGATCGCGGCGGCGTTTAATGAACTAAGTGATTCTGAAAAGCAAGACTTCCTTGAACGCATAGTGATCCTTGATGGCAGCCCACGTATCGACGATATTCCAGCTCTCATCAGGGATAATCATATGCGAAGTATCCGGCGCGAGCACCGTGAATTCGTCTTCGAACGACTGGAAGGCTGGTGGACTGATGCAGTGATCAAACAATTGACCGGCACCAGAGTAGAGGGAATATTTGGCTACGAAGTCTCGGACAAGCTTTCTAACTTTTCCGAGGAGTACAAAGCAAACAACCTACCCATCACTTTTCGCGGGAAAATGCCTGTTGAGGAGATTGATACAGATGCCGATCCGCGTCTGTTCGTAACTCAACTACGTAAAATTGGCATCTCCTCTAGCCGGATCAGGAATGCGATTTTGGACTTCTATCGGGCGTTCGAGCAACGGTCGGCTTGGGCGCGCGAAAACCTGCTTGTGTCGGGAGAGGTCGAGGAATATGAAGAGCGTCTCGCCGACGAGTGGAGTCGTTACAAGGATGTCGTTTTCGAGAATCTAAAGGACGATAGTGCCGAGGATGCGTTGCGTGAAGCTGGTGCCACTCTCTACAACTGGGCGGAATTTGAAACCGGGAAAATTGAATCCCTGCACATCCGCTCACGGGTGATGGAGCCTTATGTCCTTCGTGGTAGCTTTCACATTCTAGCCGATACCTCACCAAAACCTAAGGTCTACTGGCATCCCAAATTCCTTGAGCACCTCGGAGATGTGCTAGGGGGCGCTTCATGAAACGATGGGATCAGCGCCCTTTCGAGATTCGAAACCTGTTTAACCCCGCATTCTGTGGTTTGGTTCTGTTCCGTGCCCTACATGGCTATGAAGAAGAAAACTCCCGTGGTATGCCATTCTCTCTGTCATTACTTGTTCTGCCCCTATGTCTATACAAGGATTCGCGCGAGGTGATTGCCAGTAATCCACGCAGCTATCTGCTTAAGATAGCAGAAACGAACCAGCAAATTATGGTGGGGTTCGCCGATCGGGTTACGCAAATGCTGCCATATGCCCTCGAGGGGTTTGGTTTGCTGATGGAAAGGGGATGCATCACCATTGCAGACGATGGTCGCATCCAGACCGTGTCCAAGAAAGTGCGCAAGAGCATTAAAGGAACCGCCGAGACTGTAGCTAGCCAGAAAGTAGCGCGCATCGTCGGTAAGGAGTTTGCACGCATCGCCGACAGGGCGACTGTTTATACAACTTTTGGAATCCGTCCATGAAAATCAGATCCATTCATATATATAGCCATGATAGCCAGCGTCGTGACCTGCGATTCAAGGTGGATGGGCTCAACATCATCACAGGTCGCTCTTCCACAGGCAAGTCCGCACTCTCCGAGATCATCGAATATTGCATGGGGCGTTCTTTGTTTAACGTCCCCGAAGGTATCATCCGCGATAAGGTGGCTTGGTTCGCCGTGATCTACCAGTTCGAGAAAGAGCAGGTTATGGTCGCCAAGCCGACACCACTTGGTGGTAGCGCAAGTTGTAGCATAGCAATGCTGCGAAGAGGGACCGAGTTAAAAGTACCCGACTTCAAGGAGTTGGTAGCCAATACGGATGACGACAGTATTGTTGAACTGCTGTCGCGCTTGCTCGGTATTCCCGAAAACCGCACTGAAGTTGCGCTTGAACACAGCCGTAACAGTTACAATGCGAACGTCAAACACACTTTCTATTACCTGTTCCAGAAGCAAGGATTGATCGCCAATAAGGACCAACTATTTTACCGTCAGAATGAGCAATTTCAGCCGCAGGCAATCCGTGACACGTTACCAATTCTGCTCGGCGTATCTTCCCATGCTCGCTTCGAACTTGAGTCTAAGCTACGTATAGCTCAAAGGGACCTAAGGATCAGCAATAAGAAACTGGAACTGGCGCGCGATAACGTCGACACATCTCTGGTGCAGGCCATCAGCCTTTACTCGGAAGCTAAGACTGTTGGGGTCATTGAGAACATCGGCGAGAACCCGAATGTTGAAGTGACCATCAAGGCGTTGAGATCTGTGCTGTCATGGAAACCCGAAATGGTGCCGGACGATGACGGTAACCGAATTTCGTATCTAGAAGATGAACTGGTCCAATTACGTCAAGCCCGCCGTGATATTCAGGCCCGCATTGACGCGGCGAGACAGTTCACCAGAAGAGCAGGCGGATACGAAAACGAGGCCACCGAACAGATAGACCGACTTGCTTCGATCAAGGCACTACCGAAGAACCCTGACAGCGGCGAATGGCAGTGGCCGTTCAGCGAAAAGAACTTGGCGCTGGAGTCTCCTGTCGCCATCGTCTTACTGAACGAATTAGAGTCTCTGGACAAAGAATTACGTATCGCCACCGGCCAGCGCCCTAAGCTTGAAACTTACTTGGCCGAGTTGACTGGTAAAGCGGACGGTATCGCTGGCAATATCAAACGGAAGGAAGCGGAACTGTCAGCGGCTATCTCTGCCAACGAATTCATTGCTCAGATAGGGACCCGCAATAACGCGGCTGCGAGAGTGGTTGGTCGTATCAGCTTATTCTTGGAAACGCTCCTTCCAAACGAAGATCTTGCTAAACTGGAAATTGAAAATCGCCGACTTATTAACAAGGTCAAACAACTTGAGGGGCAGATTGGTGCCGATGACAGCAATGAACGTCTGACCTCGATCCTCAATAATATCTCTGCGCAGATTGCTAAGTATATTCAGAAATTCGAGGCCGAGTTCCGAGACTTTCCTGCAAGGCTCAATCTACCACAACTGACGATCATCTTCGATCGCCCTGAACGTCCAGTTCCCATGAGTCGCACTGGTGGCGGTGAAAACCATCTGGCCTACCACTTGTCTGCATTGCTTGCACTGCATATGTTCGCAGCGAAAAATAATCGTCCATTCCCGCATTTCCTGTTGATCGATCAGCCGACTCAAGTCTACTTCCCATCTGAGCAGGTCTACAAGGATGCCGACGGTTCAGTGCAAAGGACCGAAGCTGACGCAGACCTCAACGCCGTGCGTCGGTTGTTCGAGTTGCTACTGAAATTCACTAAGGAGGATGTACCTGGCTTCCAACTGATCGTCACTGAACATGCAAACCTGCGCGAGCAGTGGTTTCAGGATACATTGATTGAAGAACCGTGGACCAAGCCACCCGCTCTGGTTCCAGAAGATTGGCCGTCAGAAACGGCGGGCTGACGCACTTTACAACTATCTATGCCGGCGGTTGTTTTTATATTTGGCTGCCGGATTGACCGGCCCATCTTTTAACTCACTCATTATACACGGGTAAATCTGTGTGCTGTTAACTGAACTCTACAGCGCCATGTTAGTAGATTGCTAGCTTTAACATAGTTGGCATCTTTGATAGTGGCTCTAATTATAAGGAAGGATATAGCATGTCAAATGATACGACTAAAGAATTTGCAAAAGTTCAAGAGGAAAAATTAAATAGCTCTTTGGGTA
Source organism: Xenorhabdus japonica (assembly GCF_900115195.1). Classification (GTDB taxonomy): domain Bacteria; phylum Pseudomonadota; class Gammaproteobacteria; order Enterobacterales; family Enterobacteriaceae; genus Xenorhabdus; species Xenorhabdus japonica. The sequence continues at coordinate 199,680 of NZ_FOVO01000002.1, forward strand.
TCAACAGGGAACATAGCGATAGTAACTCTGATACAAGGAAACGAGATAATTTCCAGCGAGATTATGCACGTATTCTATATTCTTCTTCATTTCGCAGATTACAGGAGAAAATGCAGCTTTTCGAAGTTGATCCTGAAAAATTCAACAGAAATAGGCTAACTCACAGTTTAGAGGTTGCTCAGATAGCACGAAGCATTGCGTCAGACCTTGGAATGACTAACCCTGTCGTCGTAGAACTGGCAGCTTTGGCACATGATATAGGAAATCCCCCATTTGGACATTCAGGTGAAAAGAAACTTAATGAACTGTCAGCAGGCATTGGTGGCTATGAAGGCAATGCTCAAGCACTACGAATTTTAAGAACCCTTGAGAAGAAATATCCTCACTGCAACGGATTAGACCTAACCTACCGTAGCTTACTTTCTGTAATTAAATATCCGTTTAAAAATGAGAGCAGCGATAAGTTTATTTATGATGAGGATTACAATTTTTATTCTAATTTGATTTCTGATAAAGGGTTGGAGATTAAACCCGGTGAGAAAACAATCGATGCACAGATTATGGATTTGGCGGATGAAATTGCTTATGCTGCTCACGATCTTGAAGATGCTCTGAGCCGCAACATGGTCAATATTGAAGATATTGAATATGAGTTTAAGATTTCACCAAAGTATAATAAGGCTTATGATGACTTTGTTAAAATAGTCGAAATGTCAAAAAGTACTGCATCAAAAGTAAAAGACCTTAAATCTTCTGAAGAATTTTCCATTATCTACAGAAAGGAACTAACTGCTAATATTGTCAATCATCTAGTCAATGATATAACCGTTGTAGAAGATAAGGGCTTCAGTGAATTAGGATATGGACGATATGGCGCTTTGTCTGAAGGGCTTAAAAAACTTTTATTCAAAGTAATTATGAGGAAGAGAAATATTCTCTCTTATGAATCAACTGGAAATGAAGTTATTACAGACTTATTCAGTTTTTATATGTCTAAAAATAACGTGAATTTCCTCTCCCCTGAGTTAAAATCTTCTTTACCAGATAGTAAGTCTTGCTGTTATGAACATAAAAAAATGCGGGCTATCGTAGACTACATTTCCGGAATGATGGATACGTTTGCCATCAAAGAATGGGAGATTCATTGCCGTAAATAGTGTTACTTCATTGGAAAGTGCGATTGCTTGTTCTTCACCTCGCGCTTTTCTAGCCTGAATGCGATCCGTTCGCCTGCTCTAACATATACTGGATTGTTCATCCAAATGATTTTTATGTCTGTCGGTTACGAGCGAAAAGCTGACGTTAACATTGGAGCTAAGAAGCAGGCACAAGCGGCGTATAAATGCGAAGCATACGCAGGTTGGGGCTGTTCAGCTCTCGAAGTGAGTAATCTTGAGCGACTTGTTCGCTTCTATTTCAATAAATTGTGTTGGCATCATTTTCTGCTAAGAAGTTTTCGATGTCTGTAAAACTATTGAGACTGCTAGCTAATAGATTAAAGTTGTATCGGTGAGGAAAATTGGAAAAGACGGATGAATCAGTATTAAGATCAAGTGATTGGACGAATGACAATAACTCTTTTGCGCATGATTTATTAATGCAGCAGTCATTGTACTTGAAGATAATCCTTAGGTTATTTATTTGCCTTGCCAATCGCACTATGTGTCCCAAAGAATCCGGATCTAGGTTGAACTGGCCGCATGAAACTGCATCTAGCTGGCTTGAAAGATGGAAATAGCTCTCACAAAACTCCACCCTTTCTTGGATTAGCCGGGGTCTTGATGCAATTTTCTCTATCTTTTCAAAGTTTGAAGATATTTCATTATGAGTCGGTATATCTACTGTAAATGAATCTTTTGCTTCGGTTCTCCATGCAGGCATGCCTGAGTCAAGAACATCTCTGATATAGCGTTGAATCCATAAGAAGTATGACTTCGCATCTTCTGATGAGACATCCACTCTAAATAACAAGAAAGGAGTACTGAACCGCTCTGTGTAGAGCAAAGATCCTTTATTAAATTGGTAGCTTAAATTGCCATCTCTTTTTATTTTTAATGCCGACGCTGTTCCTTTAACTTGTGCATGAAATACGGCTCCTGTTGAATCGTATACATCGTGATCGTATTGGTTCATCCCAGTTTTTTCAAAAATTTCCACCATAAGATCAATGCCATAATCACGCTCAGTAAGCTCACGAATCACCCAGTGATCTGGGAGGATATTTAGGACTCGCTTAATTGAACGAGTGTCTATGATGTGCTGTGTGGTACGCATATATTCCTCTATATACCTTTTCATAATAGTGAGAGTATCCGCATGTCGTGTTTCCTTATCCTGCACGGTGCGCGGGATAAGGAATACTCCTATCATTTTGACAAACCATATAGGAGAAGCTAACGACTGCATTTGTAGGCAAAGAATTACTCGCCTTCATTAATATCTGTGAAGGGAATCTCTGGGTAGTGTGCTTGAATTTTTGCAAAGCCTGTTGCTGTGTACCACTTAACAGGTGCAATTTCTTTTGCATTTTCCAAAACTTGTTGTGCTCCCTTGGTTAATCGAATACCGCCTATTCCCCAATGTTCAGCAAATTCAAGATTCTTCGATATATCATCAACGAAGCCTAGCATTGTGCTTTTGTTAATTGGTTTGGTATAATTTTTAATCTGGACTCTAACATCAATTTGTGCACTAGAAAGTGCAATATTGGAACCACCAATTTCTACAATCTCATCGAGTTTTGTAGACAAGTTATGAGGCACTTTTAATGCTAGGTCTACTCCATTTTCAGGAGTGGTAGTAGTGTTGGCTCGTACAACTTCGATATTTTTTTCATGAACACCTATGTTTGAAAAAATCGCAGTAGCTGCCAATTCCCCCCTTCTCCCTTTTTCAGAGTTCTTTGACATAGTCTTACCCTATGATAATTTTAATATTTTCAGACTCAGCAAATTTTTCAATTTTTTCCTTCAGCACTTTTCGCATGTTGAGCCAAATTGACAAGACATCAAAGTCATTATCCAGTTCTTTCTTGGCTATAACTTCGCCTGAAGTGTGCTCTTTAGTTTGCTGGATCAAAGAAACCAAATTGGTTTCAATGTGAGGCAGTACGTTTCTCAAACAGTTCTCAAAAGTGATAAATGTTACAGGAATATCAGGAGAGACCCCGGCTTCCTCCTTTATTTGTATTTCAAATGAATAGTTATTATCGCTAAGCCAGTTAATTAATTCGTCGGGGATATATGCTGATTGCAAAACTTTTGAGGTTTCATCGAGAGGAATTTCATCCTCTAGTTCATACTTAACTAACAAGATTTTTTGACTCATAACCTTCCTCGATTTATTGGTTCTGCCTAACAATTTAATAGAAGGCAGCACGCCCGAAATTCGGATGTTTTAATCACCTTATTTGCGATTTTGACTCATAGCAACTTAACGTCGTTATACCGGTTTTTCAACGGATATTTTAGCTTGAGCTGCAAATGGCTTCCGACAAAATGTACACACGCAGTTCGCGAATTGTTCTGAAATATACTCATGCTTGATTACTGGATATTTAACTAGTTGTTATAAGAGGTTTTAGCCTGTGGAGAGGGAAGCGACACAAAAGGTAATCCATTTGCTTCTGGAACAAAGCCGCCTGTCTGGTTAGGTCTTACTCATCATCAATAGTGTCAGATTGAGTCTTATTTGGTGATCACATTGGTACAACTAACTCACGTTTGTCCAGAAGTGAGTTAACGATAACATATGAATAATCGCCTAAGATTCAAGGTTAGTTTGCTCGTATTCCAATGACCAAAACAGCAGGCCGTGTGTGATCCAATACAGTTTATTCACTCTCAATATTCTGGTAATACACCTGCCGAATATAGCGCCCTCGCCCATCACCATGCCCTAAATCCATCGACACCAGAGCCAGCGCTTCCCGCTCGCTAAACCCTTGCGCTATATAATGCTCTCCAGATTGCTGAGCAAAATGATAACGCATACTGTGTGGCGCTTTATTGCCGTGCAGTCCTGCATGTCTGACAATATAGCGGTAACGGTCGATAGCCTGCGTGATTGTGGGTTTATCAATCAATTTTCCACTGCGCTCGGCCTGTTCACGTTCCGCATAAGCAATCGCGTGTTGCAGGGCTTTCCGATCCAATATGACCGTCTGCCGAGGTCGCCCGCCTTTGGTGCCGAACACTACCCACACGGAAGTCTGCCCGTTTTCCAGTGCTTTCTTCCAGGTCGCTAACGATTTGTAGGCTTCGACCGCTTCTTTGGTACGCAGTCCCAGCACATACGCCAGTTGCATCACAGCCGCGACACGCCGGTCTTTTTGCTCCACCTGCTGAAAAATGTCCCGGAACACAGACGGTGTCAGCGCCATTTTCGTTCCCTTGCGGCTCATATCAGCGATACCCAAAGCCTGATTGCTCAGACGGGCATTCGCGGGATTGGCCAGCTTGTGCTTTCCGGCCTGCGCTAAAATGGCTCGCAGTACAGACATCTCATTTTGCAGAGTTCGATGATTAATATGGTGAGCTTTTCGTTCGGCAATGTAGCGCTCAATATATTTCACCTTCAGGCTATCCATTTGCCGGAGTTTGATGCCATTGTTTTTTAAATAATCAAGGAAGTACCGTGCAATCCGCTCACGATCCGCCACTGTGACAAAACTCCCGCCCGCCTGTCGGGCATGAGTGATAAATGCTTTTCTGAACTGCTCAACCTTTGAACGTGTCGATCCCTGCGCCATTCCCGCCTCTCTTGCTACTTTTTCATTTTTAGTCGTTTTTAAAACAATTCCCTGCGTGTCGGTTCAGGTTCACCGTTCCGTGGTGCGTCAGATAATGTGTAGCAGGGCGGAATTGTGTTGAGTTATTGCAGGAGCTCGCGGCGTGCTCAGCACGGCGATGGCATGCTCCCCGTTCAGGGTCTGATCCAATCAGAATGAACGCCTCATTATCTTGACGTGATTCATTTCTCCTTAATTTTTACTGCATCAGCCTGCAATCAGGCAGTGGGTTGAAAATCCGATATGACGATCGGTTATCAATCAAACAAGATAGCGGTTAATGGTCTGTTTTTAGTGGTTTCACTGAGTAATGCGGGGTTCAAATCGGTCGTAAAGCCAGACCGGATGGGCTATGGACGTTAGCCGCCCGGCGGCGTCACTTGGTAATCGCTGCGCTGTTACGCAAGTGACGCCGCACAGTTTTCTGGACGTTTATCGTGATGAATTGAAAACATAGGTGAATGCTATACCGATTAAAATGGTATCGGTCAGCGTGAGCCAGAAGATGCTCTGTCTGTTAGGTGGTAAGCCGATCTCATAACGAAATCGGGAAACTTTCATCGCCAGACGATGGGTTAGGTGTCCGACGATATCTGCTTCCAAAAGTGCGCAGATGTACCGCATTGCGATGCACTCCCTTTCAGGCTACAGGAGTTTTCGTTCGCCACCCGAAGGCGATCCTTGCAGGCGATGGGATCATTAAGATAACCAGAAGATATTAACTATTACATAAGGAACGGTCAAACTTTTGCTTTATGCTATCCCTCATTTTTCATTGAGTATCTCCCATCAATTCGAACATCTATCTCGCCAAAATGGATAGAAATATATTTTTAATATTGCCCATATGAGAATTATCTTATAGAAATATTAATCTTTATCTCAAACAGAAACTTAATTTACACTTTTACATAAATTAAATACTTATTTTTGTTATACCATTCCATTTAATAATTTGGTTAATAAATGTATTCATCTTTTTAAAAAAATTTTTTGCGATCATTATCATAAAATGAAAATGATCATGACCTTCAAAAGAATAAATTTTATTTTTTATTTTTAATTCAACGTGTTATAGCATCCTCTATTTATCTAATGGCAACATCCTGTAAAATAATAAGTTTATTACTTGGATTCGCATGATAGGTGCAATTTCTGAAAAAGGTGGTCAGTTGCTATAGTAGGCATCTTTCTCGCCAAAGGAAAATGCGCTATGGCCTATA
>NZ_FOVO01000033.1 GCF_900115195.1 Xenorhabdus japonica
GGATTGTAAATCACAAACGATCATCAATGTTCCTACCTTTATGTACTGAAGGCACATCACTGAACTAACTGTTCAATTTAGACCCGTTTGCCCTACCAGCAATATTGGCCTCTTATTGCTCAAAAAAGAAAAATCCGTATAATCCATTCCCCTGCAAAGAATCCATATAGGAAATCTATCGTCGATACAATCGATAATGTGAGAAGTCGCAATGAATCAAAAAGATACGAGAAAAGAGACACTTGAATTCAACAAACTCCAAAAACGCCTGAGGAGGAACGTTGGTAATGCCATTATTGATTACAATATGATTAAAAATAATGATGTTGTAATGGCATGTATCAGTGGTGGCAAAGATTCATTTGCGATGTTAGATATCCTGTTGAATCTGCAAAAGGCGGCACCAATAAACTTCAGTGTAATTGCAGTGAATCTTGATCAGAAGCAACCCGGTTTTCCTGAACACATTTTACCCGAATATTTTGAGAGTCTGGATATTCCATACTACATTGTAGATAAAGATACCTATTCGGTTGTTAAAGAAAAAGTTCCTGAAGGCAAAACTACCTGTGGATTGTGTTCAAGACTGCGTCGCGGCACACTTTATTCTTTTGCAGAAAAGATCGGGGCAACAAAAATTGCACTCGGACATCATCTTGATGACATCGTTGAAACTCTGTTCCTGAATATGTTTCATGGCGCACGGATGAAAGCCATGCCGCCAAAATTGCGCTCTGACGATGGCCGTAATGTTGTCATAAGACCACTAGCCTATTGCCGTGAGACAGACCTTATCCAGTATGCGGAACACAAACAATTCCCAATCATTCCTTGTAATTTATGTGGTTCTCAAGAAAACCTACAGCGGCAAGCAATCAAAACAATGTTGGTAGGTTGGGATAAGAAAACACCAGGCCGGGTTGAGAGTATTTTCAAATCTATTCAAAATGTTAGCCCAAGCCAATTGGCAGATAAAACGCTTTTCGACTTTGTCAACTTGCCATTGTCCCGTGATGGGGAAAGAGAAGAGTATGCTTTTAACGAAGCAGTAGTATCGTCAACTAACATTGATGAAGCTATGTTTATCGATATCACGAACGTTTAAATTACATTAAGTCAAACTTAAAGCAGTCTTATTACAGACTGCTTGAAATTTATTTCTGCTCATCAGATTTCCTTCGGATTAGAACTGGGGGAACGCATTCAGTAACAACAGAAAAAATAGCCGATACTAAAACAAGCATCGGCATAATCAATGAGCAATTATTCTGTTAAAACTCAATGTGAGAAAAACTACAATTATGGAGTACAACGTTCATCGCTCAACGTTGTATTCACCTGCAAGGCTTATAGTGCCTCAATTATGGGTAACGATTATTGATATATCTCAAATCTGATAGCACTATTGGCTTCCTTTGGATGCACATGACGATTATTTGCTCAATTGCTTTTTCTTTCTATAACCATTTACTTCGCCTTAACCACCAAGCGAAAACCACCATCAGTAGTGACAACAAAAAACTGAATAAACCGAATCCAAACTGATATTTATTACCCGGTATCCCCCCTAGGTTGACGCCAAACAATCCCGTCAAAAAGGTTGTTGGCAAGAATATCATCGTCAACAGAGACATCATGTAAATACGACGGTTCATAGCATCCGCCATCATAGAAGTGATTTCATCCGCAAGGACTGCGGTTCGGGCAATACAACCATCAAGATCATCCATTCCCCTCCCCAGTCGATCAGCAATTTCCTGCATTAAATGACGCTCTTCATCGCTCATCCAAGGCAGTCGCTCACTGGTCAGACGAATAAAAACATCCCGCTGTGGAGCCATGTATCGGCGCAAAACAATTAGCTGCTTACGCAGCAACACCAATTCTCCGCGACCAGGTATTTTCTGCTCCAAAATATCATCTTCAAGCTCAATCAGATTGTCATGCAGCTCTTCAATGAAATCATTGACTCCATCAGTAATAGCTCCGGCTATTTCAAGCAACCAATTTCCGGTACTTTTCGCACCAACACCGTTATGCAAATCTTCCTGAACTTGATCGATGGAATGAATTTTCCGATGTCGGCTGGAGATAATAATTTTGTCATTAATATAGATGCGGAACGAAACTAGGTGATCAGGGCGCGCACTATCATTGCGGTTCACCGATCTCAAGGTAATCAAAGTTCCTTCGCCTATGCGCAGCATCTTCGGGCGAATACTTTCACTCACTAACCCCTCCTTTACTGGAGATGGTAGCAAGGTTGTATTCATGAGCCATTGATGACTGTCCGGATTTTTATAATCAAGATGTTGCCATACTGGCTGTTCTGCGGTTACGAGTGAATCTTCCCCAAATGCCGTAATTCCTCCCCTGCCATTTAAATGACAGGTATAAATGGCATTTGAACCTTTAAATACCGAGCCATAGATCGTTTCCACATCTGCTCCTTGTTCGTATTTAATTTTCGTGCTTAATTTTTGTACCTAACGCTCGAGTCTAATTGTCTTTCTTGATGATATACATGGTATGACTATAAGTGACATCTTCAGGATTGGTGATCGGATATCCTTTTAACCACGGTTTGATTAATCGGCCATTGGTATACTGATAAATCGGGGCGATTGGTGCTTGTTCAGTAATCATTTTTTCTGCCTGATTGTAATCACGATTTCTGGCTACATCGTCAGTTTTATAGCTGGCAGCTTTGAGCAGCGCATCATAGTCAGTATTATGGAACTTCGCGATATTGCCACTATGAGTGGATGTCAGAAGAGACAGAAAACTGGATGCCTCATTATAGTCACCGGTCCAAGAGGCTCTCACCACATCGAAGTTACCCGTATTACGGCTATCCACGTAAGTTTTCCATTCTTGATTCACCAGTTTCACCTTCACGCCCAGTTTTTTCTTCCATTCAGAACTAATTGCAATCGCTATTCGCTGGTTGTTTTCTAAGTTGTTATAAAGCAATGAGATCTTTAATGGATTTTCAGAGCCATACCCAGCCGCTTTCAGTAATTTTTTTGCCTGAGCATCCAACTCTTTTTGAGTCAATGTTTCCAAGCGGCTTTTCTCTGACTTGAACCCTGCCGTAACATCCGGGGTGAAATGCCATGCGGGTTTTTCTCCCGTTCCGACGACTTTTTTCGCAATCAGGTTCCTGTCTATCGTCATTGAAAGTGCTTGTCTGACCCTAACATCATTCATTGGTGCTCGTTGAGTATTAAAAGCATAGTAGTATGTTCCCAATTGATCCGGCGTAAAGACTTGTCCGGGAAGATCTTTCAGCAATTTCTGATACATGTTTTTAGGAAAAGATTCCGTAATATCCAAATCTCCCGCCAGATAACGCTTGGTTGCATGGGATTCCTGATTAATGGGCATAAAAATAACTTTTTTCAGTACCGTATTTTTGTTATCCCAGTAATAGGGATTTGGCGTCAGGACAATTTTTTCATTCACGACGCGTCCGGTTAGCGTAAATGCCCCATTCCCCGTCAAATGTCCTACCCGAGTCCAATCTTTGCCGTATTTCTCAATGCACTGTTTGTTAACTGGATAAAGGCTAAAGTTGGTTGTCATGTTGGGGAAATAAGGTACAGGACGGTTCAGGGTGACTTTCAGTGTATAAGGATCGATGGCCTCAACACCCAATTTCTCTGGTGGCAGCTTTCCATTAATGATTTCCTGAGCATTTTCAATGCCTGATAAAGCAGCAAACCAAGAAAAAGAAGACGCATTTTCAGGATCAACTAGTCTCTGCCAGCTATAAACAAAATCAGATGCCGTGACACTGCCACCATTAGACCAACGAGCATCCTGACGTAATTTAAATATCCATATCTTGTTATCTTTCGTCTTCCAATCAATGGCAACACCTGGAATTGCCTGACCATGTGCATCTTGATTAACCAAACCTTCAAACAGATCACGCAATACTTGCGCCTCTGTCAAACCGAAAGATTTTATTGGATCCAGCGATGCTGGTTCATCTTTTAACTGGCGAACCAACTCTTGTTCGGGATCAAGCTGAGTGCCAACAGGAACTTGAGCAGCAGAAACAGATAAAGAAAAGGAAAGTCCTGCCATCAATAATACAGAAGGAAGTAATGTAAAATTATTCATGATTTTTGTGCCTTGTGAGTCTAATAATCGCCCTAAAAATAAATTATAAGACATTGTTAATTAAGGAGTAGGAGAGTATTTCATGGATATTGAATCTATTTTTGTGGGCAAGATCGCACTATTCCTTTACACTGGCGGCGCTGTTTACTTTATAGAGGGATAAAAACCATGACACAAACAGTCAAGTTTCAAGGCAGTGATATCACTGTCAACGGCGATTTTCCACAAGCAGGTCAGGCAGCAAAAGAATTCACGCTGGTCGCTAAAGATCTTGCTGATGTAGCATTGAGCCACTACGCAGGTAAACGCAAAGTGCTTAATATCTTCCCAAGCATTGATACCGGGGTTTGTGCCACATCTGTCCGTACATTTAATCAGTTCGCCAGCGAATTAGATAATACTGTCGTACTGTGTATTTCAGCAGACTTACCTTTTGCCCAGTCTCGTTTCTGTGGCTCTGAAGGTTTATCTAATGTCGTAACCCTTTCAACACTTCGCAGCGGGAGCTTCCAGGAAGATTACGGCGTTGCAATAAACGAAGGTCTATTAGGTGGACTGACTGCGCGTGCTGTCGTTGTTCTGGATGAAAACAATCAAGTTATTTATAGCCAGCTGGTTGATGAAATCACCAATGAACCTGACTATGACAGTGCATTATCTGCATTGAAATAATTGTTTCATTATTAATAATATTGTTTTTTAACGCAGTAACATATTGTTCTTAAAAACTTATTTTCTGGCGGCGATGAAGTTATTAATTGTAATTTTATCGTCGCCAGCTTATTTTACATATAAAATCATCCCACGATCACTATTACCACTAACTTTAACACTACCGACCTCTAACACTAACATTATCACTATTTAAGAATAGTGCCTATAATACAAGAGAAGATTTTTTTGATAAAAAATAAATGATTTTTGACTCTGTTATATACTACTTTTTTATTGAAGTTCTGGCCTGATTGAATCGTATGCATTGGCTGTGAGCAAAAATTTGATGCATACAGCCAATGTTATACGTTTAATGATGAACTTACCGCTTATTCATCATTTTCATGTTCAGCCAGATTTTTTTTACCACTCAGACCATATTCACGTAATTTATTGGCTATTGCTGTGTGAGAAACACTAAGTCGTTTTGCTAGTTTACGCGTACTGGGATAATGACGATAAAGGCGTGTCAATACAGAACGTTCAAAACGCTTACTGATTTCATCCAAAGATCCCACCAAAATATCTTCATTAAATGCCACTTCTGCTTCTAGTTCAGGTAGCTGAATACCCTGCGGACTGAGTTTGTTACTCTCAAGTTGAGTCAGTGCATGATAGATAGCATTTCGAAGTTGTCTGACATTTCCGGGCCAATGATAACCACAAAGGAATTGTTCTAAGTCAGAAGAAAATTTAGGTTTATCCAAGCATTGTTCTGCCGCAAAACGCGCTACAAAATAGTCCGTCAATGGCATGATATCGGCCTGACGTTCCCGCAAAGGAGGCAATGTAATGGTTAAAACATTCAGCCGATAATAGAGATCTTCACGAAATTCCCCTTTTTGTACCAATTCAATTAAGTTTTTCTGAGTGGCACAGATAATACGGACATTCACTTTAACTTCATTCTCTTCACCTACACGGCGAAATGTCCCATCATTTAAGAAACGAAGTAATTTGATCTGCATTTGTGGCGACATTTCACCGATTTCATCCAACAAAACCGTGCCGCCGTTAGCTTGTTCAAAGAAGCCTTTTTTGCCTTCCAATGCATTTGGATAAGCTCCTGCCGCATATCCAAACAGTTCACTTTCTACAACATCATCCGGCATAGAAGCACAATTCAGCCCAAGAAAAGGCTGTTTTCCCCTTGCACTTCGCAAATGACAGGCTTTAGCAAATTCATCTTTTCCCGTTCCTGTCTCACCGATAAGCAGCAAGGGAGCATCAAGCATCGCCATTTTACGTGCCAGCTCTACGACATGAACCATTTTAGAGCTAGCAGCAATAATTTGTTCAAAAGCGCCATTATCATTTGCAGTTAATTTTTTAAGCGGAGATTCAATATGCACCGATGAATGATGTTCGCCAGAACGCAACATAATTACGGCTCCTACACACCTAACAATCTGATTTTCATCCGTTAACTGCATAGGAATAATATCCATCCCATAATCTTGCTCTTTGATGGATAGTTGTGTTGAATGTTGTTGATGATCCTCACTTTCAAGCCAGCGAAAAAAATTGTAATTGCTAATCAAATGACCAATATTTTTTTGGCTGATTTTCTCTTTACTGAAACCAAACAATGATAAAGCGGCAGAGTTAGCCAGTTCAATATTACCTTTCATGTCAATAGAAAAGATAGGCTCAGGAACTGATTCCAATAAAGTCCACATCGCTCTATTCTCTTTCTCTGACGGCATGAAAGCAACCGTTCTGACATCAATAACACCATTAATTCGGCGGATTTCTGCCATCAATACACGGAAAATATTGAAGTCAATTTGAGTAAAATTAAGGTAAATACGACGTGCAGGAGAAATTTCAATTCCTTTCAGATCAATATTTCGTAATACCAGTAAATCAAGTAATTCGCGGGTTAACCCAATTCGATCCTGACAAGTAACTTCCAATCGCATTTTTCTGACCTTATTTACACGATGTTCTTAACCACCTGAAATGTTACCCGTTACTACCCAATAGATGAAGCCTTTGTCAGCAAAAGTTTACAATAAAGTGAGATGTCAACCTGGTATGACAGTAACAATTAATTAGCTACTTTGCTGTTATTTGTGTCTTTGGCTGTACTTTTGTTTTTCATTGGTAACGTGCTTTTAAGCTGAGTAAGCAACTGGTGACGAAAGTCCCCTAACTTCGGTTTATCTCCATCAATCCACGGTAAAGGGCGGCACAGTTCCATGGCTTTGATGCCTAAACGGGCTGTAAGCAACCCCGCACCGATCCCTTGTGCGGCTCGTGCAGAAAGACGGGCTGCAATGTCCTGTGACAACCAGTCCATACCCACTTCTCTTACTAGTTCCGATGCTCCTGCAAAGGCAATATTCAGCAATACTAACCGAAACAAGCGAATACGGCTGAAATAACCCAATTTGATTCCATAAAGTGCGGCAATTCGATTAATAAGTCGAATATTTCTCCAGGCAATAAAGGCCATATCCACAATTGCCAATGGACTGACAGCGATCATCAATGCTGACTCCGCCGCAGAACGGCTAATCTCTTTCTTAGCCTGAGCATCCAAGACAGGTTGAACCAACTTGCTGTATAGCATGACAATTTCACGATCATTATGAGTTTCATGCACAGCAGCCTGCCAACGCTGTAATGCCGGATGTTGTTGCCCTATTCTCGCCTGTTCTGCCAATTTTTCACAAAATCGGCGCCCTTTTCCAATGCCATGACTTTGCAATAGTGTTTTTGCAATATCTCGTTCTTCTGTACGCTGTCGTAAATGGTAAAGGTGCCGCCATTCCCTCACCACACTGCCTATTCCCGCAAAAATGATCATGCTGCCAGCAGCAGAGATCCCCAGTGCAATCCAATCATGTTGCTGCCATGCTTGATATATCCACTGAACACATTGGGCGATGACACTTATTCCCAACAAAAATACCGCACTGGAAAAAATTTTTCGCCAAAAACTACGTTTCGGTTTTAAAGCAGCATTCAATGCACCTTCAAATTCTCCTTCCTGCTCTTCCACTTCCAACTCTGGCATAATCGGATAGAACTCTTTTCCCTGCCCAGTAAATTCTTTTTTTGATTTCAATGATGGTTCTGATGAGGTTTGTACAAAATCGCCAAAATCAATTCTCGGTTTCAAAGGTTCGGTCATGTTAATTTGTCTCCCAATAAAAATTCCATCGCACTATCCATGCGAATATGGGGTAACGGTGTGTCAGCATTGACTTGTCTTGGTCGGAATGATTCGAAATTAAACCCTTGTTTTTGCCAGAATTCACTATTTGGCAAGCGCTGTGGTACTTCCCCCGGAAAAAATGTCAGCAATTTATTGTCTGACAAGCGATTGCCTTTGATAGCAGGAATTTTTGCGCCTTCATGAATGACAATGCCGCTCTCTGTTGCCTGAATAGATGCAAGTCCTACACAATCCATACTGATCCCTTCAAACGCCGCATTTTGCCAAGCTTCCTGTACCAATTGCTGTAAAAGAGAAACAAAATTGGCATGCTGATCTGCCGTAATATGATCAGCTTTGCTGGCAGCAAACATTAATTTATCAATGCAGGGTGAGAATAAACGACGAAACAATGTTCGCTTACCATAATGAAAACTTTGCATAAGTTGTGTCAATGCAAGCCGCATATCGTTGAATGCTTGCGGGCCACTATTCAATGGTTGTAAGCAATCCACCAGAACAATTTGCCGATCAAAACGGAGAAAATGCTCTTTATAGAATCCCTTAACGATATGATCACAGTAATAAGCAAAGCGCTCACGCAACATGCCGATGTTGGTGTGTTTGTCCGCTTTTGCTAATTGCAGCTCCCCGATTTTATCGATATTCGGCCACGGAAAAAATTGCAATGCCGGAGCGCCCGCCAAATCCCCCGGCAAGATAAAACGACCAGGTTGAATAAAGTGCAAACCCTGTTGTTTACATTTATGTAGGTAGTCTGTATAAGCCTGAGCAATTCTGGCAAGTAGGTTTTCATCAGCAGGAGCCAATGGATCACACTGTTTGCATAATGCTAACCATGGTTCAGCCCAATTCGCTCTTTCCCCTTTCAGCAACCCATGCATATGCCATGACCACGCCAGATAATTTTGTTCCAGCATGGGTAAATCCAATAGCCATTCGCCCGGATAATCGACAATTTCTAAATAAAGGGTGGAGGTTTCTTTCAGGTAACGAAATAGAGAATCTTCAGAGCGATAACGTAAAGCCAAGCGAATCTCACTTACCCCACGTGTTGGTATCGGCCAGCAAGGGAGGGTGTCATATAATGCTGCGATATTTTCATCATAGGCAAAACGAGGTACCCCAAAATCCCGCTGTGGTACCCGTTTCACACCAAGTAGGCGGCCATCGCGTACAGCAGAAAATAGTGGCAATCTGGCTCCACTATGCACATGAAGAAGTTGGTTCACCAAAGAAGTAATAAATGCGGTTTTTCCACTGCGACTCAATCCTGTTACCGCCAGTCGCAAATGGCGATCCATTCCACGATTAACAAGCGCTGTCAGTTCGTTTTGCAATCGTTTCATGCTTCTCCTAGATGGGAATACCGTGAATCTGTTTCATCCGGCCTGTAACATCGGCATAATTATTATGCAATATTTAGTATTATTTCCGCTGTTACTGGCCAGACCTTATGTAATTATTTACGTTCAAAGCTGGCGAAAACGACTACGCACATTGTAAGTTTCAGAAGTAACATAACGTTCCATTTGACGCAAACGTGCTTCGCTTGCCTTCAATTGGTAGTCTACTTCATTCAACATTTTCTGTGCTGATGGCTCTCTGTTTTTTTCCTCTGCTAAATATCCCGCAGGCGCGGGATCCATTACAAAGGTCAAGATAATATAAGCCAATACCGTTATGCCAAATAGCCCAAAGAATAGCGATAATACCGTGATGGTGCGGATAAGCGGAACAGGTACATCAAAATAGTCTGCCAGCCCAGCACAAACCCCTTTAACCATCCCCTGTTCTGGTAAACGGTAAAGTTTTTTGCGGTATTCATTTGACATTATGACTGTCTCCAATTTGGATGCTCTGCATCAAGGATATCTTCTAACGTTTTAATCCTTTCTTGCATACGCCTGGCATTCTCTGTCAATTGTTCTAATCGCTGAATTTCCCTGTTCCCTAACTGACCCCGATTGCCATTCTGGTTGCTGTAATGTAGCCATAACCAGATGGGTAAGACAAAAAGCACAAAAATGCTCAGCGGGATCCCAAGAAATATATAGCCCATTATCTTTCCTTAATTGTGCATGACATATGTCATCATTGTGAGTCTTTAATATTCATTTTAGCTTTCAAGGCCGCAAGTTGTGCACTGATTTCATCATCTGCCTTCAATTCAGCAAATTGTTGTTCGAGTGATTTCTGTTTACCCAGTCCAACAGCTTCAGCCTCTGCTTCCATGTGGTCTATCCGGCGCTCAAACTGTTCAAAACGCGCCATTGCCTCATCGATTTTACCACTATCCAATTGACGGCGTACTTCGCGCGAAGATGCTGCTGCTTGATGGCGCAGAGTTAATGATTGTCGCCTTGCTCGCGCCTCTGTCAATTTATTTTCCAGCTCAGTCACTTCACCTTTAATCCGTTCCAGAGTTTCATCCAGAATAGACAATTCGTGTATTAGCATTTCAACTAAGCTACTGACTTTTTGTTTTTCGATCAATGCTGCACGTGCTAAATCTTCTTTGCCCTTGCCCAGTGCCAATTCAGCTTTTTCTTGCCAACCATCAATTTGATTTTCACCCATGCTGATACGGCGCAAAAGTTGTTTTTTCTCTGCCAATGTACGGGCTAAAGTAGAGCGGATTTCCACCAGCGTGTCTTCCATTTCCTGAATCATCAAGCGAACCATTTTCTGTGGATCTTCGGCTTTATCCAGCAGAGAGGAAATATTAGCGTTCACGATATCAGCAAAACGAGAGAAAATACCCATAGTCATAAACCTCTTTCATTAGAATGTATGTATGTTATGCCTGTGTATTGTTAAATACGGATACAAGATACACGGTAAGACACTTAACTAAACACAAAATACATGCCAACTTTCTTTTTTTGATTATCTAATTGAAATAACTCGAATAGTTTTTTATTTGCTTTTTTATTGCGATAAGCTAACGTAGTTAAATTGACCAATTGTTGGCGAAAAATACTATGTCTCAGTTTATTGATAATTTATTAGGTGAAGCAAACTGTTTTATTGAAATTTTGGAACAAGTCTCCGCACTGGCAAAATTAAACAAGCCTGTTTTAGTTCTGGGAGAACGAGGGACAGGCAAAGAGTTAATTGCCCATCGGTTACACTATCTTTCTCCGCGTTGGCAAGGCCCTTTTATTTCTCTGAATTGTGCAGCACTCAATGAAAATTTGCTTGATTCAGAGCTCTTTGGTCATGAGGCTGGGGCTTTCACCGGTGCCCGTTCAAAACATCAAGGTCGCTTTGAACGAGCTGATGGAGGAACCTTGTTTCTTGATGAACTCGCTACTGCACCCATGCAGGTACAGGAAAAATTACTGCGGGTCATTGAATATGGTCATTTAGAGCGCGTAGGCGGTACTCAGTCATTGCAAGTCGATGTACGGTTGATCTGTGCAACCAACGAAGATTTACCCTCTATGGCAGTTCGTGGAAAATTCAGAGCCGATTTGCTCGATAGACTTGCTTTTGACGTCGTTCATATCCCACCGCTACGTCAACGGCAAGCAGATGTTATGTTACTGGCACAGAACTTTGCAATTCAGATGTGCCGTGAATTGAATCTGCCATTTTTTCCGGGGTTTACTGGCGAGGCTAAACAACAATTACTCTCTTATCATTGGCCCGGCAATGTTCGCGAATTAAAGAACGTCATCGAACGTTCCATTTATCGGCATGGTAATAATGAAAATGAATTAAATACGATTATTATCAATCCCTTTTTACCATCACAGCAATCTATCCCACCATCTACTGACAGCAGAATTACCAATTTTCCCCTTCCTGGGTTACCTCTTGATTTACGACAGTGGCAAAACGATAGCGAAAAGAGTTTAATCATGCAGGCTTTGACAAAAAGTCAATTCAATCAGAAAAAAGCCGCTGACAAACTTAACTTAACTTACCATCAGCTACGCGGGTTAATCAAAAAACACCATATCAACCTTTATGATAACGATTAAATAAAAAGTCAGCCAAGCAGAGTAATCAATTAAAGGCATGCAGATAATAGATAGATAAAAAAATAGCCGGCACCCGAGCCGGCTAATAAAAATACTGGAAGCAATGTGAGCAATGTCGTGCCTTTTCTGAGATTACCTACTTGATACTACAAGAGTATCTCCCTGAAAGCACGATGAGAATGATAATGTTTATCAGTTACATTTGTAAAGCACTTTATTGAGAATCTTTCTCATTATCGTGATCTGGCCGTTGTTTTTGAGCAAAAAGCGTTAATTAAGTTACAATAGCCAAATTCTTTTTTATGACTGACATTTTATATGCGTTATTTGATTTACTGGATCATATTATTGATTTCCATCCTGACTCTGGTGGTCAAGAATGCTATTCCAGAAACTATTGCGGAATCCATTCCAGAACCGGAGACAAACAACACATCGGAAAGCCTGTCTCATATTCCGACAGCTTTACAACAGAGTGGATTTATTTATTGCGTTAATGGCAATTTAAATACGTTTAATCCACAAATGGCTATCAGTGGCTTGGCCGTGGATACTCTTGCTGTGCAGATTTATAATCGCTTACTGGGAGTTGATCCCCTTAGCTATGATTTGGTTCCTGAGCTGGCTACTGACTGGGAAGTTCTGGACAATGGGACAACCTATCGCTTTTATCTACGCCATAATGTTGCCTTCCAGTCAACCAATTGGTTTATACCAACCCGCGCTATGAATGCGGATGATGTCATTTTCAGTTTCCGCAGGCTATTCGATAAAACACATGATTATCATAAGGTTAATAGTGGTCACTATCCCTATTTTGATAGTTTGCAATTTGCTAATTCAGTGAAGGATATTCGAAAAATTGACGAATATACCGTTGAATTCCACCTTAATACTCCCAATGCATCTTTTCTCTGGTACCTAGCAACACACCATGCACCTATACTATCTCAGGAATATGCTCAAAAGTTGCAACAAATGCATCAACAGAAACAATTAGACTGGAAACCTGTTGGAACAGGCCCCTTCATGATGAAAGATTATAGGATGGGACAATTTATCCGCCTTGTTCGCCATGATAAATACTGGAAAGGTAAACCACATATGGAACAGGTTGTTATAGATATTGGTACTGGTAGTACAGGCAGGATCTCAAAACTGCTCACAGGTGAATGCGATGTACTGGCTTATCCCGATACTAACCAGCTAAACATTGTAAATAATGACCCGAATCTGAGCCAGACATCACAGCCTGGCATGAATGTCGCTTATCTCGCATTTAATACCAGCAAACCACCGTTAAATAAGCTGGAAGTTCGTCAAGCTATTGCTTATGCCATCAATAACCAACGTCTGATGCAATCCATTTACAATAAAATGGCAAAAACGGCAACCTCTATTTTACCTGATATATCATGGGCATATGATCAGAGTATTGAAGTTACCGAATACGATCCTGTGAAGTCCCATAAGATGTTAAGTGAACTGGAATTAAGTGGATTGGAATTAACATTATGGGTTCCAACAGCTTCAAAAGCTTATAATCCACGCCCACTGAAAATGGCAGAGTTAATTCAGGCAGATTTAGCAAGAGTTGGTATTAAGATATCTATTCATCCCGTAGAAGACAGCTTTCAGGAAAATCTACAGAGGAATAAGGACTATGATATGGTACTGACAGGCTGGTCTGCCGATAGCAATGATCCCGATAGTTTTTTCCGTCCATTATTGAGTTGTGCCGCAATTGCATCTAACACAAACCTGAGCCGCTGGTGTAATTCAGCTTTTGATAATGCTCTTCGTCAAGCTTTGTTAAATCAACAAGTTGCCTCACGCAAAGACGATTATTTTTTTGCACAAAAAATCCTCGCGCAACAATTACCCTTGCTGCCACTGGCTTATTCAATGCATTTGCAAAGCTTTCGCAATAATCTTAAGGGATTGGTATTCAACCCGTTTGGCGTTGGCACCTTTGACAAGGTTTACCGTGCACAGGAAGCTGCCGTTCCTAATGAAAATAAAAAGGGAAGCAAATGATTATTTATATCCTACGTCGTTTGTTGCTTCTGATTGTGACATTATTTTTTCTTTCATTTATCAGTTTCAGCCTGATGTATTTCACACCTAGTGGTTCCTTGAGTGGAGTACCATTGTTAGATGCCTATGTATACTATGTCTATAACCTGTTTCAATGGGATTTTGGTGTTTCCAAAATTAATGGTCAACAGGTTATTGAACAACTGTACGCTGTTCTCCCCGCAACTATGGAGTTTTGTATCCTCTCTTTTTCTATGGCGTTGTTAATTGGTATTCCTCTTGGGATTATTGCTGGTGTCTGGCGTAATAAAAAAGCAGATATCATTATCAGTACACTTACTCTATGTGGTTTTTCCATCCCGGTTTTCTGGCTGGCTTTGCTACTGATCCTTCTTTGTTCACTTAGCTTAACTTGGTTACCTGTTTCAGGGCGATTTTATCTACTCTATCAACCGGAAACTGTCACTGGTTCTGCACTGATTGATGTCTGGCTGTCAAAGACGCCTTATCACCATGAGATGGTTATTAACGTCGTTATGCATATGATATTGCCCGTCATCACTCTGTCTGTTGTCCCTACAACCGAAGTTATTCGTTTGATGCGCAACAGTGTTGAAGAAATTTCAGGTGCAAACTATATCAAATCAGCAGCAACCCGTGGTTTATCCCGGCTAACTATTATTCGCCGTCATCTATTACACAATGCCCTGCCGCCCATCATTCCTAAATTAGGATTACAGTTCTCAACTATGCTCACATTAGCTATGGTGACGGAGAAAATCTTCGGCTGGCCAGGTTTAGGACCCTGGCTCATCAACGCTATCCAACAGCAAGATTATCCCGCAATCTCAGCAGGTATCATTGTGATAGGCACGCTGATTATTTCAGTTAATATGTTGACAGATATTATTGGAGTGATAGCTAATCCCCTGAAGCATAAGGAATGGTATGCCCTTAGATAATTTTTACCAAGAAAAGAAAATGCCATCGCCATTGAAAGTTATCTGGCGATTTTTCTATGCTGATGTATTGGCGATGACTGGTTTTTATGGGGTATTAATTTTAATTGCACTGAGTTTGTTCGGAGAGTATCTAGCCCCATATCCACTTGATCTACAATTTGATAACCAGATTACACCACCTTCATGGTCGCATTCAGGCAATGTCTCCTTTTTCCTTGGAACTGACGATCTCGGTCGTGATATTTTCAGCCGTCTATTGATTGGCACATCTTCCACATTTGGGGGAGCTTTGGTTGCCACTGCAGCGGTAGCTATTATAGGATTAATCATCGGTAGCCTTGCCGGAATGACGCGTGGATTGAAATCGGCGGTTCTGAACCATATTTTTGATACTTTACTCGCTATTCCTTCGTTTCTACTGGCTATCATTATCGTTGCTTTTGTTGGAGCCAGCCTGCACCATGCCATGATTGCAGTTTCACTGGCATTACTTCCAAGAATAATACGCACTGTTTATACAGCTGTGCATAAAGAACTGGATAAAGAGTACATTATCGCAGCACGCCTAGACGGTGCTTCAAATCACCATATTTTACGCTATGCCATTTTTCCCAATATCACGGCAGTGATAGTCGGTGAGTTAACTCGCGCGCTCTCCATCACTATTCTTGAGATTACAGCATTGGGATTTCTCGATCTTGGTGCACAAAGACCATCTCCCGAATGGGGAGCCATGATGAAAAATTCATTGGAGCTACTCCCTAATGCACCATGGATTGTTATGTTTCCCGGAGCAGCAATTATGCTCAGCGTCCTACTGGTTAACTTACTGGGTGATGGCCTCCACCGTGCTATTAACGCAGGAGTCGAATAATGCCGTTACTCGATATTCGAAACCTCACCATTGAATTCATGACGGCAGAAGGCCCCGTCAAAGCCATTGACCGAATGAGTATTTCACTAACAGAAGGTGAAATACTGGGTTTGGCTGGTGAGTCAGGCTCAGGTAAGAGTTTGATTGCCAAAGCGATTTGTGGTGTAACCAAAGATAATATTAAAGTCACTGCAGATCGTTTTCGCTTTAACGACATTGATTTGTTGCGCCTGACGTCACGACAGCGACGTAAGGTGATTGGTCATAATATTTCAATGATTTTTCAGGAACCACAATCATGTCTCGATCCATCAGAAAGTGTTGGTAAGCAAATTATT
Organism: Xenorhabdus japonica; assembly: GCF_900115195.1. Lineage (GTDB taxonomy): Bacteria > Pseudomonadota > Gammaproteobacteria > Enterobacterales > Enterobacteriaceae > Xenorhabdus > Xenorhabdus japonica. The sequence continues at coordinate 16,227 of NZ_FOVO01000033.1, forward strand.
CAATCTATTCCTAAATGGACGTATAAAGGTCGTTGGTGGCAGCGACTTAACTGGCGAAAACGCCGTGCGATTGAGTTGTTGCACCGCGTTGGTATTAAAGATCACTATGATATTATGCTCAGTTATCCTTATGAATTAACTGAAGGTGAATGTCAAAAAGTAATGATTGCCATTGCGCTTGCCAACCAGCCACGGTTATTGATTGCCGATGAACCAACCAATGCAATGGAACCTACGACGCGAGCCCAAATATACCGTTTACTTTCAAGCTTAAATCAGAACAACAACATGACTATCCTGTTAATCAGTCATGACCTGCAAATGATGAGTAAACTGGTTAAACGCATCAATGTTCTGTATTGTGGTCAGACCGTGGAAAATGCTACCCCGGATGAGTTGCTGCTGAAACCTTATCACCCCTATACTCAAGCTCTAATCCGTTCAATTCCTGATTTTGGCAGCCAATTACCACACAAAAGTCGGTTAAATACGCTGTCTGGAGTTATTCCATCACTGGAACATCTACCGGTAGGTTGCCGCTTGGGGTCACGTTGTCCTTATGCACAGAAAACCTGTATTGAAACCCCACGCTTACGGGTGATCAAAAACCATGCATTCGCCTGCCATTTCCCTTTGAATATTGAGGAATCGTAAGTGGTTGAGACATTATTGGAAGTTAAAAACCTGACTAAAACATTTCGCTATCAAACCGGGTTATTTCGCCGTCATCAGCTTGATGCCGTAAAACCGATAAGTTTTACCCTGCAACCGAAAAAAACACTGGCCATCATTGGTGAAAATGGTTCCGGTAAATCCACATTAGCGAGAATGCTATCCGGAGTTATCGAACCAACTTCAGGTAATATTTTGATTAACGGTCATAAGCTGTCTTACGGAGATTACAGCTATCGCAGTCAGCGCATTCGCATGATTTTTCAGGATCCCAGCACATCACTGAATCCTCGTCAGCGTATTGGCCAGATTCTGGATATACCGTTAATATTGAATACGGAGTTATCCCCCTCTGAACGGGAAAAACGTATTAACCAAACATTGCGTCAAGTTGGTTTACTGCCAGATCATGCCAATTATTATCCACACATGCTCGCCTCAGGACAGAAACAGAGTGTAGCTTTGGCGCGGGCTCTAATATTACAACCACAAATTATTGTTGCAGACGAAGCATTGGCTTCTCTTGATGTGTCAATGCGCTCCCAAATAGTCAATTTAATGTTAGAACTACAAGAAAAACATGAAATTTCATATATCTACGTTACCCAACATCTCGGTATGGTGAAGCATATCAGTGATCAAATACTGGTGATGCATCAAGGAGAAGTTGTCGAACGTGGCAATACAGCGGAGGTTCTGGCTTCTCCACTGCATGTTATTACACGTAAATTGATAGCCAGTCATTTTGGTGAAGCCCTGTCTGCTGAAGCATGGCGACAGGATATTACCTGATGTTTTTATTGGGTGTATTTTAATCACTGATCGGAACAGAATGGGAAACTCACCACATTTCCCTCCGGTGTGGTAGAATCACCTCCGTTTATTCATAAGAAATACCACAGCCATGGTTGGATATTTGTTATTTTTGTTTCCCCATGACTTTTGGTGTTTGATCACAAAGAACAATAAGGATACTGCTATGGGTTTCATGACCGGCAAGCGCATTCTCATTACTGGTGTCGCCAGCAAACTGTCTATCGCTTATGGAATTGCCAAGGCAATGCACGATCAAGGAGCAGAGCTGGCTTTTACCTATCAAAATGATAAATTGAAACCTCGTGTCGAAGAATTCGCCGCATCTCTGAATTCGAATATCATTCTGCCATGTGATGTGGCTGAAGATGAAAGTATCGACGCATTGTTCGTTGAACTAGGTAAAGTATGGCCTAAATTCGATGGTTTTGTTCACTCTATCGGTTATGCACCAGCTGACCAGCTTGATGGGGATTATGTTAATGCTGTCAGCCGTGAAGGCTTTAAAATTGCACATGACATCAGTGCATACAGTTTCGTCGCAATGGCGAAAGCCTGCCGTGAGATGCTGAATCCTAGTTCTGCTCTGCTCACCTTAAGCTATCTGGGTGCAGAGCGTGCAATTCCTAACTATAACGTAATGGGTCTGGCGAAAGCTTCTCTGGAAGCAAACGTGCGTTATATGGCAAATGCAATGGGTGTTGAAGGGGTCCGTGTTAATGGTATCTCTGCTGGCCCAATTCGTACTCTGGCGGCTTCAGGTATCAAAGATTTCCGTAAAATGCTGGCGCATTGTGAAGCAGTTACACCTATTCGCCGCACTGTAACAACAGAAGATGTTGGTAATGCTGCTGCCTTCTTGTGTTCAGATCTGGCTGGAGGTGTTACCGGTGAGATCTTGCATGTTGATGGTGGCTTCAGCATCGCTGCTATGAACGAGTTAGAATTAAAGTAATCGCTCGTTGATATATCGAAGATGGTCTCATCCATAAAATTATGGTTGAGACTATCTCTTTCTTCTTACCCTCAATTAGGTAGCACCAACATGCTAGCCAAGGCTATATACTATCCAAGACTATCGAAAGCGTAATTTCACTGATAATCTTCAGTGTCAGTCTATTCTTACCGCATGAAACTGATGTTCTGGAATGACCATCTTATCTTGCGCAGCAACAATCTGTAATTCATATTCTTCACTCTTTCGTGTTTCCAACATCACTTCGTAGACTGCGGCGGCAACATGTTCTAATGCAGCTTGCAATGCTTCGTCTGTCAAAGATGAATTTTTCAACAAATTGACGAGGAACAAACCACTCGTTAAGTCACCAACACCAACTGGCTGACGTGTTCCCGTATCAATTAATGGGCGACTAATATGCCAACTATGTTCTTTCATCACCAAAAGCATTTCAAAACAATCTTTCTGATAGCCTGCACGGCTCAAATGTTTAACTAATACAATTTTAGGACCTTTTTCACATAACTCACGAGCTGCGGATATAGCTTGTTCTACATTTTCAATTTTCCGCATGGTCAGTGTTTCAAGTTCTAATAAATTAGGCGCGATGATATCACTGACAGGTAAAGCTTTCTCGCAAAAGAATTCCGCAACGCCCGGAGCAACTATACATCCTTTTTCCGGATGCCCCATTACAGGATCACAGAAATACCATGCATCAGGATTGGCTTCTTTAACCTGCTTCACGATATCAAGGATATAATTTCCCTGCTCTGGAGAACCAATATAACCACTCAAGACGGCATTACAGGATGCTAGTTTATTAATTTCACTAATTCCCTGCACGATTTCAGTCAAATGTTCAGGTGGCATCACACAACCACGCCATTGAGGATATTGGGTATGGTTTGAAAATTGAACCGTATTTAATGCCCATACGTTCACTCCCATACGACGCATCGGGAAAACAGATGCGCTATTTCCTGCATGACCAAAAACAACATGAGACTGAATTGAAAGAACATTGTTCATAATAAGGCCTAGTTTATTATTTTTGATTTACAAATATACCTGTCTTCTTTCAAGCTACAGCTTTGTTAATTGCAACTTAAAATCCATAGGATATAGATGATATCTATAAAGATGACAGAGATACATTAAGGGCAACAATAATGTTGCCCTTAATAATATTAATTAATATTTCCAATTGATAAGGCAATAATGCTTCTTACCACGGCGTAACAAACTATAACGCCTAAACAAACGATCACTCTCTGCAAATACATACATAGGTTCGGATTGTTTTTCACCATTGATGGAAACTGCATTAGAACTTATCATAGTACGAGCCTGCCCACGGGAAGGAACAAATTCGGCTGTAACCAGTGCTTGTTGCAGATCAGCATCTTTTTCAAGTTCAATTGCCGGCATTCCATCTTGTGCTAATTGGGCAAAATCATCTTCAGTCAAATCAGCAATCGCACCGGAGAACAAACTTTCAGTGATACGCTTCGCCGCTGCAAGGCCTTCTTCTCCATGCACCATACCAGTAACTTGCTCTGCCAGTACATATTGAGCACGTGGAGCTTTACCGCTATTTTTATCTTCTTCTTCCAGAGCATTAATTTCTTCAATGTCCATGAAAGTAAAGAATTTTAAGAAGCGGTAAACATCTGCATCTGCTGTGTTAATCCAGAACTGATAAAATTTATATGGGCTGGTTTTCTTTGGATCCAACCAAACTGCACCGCCTTCTGTCTTACCAAATTTAGTTCCATCTGATTTAGTGATCAATGGCACTGTTATCCCAAACACTTGTTTCTGATGTACGCGACGAGTCAAATCGATACCTGAAGTAATGTTGCCCCATTGGTCTGAACCACCAATCTGCAATTCAACGCCATATTTTTCATTCAGGTTTGCAAAATCATATGACTGCAACAGGTTATAAGAAAACTCAGTGTATGAAATACCAACATCATCACGGTTAAGGCGTTGTTTTACCGCTTCTTTGTTGATCATCTGGTTGACAGAAAAGTGCTTACCGATATCACGCAGGAAAGTAAGCACATCCATTTTGCCAAACCACTCGTAGTTATTGGCTAATTTTGCACCATTTTCACCATCAAAACTAAGGAATGGGGAAACCTGATTGCGAATTTTTTCAACCCATTCTTTGACTGTTTCTTCTGTGTTTAATTTGCGTTCAGTTGCTTTAAAGCTCGGATCGCCAATCAAACCTGTCGCCCCACCGACCAACGCAATAGGTTTGTGCCCCGCAAGTTGGAATCGTTTTAAACACAGCAAGGGAACCAGATGGCCCAAATGCAAGCTGTCAGCGGTAGGGTCGAAGCCACAATAGAGAGAAACCGAACCTTGCGCCAGTCTCTCAGCTAACGCCTCTTCATCCGTTACCTGGGCAACAAGGCCCCGCTCTTGCAGTTGTTTAATCAGGTTATTGCTAGACATTAATAACTCCATCGGTTTGTATACTTTACCTATATATCTCCCTTTCTTTCAGGCTGCCACTTTATTGATTACGCTACAACCTGGAATCTATTGGGTATATAAGTATCTCATTATAAATCATGTGCCATAGCATAAAACGCCAGTAATATAAGTGCCAGTATTAAAAATGGTAATTATACTCTTCACTTTGCAAATCACTGCCTTATTAGCTGTAATTTATAATCTATTGAACATTACTCAATGATGGCCTTGTATATTGAGCAGTTATAGCGCTCTGTTATTAAGGGGCCAACCGATCAACATGCCATTTGTCACCTTCACGTTGATATAGAAAACGATCATGAAGACGATGAGCACCGCCCTGCCAGAATTCGACAGAATCAAATTCGACCTTAAAACCACCCCAGAAACTGGGAAGAGGAACCTCACCATTCTGAAATTTCTGTTTTAATTCCAAAAATTTTCCTTCCAAAATGCCTCTGGCAGAAATTTTTGAGGATTGCTGAGAGGCCCAGGCTGCAATCTGGCTATCTCTCGGACGGCTATGAAAATATTTCACTACTTCAATCGGAGACAAACGCTCAGCTTTGCCAAGAAAACTAACTTGCCGTTCCAGTTGATACCAAGGAAAATGGAGACTGATCCGGTTATTCTGAGCCAGATGTTTTGCCTTGCGGCTGCCAAGATTGGTATAAAACATCAAGCTATGAGCATCAAAATGTTTTAACAGAACAATGCGCTGATAAGGTTGTCCGTTCTCATCTACTGTAGCAATACACATTGCCGTCGGATCGCTGAGTTTCGCTTCACAAGCCTGTTTTAACCAGCGTTCAAAAAGTTTCATTGGTTCTTCAGTAAGATCTTTTCGCCTTAACCCATCACGTATATATTCGCGACGCAGTTCTGCGATAGCTGTTTCATTATTTTCTGACATTTCTAATTTCTCGGTTTCTTAATGAGTATTAGCATATCATTGTTATCTGCTAGCTAACTGTCTTCTAAGAATAGTCATTGATTAACTGATCATGATCCAAACAATTATCTGATAACTGGATAAATTGCTCCTAAAATCGTTTCTCTATCCGCACCTGTTACTGATGGCAAATTACCAGATAATCCAGACATTGTTCGGAATGCCAACCAAGCAAATGCCAGTGCTTCCATATCGTCACCACTCAAACCATATTTGTCTGTCGTAGCTACTTCAGTATCCGGTAATAAAGTCGATAATCGATTCATCACAAGTGGATTACGTGCCCCACCACCACATACTAAAAGACGATCACATCCACCACTTAGCATAACTTGCTGAGCAATGCTTACGGCTGTTAACTCAGCCAATGTTGCTTGAACATCCACCGACTCAACGGCAGGAAAATCAGCCAGCTGTTTTTCCAACCATGCCATATTAAAGTATTCGCGCCCTGTGCTTTTCGGTGCAGTACGTGCGAAATATGGATCAGAAAGCATTTTTTGGAGCAAAGATTCATTGATAGTACCTTCACTAGCCCATAGCGCATCTTTATCGTAAGGTAACTGCTTGTGCTGCCATGTCCAAGCATCCATCAGCATATTTCCCGGACCGATATCATATCCTTTAACGGCAGAATTAGGCAGAAGTGCTGAGATATTTGCTATTCCGCCAATGTTCAAAATAATACGTCTTTCTATAGGATGGCCCAATACAGCCATATGGAATGCTGGCACCAAAGGCGCTCCCTGACCACCATAAGCCATGTCACGTCGTCTGAAATCACCGACTGTTGTAATATTAGTCAATGCTGCTACACGGTTATTGTCGCCGATTTGCATAGTAAAAGGCTTTTCACCATCCGGTTCATGCCATACAGTCTGCCCATGACATCCGATTGCTGTAATGTCATTTGCAGTCAGACCTGCTTTATTTAACAACCCTTGAACAGCTTCAGCAAAGAGAGTTCCAAGTTCATAGTCAAATCTTCCGACCATTGATAATGTCGTCTGCTGCCCTTGACAAATAGAAAGCAATTTTTGCTTAAGTTCTTGCGGGAAAGAATGATTATAACTCACTTGTTGAATCACAATCTTATCACTAATCTCCGCCAAAATAACATCAACCCCGTCCATGCTAGTGCCAGACATCACACCAATATAACGTCCTGATTTCATAAATATTCCTCTATTAAATAATGGATTACATTTAATCTTATATAAACTATAAGACACATCCTATTCGGACTATATGTTTAATGATCATTAACAGAGATAAAATCTGAGTTTTGGAAAGCTCTTCACAAAACATGCTAAGCTTTTGGTCAGGAATTATTCCTTTGCGAGTTCATCATGAGCATTTATTATATGCGTGGATATATATCATTAGTTGTTGGCAAAGCTATTAGTTCAGTTGCTAACAATAGCAGCTGAACGTTTGATTATAGGTCTATTATCAAATTTCCCTATCAAGCATTAAAATTAGGAGTAACTATGTTAAAACGTTTCCTGGTTGGTACAGTTGTAGTAACCACTTTGTCTGGTTGCGCAGACATGGGAGCACTCTCTAGTGATACTTATTCTATTGGTCAAGCCAAACAAGCCCAAACTGTAGCCTATGGCACCATTCTGTCAGTGCGCCCCGTCACTATTAAAGGCAAACAAGCCGGTGATCCTAATGTCTTAGGTTTCATTGGGGGAGCCGTTTTGGGAGGATTATTAGGTAATACCATTGGTGGTGGCTCTGGCCAAAGGCTTACAACAGCCGCAGGCGCTATTGCTGGTGGTCTGGCTGGCCAAGGAATCGAAGGTGCTATAGACCAAACAAAAGGTGTTGAATTAAATATTCGTACAGACAATGGAAAAAATATCATTGTAGTACAAAAATTAGATCGCACCGCATTCAGCAGAGGACAACGCGTCCAGATCGCAAACAGCGGAAGCTCTCTGACAGTATCACCACTCTGAAATATTCAAATAACACAAGAATAAAAAATCGCGGCTTACCAGTAACTGGATCTGGACCGCGATTTTTATTACAGATTAATTTTTATATTACCTGTTTATGTAATTGGCTAATATTTTTTTCAATTTTTTTTATTACAGAAGCAAACAGAATTAACTCATCATGAGTAATTCCCTCCAGGATTTCTTTTCTTGTCGAATCAATAACACTATCCACTTCTCTAATAAAAGTTTCCGATTCTCCGGTTAATTTGATTCTTTTTGCGCGTCGATCATTAGCACATGTGTGCCGTGTAATCAGTTTCTTTTCTTCTAATTGATCAAGCGTTCTCACCAGAGATGGTTGCTCAATACCAATAGCTTTTGCGAGCTGTATCTGTGATTGCTCTGGTGGCAGCTGACTAATATTGTATAGAGTAACCCAATGCGTCTGGGTTAATTTCAACGGTTTCAAACGATGATCAATTAAAGCGCGCCAAACACGGACTAAACGTGCCAGATCTGATCCCAATGTCAATTCCAATTACCCCTCCTTATAATTAGAGACTCATAACATCAATGAATTATCCAATCAGTTTATTCATATGAATAATGGATACGCATCCTATATCATGCTTACATTAGCAGAGTCAGAAATTTCGCTAATAACCTAATTAGTGTCGCGTTGGCTTGCTACTCAAAGTTGACATCTTCGTCGCCCTAAAGAGCGAAGTTGTACGGCGCATCGAATAAAATCGCGCATTAATCCACCAACGATATAAACTGTATAAAATAATCTTACAACTAAACTATTGTAATTTTAAATATCAATAAAAAAGATACAAGCCCCCAAAATATATACATTTACACTCGGTTAAAGTTCTATAAGAATAACCGCCATCCAAATACTAATCTATATATTTTTACATTAATATCATTTTTCTCTTACAGAAATTGACAAATTATAATAAATAACATAAAAAACAATAAGATAACAAATCAGCCTCTTTATTATTCAATAAGTAATTCTTTAATAAGAAATTTTTACGGAAATACCTCAGTCAATCAACAGGAATAATATTTTGAAATGACTTATGTCAAATAAAAGAAATGTAATATAAATAACATACTATTTATTACTAGTAATATTGCTTATTTTTTCGTTCATCCTAAACCATAATTCATATAATTGATATTTTTTTAATCAACTCAGAATAAAACTAAAATAAATCGGGGTGCTTTAGGATAATATTTCCATTAGAACCCTTACATTTTAACCTTCTTAGATATCTATTATGACATAACCGCAATATTTTTCTTTTTTCACTATCCGATAATTTCATCCACACAAATCGTTCTTCCCTACTACGGTAACATCCTCGACAAAAACCACGGGAATCAGATTCACAAACCCCTCGACAAGGGTTTGGAATAGCAAAGAATTCTAATTGTTCGGCCATTTCATCCTCCTGCATTTAGATTTATCAATTATTTCCAAGATGAAACTATTTATTGGTCAGTATAAACCGCAACCAATACATTTCAAAACAAAATAGTAACATTGAGAAACAAAATAAACGAACAGGACAATTTGAATTATTTTACCCATACACGTTATAGTTAACTAGAGATATACAGATATGTGAGCAAAGTTTTGCAATGAAAGCTATATTTCGCAATAAAACTATAAAGATCAAGAGGTAATCATGCGTTTACTCCATACTATGATCCGTGTTGGCAACATGCAGCGCTCGGTTGATTTCTATACTCAGGTAATGGGTATGCGTTTACTTCGCACAAGTGAAAACCCAGAGTATAAGTATTCTCTCGCGTTTGTTGGTTACACTGATGAAAGCCAAGGTGCAGTCATTGAGCTAACCCACAATTGGGGTGTTGAAAACTACGAAATGGGAACCGCATTTGGGCATATCGCCTTAGGCGTTGATGATGTTGCAGCAACCTGTGAACGCATCAAACTTGCTGGAGGGAACGTGGTTCGCAAAGCAGGACCGGTTAAAGGTGGAACAACAGTCATTGCGTTCGTTGAAGATCCCGATGGCTATAAGATTGAACTCATCGAAAATACAAGCGTCAACAGTGCATTAGGCAACTAACTCTATCAATAGACACCGAGTTATAGCTAGAAATTATTCATACACGTACAAAAGGGCATATCCTATTGCCCTTTCTTATTCTGATAAGATAAGTATTACTTCTGCAAGACATACCAAATTTTGTCATAATATCTACTATTCTAGAATCAAAAACAGAATCCTGAAGCTAAGAACTGAAAATCAGATGTCTAATCAAAACGATCAAAATATGCTAAGTGGACGCTTTCGTGGCTACTATCCCGTTGTCATTGATGTCGAAACCGCTGGTTTTAATGCGCGTACAGACGCTTTACTTGAAATTGCTGCAATTACTTTAAAAATGGATGATGAAGGCTGGCTATCACCTGCTGATACACTACATTTCCATATCGAGCCTTTTGAAGGAGCTAACCTTGATCCTGCCGCTCTCGCTTTCACTGGTATTGATCCCACAAATCCCTTACGAGGAGCCATCAGTGAATACACTGCTTTGCATGCTATTTTCAAAATGATCCGCAAAGGCATGAAAGATACTAACTGTAATCGTGCGATTATAGTCGCCCATAATGCCAATTTTGATCACAATTTTGTCACGGCCGCTGCTGAACGTTCTGGTTTGAAACGCAATCCATTCCACCCGTTCGCTACTTTTGATACTGCAGCACTCAGCGGATTAGTTCTTGGCCAAACAATTTTAGCCAAAGCCTGCATTACAGCGGAAATTCCGTTTGACAGCAGTCAAGCACATAGCGCTCTTTATGATACTGATCGAACAGCCCTGCTTTTCTGCGAACTCGTTAATCGCTGGAAGCGGTTAGGTGGTTGGCCACTACCAACTCCTGACACCGCTGACTGCGAGTCCTAAAAAAGTAAGCCCCATACCTATAAAGAATTATGGGGCTACGAAAAGTATTCATCATTCAGATGAATTACTGATCTTTTTCCTGCTCACGATACTTGTCAGCAGTCTCTTTGATCAACGTTTGTAGTTCACCGCGTTGATACATCTCAACAAGAATATCACAACCTCCCACCAGTTCACCATCAACCCAAAACTGAGGAAAGGTCGGCCAATTTGCATATTTAGGCAATTGAGCACGGATATCTGGATTTTGCAGAATATCCACATAAGCAAAACGTTCGCCACAAGCTGATAAAACCTGAACTGCCTGTGCAGAGAAGCCACAGCTTGGCAGTTTCGGAGAACCTTTCATATATAGAAGAATCGGGTTTTCTCTGATCTGGCGTTCGATTTTCTCAATAACCACATCTGCTGTTGTATCAGTAACCGTGTTAGTATTCGTATTAATATTCGTCATTTTTGCTTCCTTAAAACTGCAAGCGCTATTCATCAGTATCAGATAAAGATTGATTCAGAATACCACTTTCTACTCTAATGTTTCTAGCGTGAACTTTATGCGGCAAATTTTTGCCATGACCTGCAACAAGTAATCACCAGATATTTTCATTCCAACTGACTGTATTTAATCCATGTTACAGTTCAGTTCTACGCCAGTTCGCAACCCAATAGTATCTTTTCTCCTGTTATTTAGCAGAAAAGTTGTTAAGATAATTACCAAACAGCAATATTGATAATAAGCTTAAATTTGTCCTGCCCATGATTAGTATTTTATAAATCATGGCTTGCGGAGCCAAAAACCCGATATTAAAAAAGGAGCATGCAATGTCTTTTGAATTACCAGCATTACCTTATACCAAAGATGCCCTAGAACCACACATTTCCGCAGAAACTCTAGAATACCATTACGGCAAACATCACAACACTTATGTTGTAAACCTGAATAATCTGATTAAAGATACCGAATTTGCCGGAAAATCACTGGAAGAAATCATCAAAACATCTGAAGGCGGCATCTTCAATAACGCTGCACAAGTTTGGAACCATACTTTCTACTGGCATAGCCTGTCACCAAATGGTGGTGGTGAACCAACCGGAAAATTAGCAGATACTATCAACAATGCTTTCGGTTCTTTTTCTGAGTTCAAACAGCAGTTCACTGACTCTGCCCTGAAAAACTTTGGTTCTGGTTGGACTTGGTTGGTCAAGAAAGCTGACGGCACTCTGGCTATTGTTAACACTTCTAATGCAGCAACTCCACTGACTAGTGAAGATAAACCAATTCTGACCGTTGATGTTTGGGAACACGCATATTACATTGATTACCGTAATGCACGTCCTCAATATCTGGAACATTTCTGGGCTCTGGTCAACTGGAAATTTGTTGAAGAAAATTTGGCTTAATAAGATTAATTCTCACACCAGTTTGAAATAACTAGGGCAGGTTTTCTTTCATTTACTGAACTCCTAATGCTAGAGAACCCGCCCTTAAAACAATGCCTTCAAAGCAAATAGTGTTACAAATTCTTCTTTTAGATCTTAATCAGATCAAACAGAGGCTTCCCAGAAAAACAATCATGATTAATGCACTACCGGCAGCCAATAATCCCAACTTCAGATCTGTATCCATAGAACATCCTCAATGTGAAAATTAAGATACTCCAATACTATAAATTTTAATACATAAGTTTTTAATACCATAAATTTTAAGTGGTCATTTGCCGTATTATTTAAAAACCATACCGCAAGATTTAATCCATACTCTTTATAGCATTGATTATTGCTTTCACTTTTGAGCTAGATCAGACAAAATTCAAGGTTTATCGCTAAATTATTGCCAATCACCACTCTATATATAAATATGTTGGCAAACGATTAACAAATATCTATACTCGATAGATTTCAAGCCTCGGTGGAGTGCAAGTTAGTGCGGTCAACCAAACGAATTTGAAAAATAAAGGGTATATAAAGTTAGACCATAAGGTCAGGAGTCCTTTTTATCATGGCAACGATCAAAGATGTGGCTAAACATGCTGGTGTTTCGACCACAACCGTATCCCATGTTATCAATAAAACCCGTTTCGTCGCCGAAGATACAAAAGCTGCAGTTTGGGCTGCGATTAAGGAACTGAACTATTCTCCCAGTGCCGTTGCCCGTAGTTTAAAAGTTAACCATACTAAATCCATTGGGTTATTGGCAACGTCAAGTGAAGCACCTTATTTTGCTGAGATCATAGAATCTGTTGAAAATAGCTGCTATGGCAAAGGTTATACACTGATTTTATGTAATTCTCATAACAACCTTGATAAACAGAAAGCTTATCTCGCGATGCTGGCGCAAAAACGCGTAGATGGTTTGCTGGTCATGTGTTCAGAGTACCCTGAACAGCTTTTAGGTATGCTGGAAGGCTATCGTAATATTCCTATGGTGGTTATGGATTGGGGAGAATCCAGAGGGGATTTTACCGATGCAATTATTGATAACGCTTTTCATGGTGGTTACTTAGCTGGGCGTTATCTCATTGAGCGCGGTCATCGTGATATTGCCTCCATTCCTGGGCCATTAGCAAGAAACACTGGCGGAGGGCGTCATCAAGGTTTTCTCAAGGCACTGAAAGAAGCCAATATTACTATTCGGGATGAGTGGATTGTTCAGGGTGATTTTGAACCTGAGTCCGGTTATCAAGCCATGTGCAAGATCCTTAATCAGAAGCATCGTCCAACGGCTGTTTTTTGCGGTGGTGATGTTATGGCAATGGGAGCGATTTGTGCAGCCGATGAGTTGGGATTACGCGTTCCCCAAGATATCTCAATTATCGGTTATGACAATATTCGCAATGCCCGCTATTTCACGCCAGCATTGACAACCATCCACCAACCCAAAGAACGCTTAGGGCAAATGGCTTTTTCGATGTTACTGGACAGAATCGTCAATAAACGTGAGGATGTACAAACTATTGAAGTCCACCCACGTCTTGTTGAACGGCGCTCTGTTGCGGATGGACCTTTTATTGATTATCGTCGCTGACGGTTAATTTTCTTGCAGCCATTCAGCATTAAGCGTTTCGCTATCCCCTAGGTAATCAAGTAACCAACTTAATGCTGGTGAATGGCTTTTTTGCAACCATGTCAAACAGCATGGGCTATCAGGCAATGGTTGTTCAAGTTCGAGTGTAGTCAGCTTGCCTTTACGGATCAGCGGTAGTGCACGGTGCTTGGGAACCATTCCTACACATAATCCTTCCATTACGCAACTTAATCCAGAATCCCAATCAGGAACAATTAATCTCCGTTGGTTATCCAAAGCCCATGTATCACGTTTAGGCAGACTGCGTGAAGTATCCTCGAGGCACAAACTAGGGTAAGGCCGCATTTGGTCATCATCCAATTTTCCTGATATTACTGCCAGTTCATGTCCGGGGCTAGCGACACATAACCATGGCATGAACCCCATATCCCTGAAGCTATATTGCTCCCCAACAGGGGAAGCGCGTGTTGCCCCGATAGCAACATCCACTCGTTCGTCTACCAAGGCATCCCATACACCGTTGAAAACTTCGGGATAGATAAATAATTCAATATCTGGAAAATGGCGATAAAAATCTAAAATTAGCCGAAGAGTTCGCTTTGATTTTACTACCTGATCAACTGCAATACTAAATTGACCCCGCCAACCATTGGCAACTTGTTGACACTGGTGCCGGGTGTGATTCATTTTTTTGATAACAGAACGAGCTTCTTTGACAAAAATAGCCCCTGCTTCAGTTAAGTCGACATCACGATGACGACGTTCAAACAAAGGCACTGCCAACCATTCTTCAAGCTGTTTGACCGTATAACTGATAGCAGAAGGCACACGGTGAAGCTCTGATGCAGCCGCACTGAAACTTCCTGTTCTGGCAACAGCATCAACAACTTCCAGAGAGTATTCAGACCACATATATCTTCCTTTCAATTTTTTTCACAGCATGGTGCAAATATTACCGTTTCACAAGTAAAAATCATGCCATATAAAATAAGCCGAATATTTATTTATCAACTACTACATCAAGTTATTAACACAATGACAACAAATAAAAACTCCATTCCATTCATGTTTTATCTCGCAGGCTTGAGTATGCTTGGCTATTTGGCCATCGATATGTATCTTCCTGCTTTTGACACAATGAAAAAAGAATTAGGTACATCAACAAATGCCATTAGTGCGAGCCTCAGCATTTTTCTTGCCGGGTTTGCTTTTGCCCAACTTTTATGGGGGCAATTGTCTGACCGTTTAGGTAGAAAACCTGTTCTTATTATCGGACTGTCCCTGTTTTCCATTAGCTGTTTAGGTATGCTCTGGATAACTGATCCTATCCAGTTGCTTATATTGAGATTTATGCAGGCAGTTGGAGTTTGTTCTGCCGCAGTTACTTGGCAGGCTTTGGTTGTCGATAGATATGATGTAGAGCGGACCAAACGTGTTTTTGCCATGATCATGCCTTTGGTCGCTCTTTCCCCTGCTCTTGCGCCTTTGTTAGGCGCATGGTTATTGACACATAGTGGCTGGAGAATCATTTTCCTTGTTTTAATGATCGTAACGCTATTACTGCTAATACCAACATTTTCTCTGAAAAGAGACCACATTAATATCGAAGCCAGCTCTGATACGAAAGCAATTTCTTTCCTTACATTACTATCTTCCCCAGTTTTCAGCGGAAATGTATTGATTTATGCATCTTGCAGTGCAGGTTTTTTTGCTTGGCTAACTGGTTCACCAACGATTTTGAAAAATATGGGTTATGACTCTACCGATATTGGCTTAAGTTACATTCCCCAAACACTGGCATTCATGATTGGTGGATATGGTTGCCGTATCTTATTGGCAAAAGTGAAAAGCGAAACAGTATTCCCATTTTTATTGGTGGGATACGCTGTGAGCATGACTATTATTTACCTGATTTCCATACTAGGTGAACCTTCATTCATAGCCATTCTTATTCCTTTTTGTGTGATGGCAGCAATGAATGGTGCATCCTATCCAATTGCCGTGGCAAATGCCCTGTCTGTTTATCCCAAGAATAGTGGTAAGGCTGCTGCATTACAAAATACCCTGCAATTAAGCCTTTGTTTTGTTGCAAGCATGATCGTTTCTATATTTATGGAATCTCCCCTTGTATCGACTGCAACAATAATGGCATTTACTTCTGTTCCAATGGCTGTCGGTTATTGGTTGCAAAAAAAAGTTACTAAATAAAATAATAATTAAGAACATTATCATCTAAAGGTTACATAATGATGTAACCTTTAGATGATTGTTTAAATACCATTTCACTCATATACTCATACAGATCCATTATTCTAAAAACTCGGAATTTGAGGTTTTTCAGAGCACTGAAGCTCTATTTAATTTCAGGATGAATAGGCAATATGTGCTTTCAATGTAATTTCTAACAAATCTTCGAGGTTTTAACATAATAAAATCAGCTACAAAGTGACACCTCAAAATTCCATCACACAAATGTTGGAGAGTATATGAGTTCATCTTTTGTTGAAGGTAAAAAAACAATAACTGATTCTTGGCATAGGATCGCCCATGAATTGCTTCAGGAAACGGATATTGAGATCAATGGCAAGCATCCTTTTGATATACGCATTAAAAATCCTGACTTCTATAAGCGCGTATTGAAAGAAGGTTCTTTGGGGCTGGGTGAAAGTTATATGGATGGCTGGTGGGAATGTGATCGCCTTGATATTTTCTTTTATAAAATATTACAGGCAGGTTTGGAACACCGTATTCCTAAAAATGCTAAAGATATTTTCAAGATAATTATATCTCGTTTATTCAATTTACAATCTCCCAAACGCGCTTGGATTGTAGGTAAAGAACATTATAATTTAGGCAATGACCTTTTTACTCGGATGCTTGATCCTCATATGCAATATTCTTGCGGGTATTGGAAAGATACCAATACACTGGAAGAAGCACAATCCCATAAGCTCCGCCTAATTTGTGAAAAACTACAATTATCTCCGGGCATGACTTTATTGGATATCGGCTGTGGATGGGGAGGTTTAGCAGCTTATGCGGCAGAGAATTATGGAGTATCTGTCACAGGGGTAACTATTTCAGCCGAACAACAAAAATATGCGCAGGAACGCTGCAAGGATCTAAATGTAAAAATAATCCTTGAAGATTACCGAAACCTTAACCTTCAGTTTGATCGTGTTGTGTCTGTTGGTATGTTTGAGCACGTTGGTCCTAAAAATTATGGCAATTATTTCAATATGGTGAAAAAGAATCTGACCCCTGATGGTCTGTTCCTTCTTCATACCATCGGTTCCAATGTCGATAAATCAGGAGCTGATGCTTGGATCAGCAAATATATTTTCCCCAATGGCTGCTTACCATCAATCTCTAAAATTGCCAGAGCAACTAATGGAAAGTTTGTCATGGAAGATTGGCACAACTTTGGGGCAGATTATGACCGGACACTCATGGCATGGTATGAACGATTTACTGCCAGTTGGCACGAAATAGAGCATAATTATAGTCCACGCTTCAAACGGATGTTCAGCTATTACCTGAATGCCTGTGCAGGTGCATTCCGAGCAAGAAACATTCAATTATGGCAGATAATATTCAGTCCACAAGGCATTGAAAAAGGATTGAGAGTTCCTAGATAGTTCTCCTTAAGTGGAGTTCTCAAAGCTACAGAAATAATACTTCTGTAGCTTTCGCGTTCTATCGAATAACGTTACCACAAAATCAATAGCACAAACTGGAAATACTTTTTATTGTTCTTCAGTCTGTAACAATAATCTTTCCTGTTCTTTCTGAGCCATAACTCGTTCAACGGTATCTACAATCGCTTGGGTTTGTGGGTCAATCTCAATATTAACCTTTTCACCTAAACGTTTTTTTCCCAGAGTTGTACGCTCTAATGTTTCTGGAATCAAATGAACACAGAAACGATTATTTACTACATCCCCAATTGTCAGGCTAATCCCATCAATGCCAATAAACCCTTTGTGCAGGATATATTTCATCAACGCCTTATCGTGAATTCGAAACCATATTTCATGGTTATTTTCAGAAGTGAAGATTTTGGCAATTTCTGCTGTTGTAATAACATGACCGGACATCAAATGCCCACCAATTTCATCACCAAATTTAGCCGCTCTTTCCAGATTGACTAAAGCACCTACCCTAATTTCGCCGAGATTGGTCAGACGCAATGTTTCTTTCATTAAATCGAAGCTAATGAAATCACCATTAATCTTGGTCACAGTCAGGCAGCAACCATTGTGGGAAACAGAAGCTCCCGTTTCAATTCCGGGTAATAATTCAGCCGGAAATTTAACAACATAAGTCCGAAAATGCATTTTTTCATCAATGGCAACTATCGGCGCTTTTCCCTGAACGATACCTGTAAACATGGGAACCTCTTTAATAATTTCATCTGACAGAGTAGTTTAACCCACTCACCGCATTTAAACACTATCCCGTTTAAACATCATTCTGTTTAAGGCACTATTCCGGTTGAGTTTAGTTTCAGTTGAGTGTTGCTTCAATCATGTGCCTAAGTTATTGAGTATAAAGTTACTCGATACGGAGGCATTTGCGGCACCTGAGTCATTAGGTTATGAACCCAATAGTTAGATTTCTTGTGAAATATAGTAGTTACGCTCAATAAACGTTCCTATCACCTTGTCGTGTATCTCTTCTGATTTGGATAGACTATCGTTTTTCGATTCAGCCTTTTTAGCCAGGTACGATGGGGTAATACCGCTCGCTTAAGCAAATCAAGATAAGTCATAATCGGCCTCAAATGATTGTCTGAGGCCGATTTTTATGTCTGAATTTTCTCGTGAACTCCACGCCACTGCGGAATTTAATTACCCCGAATCTCTGGATGCCTTTAGCCAAAACATTCCGATGGCATGGATGACTGAAACGGTTAAAGAAACCGGCCGAGCCACGATGCGAAAACGTCGATTTCCCGCCGAACAAGCCGTGTGGCTAGTGCTGGGCATTGGGCTCATGAGAAACCGTTCTATCAATGAGGTTTGTGACAAATTAGACCTGGCTTTTCCTGACGCGAAGGGGGAACTGCCATCATTAGCGTCAAGCCGTATCTCGAAAGCCAGACACCGCATTGGTGTTGAGCCCTTGCGGCCTCTTTATCATACCACCGCCACCGAATGGGAAAAAGAAGAAACAACGTATTCTGCGTGTGGCCTGAAAATCTTATGTGTGGATGGCACCCAGTTTAAGGTGCCTGAAACCGACGATAACCAACAACTGGGTTATGCCTCCGGCAAAGCCACCTTTCCTTCGGTGTTAGCGGTGACGCTGATGTCTGCACGCACACATCTTATCTCTGATGTGGCGTTTGGCCCCATCACCCAAAGTGAGATTAGCTACGCTCAACAATGGGTGGGTTCTGTGCCCGAAAATACGCTGATGTTGTTTGACCGGGAATTTCTCTCTGCGGAATTATTTCAATCGTGGTGGGGAGCAGGCAAAAATACCCATTGGCTAACGCCGATAAAAAGCAAAATGCGTTATGACATTTTTGAGGAATACAGCCCTTATGACAAATTGATCGAGATGCCCGTTTCTCCCCAGGCCCAACAGGCCCATCCTCACCTTGGAAAAACCTGGCGGGCACGTCTTATTTTAATCCCGGACCCGAAAGGTGAAATTAAAGGTTTTATCACCTCAATGGAATGCCCGGTGACTTATCCGCTCAAAGCGATCCTGAGCGTGTACTGGGAACGCTAGGAAATTGAAACCGGTTATGGTGAACTGAAACAAAGACAACTCAATAACAGCGCCATCCTGAGGAGCCAGACCCGGGTCGGTATTTATCAGGAATTATGGGGCATATTGATTGCCTATAACTTGGTTCGGCTGGAAATGAGCCGGGTAGCAAAAACCTATCGTGTTGAACCGCTTCGGATAAGCTTTATCAATGCGTTACGGCTGATACAGGATGAATTTTTATGGTGTTCGGGACGAAGCTCCGGTACGATCCCGCAAAAACTAAAAGCGCTCAGGGAAAATGGCAAGAGGCTGATCTTACCTCAAAAGCGAAAACGCCAATCCGTCCTAAGGCAAGTGCTTTGCAAAACATTACGTTACCCTTATAAAAAGAGAACCGCTCGCGCTTAAGCGAGCGGTATTACAAGGTGATAGGGAGTTTTATCGAACGTGAATACTATTCTTTATAGGGGGGATCTAACTATTGGAGTCATGACCCATTGATGACCAGAACGCGAGCGCCTATTAAGGTGAATTCCTTTGACTGCACTACAAGAGGAGCAGGTCACATCAATCTTTACCATCTGAATGTTCTCCAAATAGGCATACTATACATGATTAGGGCAAACGGGTCTAATTTATACAGATGAAAATCCCACTGTCAGGATTTTCATCATATAGCCATTATCCCAGCCAGCCTTCTGGCGCTTAGTC
>NZ_FOVO01000073.1 GCF_900115195.1 Xenorhabdus japonica
GACTAAGCGCCAGAAGGCTGGCTGGGATAATGGCTATATGATGAAAATCCTGACAGTGGGATTTTCATCTGTATAAATTAGACCCGTTTGCCCTATATATCTAATTATTTCATGATACTTTATCTTTATAAAATAGTACCCTTATTCTATTTTTTGTCAGGAGCCATAATAATGGAAGAGCAAGCAAGCTATGATTCAATTGGAGAACATTACGAACAGTTTTCCAATACGGTAGCCCAGCGACAGTCTGAGCTTCGGGATATACTCAACATGGTCGGCGAGATACAAGGAAAGTCAGTTCTGGATCTAGCTTGCGGATATGGTTATTTTGGGCGGGAATTGCAGCGCCGTGGGGCTTCAAAAGTGGTTGGTGTCGATATCTCTGAAAAAATGATTGAACTCGCTAAAATCAAGTCAAAACTGTATGGTGATAATATTGAATTCCATGTACAAAATGTATGTGAAATGAAATTAGATGAAAAATTTGATATCATCATCGCCGCTTTTTTATTCCACTATGCAGAATCCACAGAAGAACTGGAAACGATGTTTCAAGCAGCTGCTGAGCATTTGAAACCTTCCGGTAAATTGATTGCTTATATGGCATCACCTGATTATCGGTTAGGAAGCGGAAACTGTGAGAATTATGGTTTTAAGATTTTGAGCGAAGAGCCCTGGAAAAATGGCTTCCGTCATCAGGCAAAATTTCTGTCAACCCCCCCAAGCCCTTTCACGTTTTACCGTTGGAGTCGTGAGAGTTATGAAAAAGCGCTTAAAAAAGCAGGATTCGATCATTTTAGCTGGCAAAAACCAACCGTCCTAGAAAGCGACTTAGAACGTTATCCTCAAGGTTTGTGGGATATTTATTTGCAGAATTGTGTTCATACCGGACTTATTTGTCAGTTTTAGGCTAAATAGCTGTTCCTAATATTGCTACACTTTTGCTGTTCCATGTTTATTTCCTGGGAATGGGCTAACCGTGTTCATAAAGCCACGCACTTTTCTCAATAACTGCCACATATAACAGCAACAATGATTACGTGTAATCGTTTCATGGAGTGCTAACCATAATTTTTCAATATGATTTATCCATGGAGAATAAATCGGTTGATAAATCAATTTGAATTTCGGATTTTGGGCCAGCCACTCTTGGGTTTTCTGGCTTTTGTGAATGATGTAGTTATCGACTATCAACGTAATACTTTTCGCCCGGCGATAGGCGGCTTTCAGATGCGCTAATAGTTTGATAAATAATGATGAGTCTTTATTGTTGCCGCCAACATAACTCACTTTTCCGGTGCCACTGTGTAAGGCACCCGCCAGATAATATTTCTCGTTCTGACCCGGTGTCGTGATACGTTTTTGTTGCCCACGTAATTGCCAGTCTGCACCGATTTTAGGATTCAGGTGAATATCCACTTCATCTTCGTAAAAGACCGGATGATCGGGGCTGCATCTCTCCAACGCATCATTAATCGCCCTCATTTTCTCTTCCTTATGGGGATCACGTATCCGCAATGTTGGCACTGTTCGGCGCCAGACAATATTCGCTTGTGGCAGCCATCGGCGTATCGTTGATGCATGGAGTGAGCATCCGGTTATCTCATTGATTTGTATAGCGAGTAGCTCACTGCTCCAGCGTGAACGTTGATAACCCAATACGTCGGGAGGATCTGAAATAAGGTGACGTAGCAAGGAACAAATCAATTCAAATGGCCAACGTCGTGGACGACCAGAAGGGCGTGATTTCAAGCCTTCCAGGCCATAAAGTGTATACCTGTTAATCCAGCGACCGACAGAAGAACGACTGCACGCGAGCGTTTTTGCGACATAGCTGACGGTGTCTCCGCGATACAGCATGAGCATGGCGATAAGTCTTCGGGCATGGTTTTTATCGCGGGTTTTTTGGATAGTTTTTTGCATTAAACGGCGCTCATTGCGCGGTATCGATGCTATGATTGGCATAACTCAGTCCGATGGATGATTTTTTTGGTTTGGCGATTAATCAGATCGTCCAATTCGGATTGAGTTCCCTGCAAGTGATCTATTATTTGGAACAGCTATTTAGTTGTCCATTACCTCCGCATTAATGGATATATTTCATTTCATCGAACATAAACCCTTCCTGTCTTTTCAATTAGTGAATAATACTTATTATACATTAATTGAAAAAATTGCCGGGTTTCCGCCCGGCTTTAGCCAAATACTCTAAAATCTTTTTATTTTTATAATGTCGGCGGGATGAGTCATGTTATTTCACAATTATTATTAACGATATGAATCCAATACCAGCAAATTTTCAACATCGAAGGGCGACAGGGTTAGTGAATAAATTAATTCAGTAGATAGCACAAGTGCAGCACAGCGTTGGGCGAAATATACACTTTCCTTAAAATCCATACCTGCTAACGCGCAATGAACTAATCCCGCCATCATTGCATCACCGGAACCCGTGTTATTGACAATATCAACAGGAAATGCCGGAGAGTGGCCTGATACATAATCCAGCTCACTGTAGTAAACACCGTCAGCCCCCATGCTTAAAACTACCCGCTGCACTCCTTGTTCATGAAACCATGATGTTACCAACTTAGCCTCTTTTATTGAATTAATCTTAATGCCACTGATTTTTTCTGCTTCCAGCCGATTGGGTCTAATCGTATGAATATATGATAGCCAGTTACGTACTATGCCCGCCTTGTATCTTAAATGTAGGTTAAAATAAATACGATTAGATTTGGTGCGGTGTATGCAGCCTGATGCCGCCTAGGGTTCCTAGCCCGTCTGT
>NZ_FOVO01000041.1 GCF_900115195.1 Xenorhabdus japonica
GGATTGTAAATCACAAACGATCATCAATGTTCCTACCTTTATGTACTGAAGGCACATCACTGAACTAACTGTTCAATTTAGACCCGTTTGCCCTACATAGTTCTACTTACTTCTTGATATCCTTCTCTTGCATAAAAGCGTATTGCATCAACATTCTTAGATAATACACTCAGTTCAAGATGTGAATAATGGTTTTCCTGCGCCCATCTTTTCATTCCAGCCAATAACTTCTGACCGATTCCGAGACTTCTGGCATCTGGGCTGACAACTAAATCGATAACGTAGCCATAAGTTCTGGGGACAATACAGTTAAAAGGAGGTGCCTTTTGCTCCTGTGCAATAAAAAAACCTCTAATAGCACCATTCTCATCTTCCGCAACAAGCAAATGAAACTTATCATTATTGACACTGGAAACAATGAAATCTCTGTCTTGTTCAGTGGATTGCAATCTATCTGGCTGCAACGCAGCCATTTCACTGAACAATATATTATAGAGAGATAAAATAGTCTCAATATCCTGCATAGAAGCTGTTCTTATTACCATAATATTCTCCCGAATCTTTCCAACCAATTAATTCCCAATCACCTAGTGTAAGTTTTTACCGAAGGAACTGTGTAATCATTAAAGCGATCAAGTAATAAAGCAGGCTCTTGTTCAACAATTGCCATATGACGATATTTTTCTTGCAGAAATTGCTCATCAGCCATTTTATTAAACATGGAAATCAGGGGATCATAAAATTGATTAATATTGAGAATGCCACAAGGCTTGCTATTCAAGCCAATCATACTCCAAGTTAAAACCTCACTGAATTCTTCCAATGTACCAAATCCCCCCGGTAAAGCCACAAAACCCTCTGCCAGTTCGATCATTTTGCTTTTGCGCTGATGCATGGTTTCCACAACATGGAGTTCAGATAAATTCTTATGAGAAATTTCTCGTTCTTCCAGTAATGTTGGGATCACCCCAATAACTTTACCGCCTTCTTTCAAGACAGTATCCGCTACAGTCCCCATGATCCCTACGCTGGCGCCACCATAAACTAAAGTAATACCGCGCTTAACCAGCTCTTTCGAAAAATATATCGCACTTTCTTTATAAATTTCAGACACACCCAAGCTTGAGCCACAATAAACAGCAATACTTTTTACAGAACTATTTATTTCTAAAGAATTTTTCACCGCAATATCTTTCATTACTAAACTCCATTATTGTTGTTGTTTTAATTTCTGATTAAACGATAGCCTAACAAGCATACAATTAATAATACAGTTGAGTTATATCTGTTTCACTGAGAAGATGACCCCCTTTAAATAACACGTTGTAACTGAGGTTTTATAAATGTCTCTTTCCAAACATCGGGCCGCTTCTTTTCCATTGCTTCCTGTGATTTTATTATTATTGTCAATGACATCAATTCAAGCTGGAGCCTCACTGGCTAAAACGATATTTCCTGTCATTGGAGCGCCTGGTGTCACAGCCCTGAGACTTGCATTAGGAACGATTATTCTATTTCTGATTTTTAAACCGTGGCGTCTGAAATTTCAGCGATCTTCATTGATTCCTCTTTTTGCCTACGGCATTTCACTCGGGGCAATGAATTACCTGTTTTATATGTCATTATCCCGAATTCCTCTCGGCATTGCCGTTGCACTTGAGTTTACCGGGCCTTTGGCGGTCGCAATGTTTTCTTCCCGACGCCCTTTAGATTTTCTCTGGATTGTTTTGGTCATTGCCGGATTATGTTTCCTGTTACCAATTGGAGATAGCGTCAATACTCTCGATCCCATTGGTATTTTATACGCACTGGGAGCTGGGGGTTTTTGGGCACTTTATATTATCTTCGGGCAACGTGCCGGAGCGGGCTATGGTGCTGCAACTGTCTCTATTGGTTCACTGATAGCGGCCTTTATCTTCTTCCCAATCGGGTTAATACAGACTGGCCCTGAAGTACTGTTTAATGTTTCGTTACTGCCTATTGCCCTGGGAATCGCTATTTTATCCACCGCATTTCCCTACACACTGGAAATGATTGTCCTGACTCGCCTTCCAGCCAAAACATTCGGGACATTAATGAGCCTTGAACCTGCATTGGGAGCATTATCAGGTATTATTTTCCTTAATGAGCATTTGGCCGTGATTCAATGGGTTGCTCTTTTCTGCATTATTTGTGCCTCTATAGGCTCTACCTTAACCATTAAGCAAAAAACCAAAATAGAAAAAGTAGAATAATTAATTTAAAAACATTATTTTTCATTAAGTTAAGGCCAAAAATGTGGCCTTTTTTACAGCTATTATCATTATTGGCGAGAAAAAACATTAAAAAATAGAAGTTATAATCTTAAAAACTACACTAACCTTTAAAAAAATCATTTTTCTCTCTATAATCCCTGTTTGATTTAAAAATAAACATGAGGATTCTATAAGATGGATATTGAAGTTAAAGATTCTAACGGCGCGTTGCTGAATGATGGTGACTCAGTTCAGGTTATCAAAGATCTGAAAGTCAAAGGTACTTCCAAGACGCTGAAACGCGGCACCCTGATCAAAAACATCCGCCTGACCCACCGCGAAGATGAAATTGAGTGTAATGCCGATAAAATCAAAGGGTTAGTTCTAAAAACCTGCTTCCTGAAAAAAATAGGATAAATAAAGGTTACAAACCCATTTTTGAATAAAGGATAAATAATATTAAATTTTATATTATTTATCCTTTTTCCTTATCTCTAACTCTTTTTCCGATGGCACGTTTGGTCGTTCAATTGGAAATACAGGCAAAGAATTTAATAAACGTGGCCCGTAACGTTTAGTCAATAACCGATTGTCATAAATCACCACATCACCATAGCACTCATGGCTGCGAATTAGTCTTCCCACTTGTTGGATCAAGTTAAAAGAAGCACTGGGTAAACTTTGCACTTCAAATGGGTAGTGTTTCAAAGATTTCAGCCATGCGCTTTCAGTAATAATCACTGGATTGGTTACAGGGGGAAATGCAATTTTATGAATATGGACTTGTGAAAGATATTCACCTTTTAGATCCAATCCTTCTGCAAATGACTGCAATCCAATCAGCACACTGGCTTGTCCTTCATCAATACGCTTGCAATGTGTTTCTACCAATCGATAGCGGGGCTGATCACCTTGTACCAATAACATTAACCGCAAGTCTGTGACAAAAGTGAGGAATCCTTCCATTGCTCGTTGGCTGCTAAAAAGCACCAACATTCCCCGATGCTTCCCTTCCATCATCTGAGAACGAAAATAACGCGACATTTCCTCGAGATGCTGCATTTCATTTTGAATGGTCGGTTCTTGTGTCATCTGGGGAATAACCAAACGCCCTTGCCGAACATGTTCAAAAGGCGATGACAAAGTAACAAAACGATCATCATGATTTTCGTGTAATCCGGTGAGTTCCTGAATGCGGGAAAAACTATTCAGTGAACGCAACGTAGCCGATGTCACTACAACATGGGGAATACTACGCCATAATAACTGGGTTAATTGTTCACTGACCCGGATTCCTGAACAGTGAAAATAAAGATGTGATTGGTTTTTCTCATGGCGACGCGTTAACCATTTTGATATCGGCGCATGAGAAGATTCTTCTTGTGAAGCCAAACGCCACAATTTTGCCATATTCTCAAAATAGCCCAGTGTTCGGCTGGTTTGCAAAATAGCACGATTCAATCGGACAATATCTTGTTTGGCAGTTTGATCGCTCAAATCATTTAAAATCGCTTCTGCTAAACCACGTAATCCATCAGTGAGTTTAAATAATTGCTGGCAACACAACAGTAAACTATCTGGTAATTTTCCCAGCTCAAACAGATATTCTTCCGCTTCGCCGCGCTCAGGCAAAAGCGCCTGAGTCATCTCCGCCAATTCCTTAAAGTATTCACGAATTGTTTCACAATGAGTCTGTAATCGGGGGATATTTGCCAAAGCAGGCGGTTTCGTCGGCCGAAATTGAATCAGGTATTGCTCCACATGACGGATAAATAAATCTAACTGTCCATTAAGCTGGAATAACGTAATTTCTCCTCCAACTTCCAGTGAATCCCTTGCTACTTCAGGAATATGATGCCCTTCATCCAAAACCAGCAGCAGATTTTTTGCCTCCGGTAAAACAGATTCACTTTCTAACGCAGCCATAACCAAGGAGTGATTGGCAACGACAACATCGGCATCTTCAATTTCCCGACGGGCAAGAAAAAATGGACAACGATGGTAAAACTGACAGTTTCGTGCCAAACAGTTCATTTTATCTGTACTGATTTTTGTCCACAGCGAATCCGATAATGCCAGCGTATGGTGATCACGTAAGCCATCCCATACAAATGTTGTATAATCACTGCGCAATCGGCGGCATAGTTCCCGTTCTTCACTATTAGCAATTTCTGTTTGGTCTTCGACCAAAAACATCAAGTCAATCTGCTCTCCCTCTGCAGCACAAATTGCCTCCAGATTACGTGGACAGACATAACGCGCACGACCAAAAGCACCTGTGAATTTAAGATCAGGAATAATTTTACGCAGCAACGGTAAATCCTTGCTGTAAATTTGATCTTGCAGAGCAACATTGGCTGTACTTACTACCAACGGTTTCTGTTCTGCCCGACTGACGGCAATTCCCGGAATCAGGTATGACAACGTTTTTCCTACTCCCGTTGGTGCTTCTATTACTAAATGCCGTCCTTCTTCATCCGCTAACGTTTTTGCAACCTCTGCAATCATCTGACGTTGGGGTACGCGTGGAATGAAACCATCAATATGGGTAGATAATGACTTATACCACTGACTAATTTGATTTTTTGTTGAACTGGAAAGTGCCATGAGCTTTGTTATTTAAAAATAGGAGGACTATTCTCCCATAGAGTTGCTCTCAAATCAGCCTTATATGGTCATTACTGGGAAAACGTTTCCAGCTTTTTGCTATTAATGCAAAAATTTAGTGCAAAAATTAATGCAAGAAAACCAGTACGAGATAGTCAATTCAAGAAAAGCGGTTATCGCTTGTCTGGAGTGCAGAAGCCGATATACTTTTGGTTTGCTATCTTTTGACTTTTTATCAAAACATTATTGGATACAAAAATGAAAAAAATCCTGCTCATCATCATCATATTATTTTCTATTGGCTCAATCGGTGGAGTCTTTCTGGCGGGGTTAAATATGTATACTCGGTCAACAACACCAGCAGAAGAGCCACAACAGACTCAGCAGGAAAATACTCCGACAGGGCAACATTAAATATATTGGCTTTTATCGTAACACCAGATGAGGAAGCGCATGAAAAATGAATATTTTGTCAGTCCACAATGGCTAAACGAGCATCTCCATGATGAGAATATCGTTGTTGTTGATGCCAGTACACCAATGCCCACTCAATCCATTGACTATCACCAACTCTGGTTAGAGAAGCATATTCCGGGGGCACAGTTTTTTGATCTTGATAAAGTCGCCAATCTACAGACTAACCTGCCGCACATGCTGCCAGAACCGGAAACTTTCCGCCAAGCTGTTAACAAAATGGGCATCAGCGAAAATCATCTGGTGGTAATTTACGATCAGGGAAATATGTTCTCCGCTCCACGGGCATGGTGGACATTCAAAATTTTTGGTGCCCGCCATATCCGTATTCTTGAAGGAGGATTACAAGGCTGGCAACAGGCAGGTTATCCAACTCAATCGGGAAAATTTACCCGTTCACCTGAGGTTTTCAATATCCAATTTTCCTCTGAAAAAGTCTGCTCTCAGACACAGATCCTAGATATATTCCGTAATAATGTGCCAGTACAGTTTGTTGATGCCAGAGTAGAAGATCGTTTTCAGGCAAAAGTGCCAGAACCCCGTCCGGGTTTGAGAATGGGGCATCTCCCCGGCGCTAAAAATATTCCGTGGACAGCCTTGATTGATAATGGACATTATAAGTCAGTAGAAGAAATTGCGGCGATATTCCGTAAAAAAGGCATTGATTTAAACCGACCTATTATTACCAGCTGTGGTTCTGGAATGACCGCCGCTGTTTTAATCTTAGGGCTTGATATGATTGGTCACAAAGAAGCTGGATTATACGATGGTTCTTGGGCTGAATGGGGAACTGATGATTCATTGCCACTAGAAAAATAAATATTGAAAAACAACTATGTGACCGGGGTAAGTGAGCGCAGCCAACAAAGAGGCAACTAGAAAGACGAAGGGTATAGTAGCAAAGGGCATCAGAATACTATGCCCTTTCTTGTTATTGATCATATAAGCCCTGAATGTTAAGAGAAATTTATAAAACTATTGACTGGAAATTTTATGGTATACAAATAGAACAACCATTGCGCCAACAACAGCAATGACGAAACTACCCAAATTAAAGCCGTCCACTTTTCCCATGCCAAAGAACGTGCTGATATACCCACCGACAACTGCTCCCACAACACCTAGAATCACCGTCATAATGATGCCACTGTTGTTGTTTCCCGGCATAATCCACTTAGCAAGAATCCCAGCAATTAGGCCGAAGATAATCCATGACAGAATACCCATATACAACCTCCAGAATTGATTAGATTATTTGTTTACGAGCTTAATTATGTTACTACGACCTAATTTAAGACACTAACGAAAAGAATTGCAAATTATAAAAAAGACATGTATCAGTAATTAGCATTATCAATATAAATGGTTGACTTAAAAACAATCATCATCAATTCAATTTGAATCTTCTCAATGCGCTAACAAACCTGAAGCTTTGGCTCGATTTCATATAGTGGTAAACATCTCTTCACTGCGTAGGAAATAATATTGGCAATTTCAGCAGACGTTTTTAATACCCTGATTTGCATAAATAATGCATCCGCTTCATCATACTCTTTGCGCAAATATCCCAACCATTGCTTGATACGGGCAACATGATACAACCCTGTATCTCCCTGCTTTTCCAGATAAGTATATTTTTGCAGTAGCTTAAGCACACCGCCCCAAGGCATTCTCGGTTCGTTATATTTAATCATTCGGCTCAAGTTTGGTGTATGTAGTGCGCCGCGACCTATCATTACAGCATCACATCCTGTAATTTTGATACATTCCTGAGCGCTTTGCCGATCCCAGATTTCACCGTTGGCAATCACTGGAATGGAAAGGCGACGCCGAATTTCGCCTATCGCCTCCCAATTAATACGCTCTGCTTTATAACCATCTTCTTTGGTTCGTCCATGCACAACCAATTCGGTTGCTCCTGCTTGCTGAACTGCATCCGCAATCTCAAACTGACGTGAATCAGAATTCCATCCCAGACGTACTTTTACCGTCACGGGTAAATGCGCTGGAACGGCTTCACGCATGGCTTTGGCTCCCTGATAGATGAGTTCGGGATCTTTCAGTAAGGTAGCACCGCCACCACTGCCATTGACAGCCTTGGACGGACAGCCACAGTTTAAATCAATACCCCATGATCCTAACTCAACTGCCCTGACCGCATTTTCTGCCAACCATTCTGGATACTGTCCCAGAAGCTGAATTCTAACCGGTGTTCCCGATGGAGTACGACTCTGATGATATAGTTCAGGGCACAGCCGATAAAAAGATTTTACCGGCTGTAAGCTGTCAACCACACGCAGGAATTCTGTAATACAAAGGTCATACTCATTGACTTCACTCAGCAATTCCCTGACCAGAGAATCCAGAACACCTTCCATCGGAGCCAGCAAAACGCGCATGAACTACTCTCCCGCTACCGAAACACGCGGAGCTTTGGTTGCCGGGCGCTGATGGCGTTGACGCGATGGTGCACCTTGATTGCAACTGCGTGGACGATCACTGCCTTGGTTAGCCTGATCTTTATTTGCCTGATTTTGTTTGGAATGGCCTTGCTTGTCATTTTTACGTTGACCGTAAGGCTGTTCATTATGTGGGTGATGATCGCGGAAGCTATTATCCTGAGAATTATTTCTGCGAGAAGCATTACTGCGAGATGAAGTATTTCTGCGAGAAGTATTGCCACGAGGAGCATTACCACGAGAAGCATTATCACGGCTATTACGTCCATTCTGGATTGGCTCTGCCTTAATAGAAGGATCAGGTTCATAACCCGGAATGGCAATACGTGGAATTTCTCGCTTCAATAAACGTTCAATATCTTTCAGTAGCTTATGCTCATCGACACACACCAGCGATATTGCCTGCCCTGTCGCATCTGCACGACCAGTCCGGCCAATTCGATGAACATAATCTTCGGCAACGTTTGGCAACTCATAGTTGACGACATATGGCAACTGATCAATATCGAGTCCACGGGCAGCAATATCTGTCGCTACCAATGCACGAATTTGCCCTGTCTTGAAGTCAGCCAATGCACGGGTTCTCGCCCCCTGACTTTTGTTACCATGGATCGCAGCAGCCGTCACGCCATCCTTATTCAATTGCTCTGCCAACCGGTTTGCACCATGTTTAGTACGCGTAAATACCAATACCTGCTGCCAGCTCTGGCTGCCTATCATGTAAGAAAGCAACTCACCCTTGCGCTTTTTATCTACAAAATGGATTGATTGATCAATCTGTTCTGAAGCCGAGTTACGCCGTGCAACTTCCACACTTACTGGATCTTTCAGCAATTTGCTGGCAAGGCTCTTGATTTCATCGGAGAACGTCGCAGAAAAGAGTAGGTTTTGGCGTTTCGCTGGCAGCTTATTCAACACACGACGAATATCATGAATAAATCCCATGTCCAACATGCGATCAGCTTCATCCAGAATCAGAATTTCAATGCGAGAAAGATCCACGGCATTTTGATACTCCAAATCCAACAAACGCCCTGGTGTTGCGACCAAAATATCCACACCACCACGTAACTTCATCATCTGTGGATTAATGCTGACACCACCGAACACAACAAACGAACGTAATTTAAGGTACTTACTGTAATTACGTACATTTTCACCCACCTGAGCCGCCAGTTCCCGAGTCGGAGTTAAAATCAATGCCCTGACCGGGCGACGGCCTTTTGCCTGAACCGGGGATTCACTTAAGAGTTGCAGGATAGGTAAAGTAAACCCTGCTGTTTTTCCCGTGCCTGTCTGGGCACTGGCCAGTAGATCTTTACCGAATAATACAACAGGGATGGCCTGCTGCTGAATAGGGGTAGGTTCCGCGTAACCTTGTTCTTCAACGGCACGCAAAATATCAGCCTTCAAGCCGAGTGACTCAAAATTCATAAATAAAAAATGCTCCAGACTTCACCATTCCTGATATCAATTCAGGGGCAGTTTTATGGGAAGAAAACAGACGCGATAAAACGCAAAGAAATAACACAAACTGCAATGCACCATAAATAGCGCGGCATTATAACAGATATGTTTTTCCACGCAGACCTAAAGAAGCCAATAATTGAGGATAAAGTTGATTGAAGCTCTTCAGTGACAGGTCAGTAACGGGAATTTAGCTTTATTATTGGTGTCTATTAAAAAGACAATTTATGTCAACTTTACATCGACTTACTTTAGTTTTAAAGTTAATCATACGATTGATATATTTTTTCGACATTCTTGAAAATTCTTTGCAACAGGAAATATTTTAACATGGCAGCGAAGACGGCTCAGACATTACGAGGCGAACAAGCCAGGCAGCAACTTCTAGAAGCAGCAATAGAAATCTTTGGCAAATCAGGTCTGGATGGTGCTACTACCCGCAACATTGCCCAACACGCACAACAAAATATCGCAGCCATCGCATACTATTTTGGTTCCAAAGAAGGATTATATCTTGCAGTCGTGCAGCATATTGCCGATACGCTAAAATCAGAATTTTCCCCCCTCATTGAAACAATTGATCGTTTTTTTGTTGAAACACCAAAACCCTATCCACAAGACAGAATACTGGAATTTATTCATCAGGGAATGGTTAGCTATAACCGCCTGATTTTCGAAAAAAGCAGTATCAATATCAGCCGGATCATGTCCCATGAGCAGTTGACACCAACAGAGGCCTACAGTGTCATGCATGATCAGGGACTGGCTCCGATTTATTCCCGGTTGAATAGACTTATTGCCAATTATATCGGCGCTGATGAATGCCAGATTTCAACCCAAATCCACACCCATGCCTTATTGGGTGAAATTCTTTCTTTTCGTCTGGCTCGGGAAGCCTTATTGCGCCAAACAGGATGGGATAACATTGGTGCCAAAGAATACGAATTAATCAATCAGGTTTTATCTCAACACATCAATTTATTGCTTGATGGGTTAAGAAAGCAGTCATTCAGTAAGCAATAAACTCAGTGCTTAGGTATTAAAAACATAAGCATTAAAAACGTATATACCCAATAGCTCTCAAGTAGCGGAATAATCAACAAAGCCACCATTTGGAAGATAGAGGGTATAAATTGAAAAGGCATAAGGGATAGTATGAACAGTAAAAAGTTTGCTCTCGCCCTATTGGCGCTCATTGTTGTTATCAGTGCTATTGTTGGTTTTTATTATTATCAGGAACAAAACAGCAGGGAGCTGACCCTGTATGGCAACGTCGATGTCAGGACTGTCAACCTTAGTTTTCGAGTTGCTGGCAAGCTGTCTGCTCTGCAAGTGGATGAAGGCGATGCCATCACTGTGGGCCAGACGCTGGGCCGTCTCGACGAGGCTCCCTTTATCAATGCCTTGAATCAAGCCAAAGCCGCTCGTGATGTCGCCAAGGCAAATCTTGCCAAAACCGAAGCAGGTTATCGTAGCGAAGAAATTGCCCAAGTACGTGCTGAAGTGGCTCAAAAAGAGTCAGCATTCCGTTTTGCTGATAACTTCCTGAAACGTCAGCAAGGATTGTGGCAAAGTAAAACGATCTCAGCCAATGATCTGGAAAATGCCAGAACCGGGCGCAATCAAGCACTGGCCGCTTATCAAGCAGCAAAAGATAAATTGCGTCAGTTCGAAACCGGTTATCGCATAGAAGAAATTGCGGCGGCAAAAGCTCAGCTTGCCCAAGCAGAAGCGACCGTCGCACAGTCTGAACTCAATCTGAAAGACACCCAACTCACCTCACCATCAGCAGGTGTGATCCTGACCAGAGCCATTGAACCGGGCACAATGCTGGCTGCTGGCAATACTGTTTTTACCCTGTCACTCACCAATCCCGTTTGGATAAGAGCATACATTGATGAACCTAATCTCAATCAGGCCATCGCTGGACGGGAAATTCTGATCTATACCGATGGACGGAAAAATCGGCCTTATCATGGCAAAATCGGTTTTGTTTCTCCTACCGCCGAATTTACCCCTAAAAATGTCGAGACACCTGATTTAAGAACAGACTTAGTTTATCGCCTGCGAATCATTGTCCTTGATCCCGATAACAGCCTGAAACAAGGAATGCCTGTCACTTTGCGTTTTGTCGATGCAAATTTTACTGAAGCTAATTCTACTGAAACAAAAAACTTTACTGAAACAAACAAGTAAGGCAATAACATGACCAGTTCAGCTTATATGATAAAACTGAACGGCGTGGAGAAAAATTTTCCAGGTTTGGAGATTCCTGCTGTATCTCATCTCCAGGCAGAAATTCAGGGCGGATCAGTGACAGGTCTTGTCGGCCCAGATGGCGCTGGAAAAACCACGCTGATAAGAATGTTAGCCGGATTATTGAAACCTGATAGCGGCAATATTGAAATCATGGGGCTCGATCCCATCAAAGACAGTATTCAAGTACGTGCTGAACTCGGCTATATGCCGCAGAAATTTGGCTTGTATGAAGATTTAACCGTAATGGAAAATCTGACTTTATATGCCGATCTCCGGGGTGTACTTGGCGAGAAACGCAAAACAACATTTCAAAAATTACTGACCTTCACGGACTTAACCCACTTTACCGAACGGTTGGCGGGAAAACTATCCGGTGGCATGAAACAAAAACTGGGGCTTGCTTGTACATTATTGGGCAGCCCGAAAATTTTGCTGCTGGATGAACCGGGCGTAGGCGTTGATCCCATTGCCCGTCGTGAGTTATGGCAAATGGTACATGAACTCGCTTCCGACGGTATGCTGATTCTTTGGAGTACTTCTTATCTGGATGAAGCCGAGTTATGTCGTGATGTTTTGCTCATGAATCGGGGGAAACTGCTCTATCGCGGTCAACCACAAGATTTAACGCAAGGTATTGCAGGCCGATCTTTTTTGCTTGATGTTAAACAAGGCGCTCGCCGCAAGATGCTGCAACATGCCCTTACCTTGCCACAAGTTACTGATGGTGTAATTCAGGGGAAATATGTTCGTCTGATCTTAAAAGAAGAGGCGGATAAAAACGACTTACTCCAACAAATAGGACTACCTGAAGCCAATATCTTTGATGCCGAACCACGTTTTGAAGATGCATTTATCGATTTATTGGGTGGCGATCCCTCTCATCGCTCCGAATTGGCTGAAATCATGCCACAAATCCCGCCAAATCCGACAGAAACCGTGATAGAAGCTTGTAGCCTGACTAAAAAATTTGGCGATTTTGCTGCCACTGATCATGTAGATTTTCAGGTGAAGCGGGGAGAAATTTTCGGCTTATTGGGGCCGAATGGCGCTGGAAAATCGACTACCTTCAAAATGATGTGTGGTTTGATGATCCCCACGTCAGGCAAGGCACTGGTTTTGGATATGGATTTAAAAACCGGTTCAGGCAAAGCTCGCCAACGTCTTGGTTATATGGCTCAGAAATTCTCGCTTTATGGCAACTTGACTGTTGAGCAGAATCTTAAATTTTTCTCCGGTGTTTATGGCCTGAAAGGTCGCCATCAAAAAGAAAAAATGTCTGGCATGATCCGTGCCTTCAACCTCGAATCAATCTTATATCAAAAGACTAATAGCCTTCCGCTCGGATTTAAGCAACGACTTGCCCTTTCCTGCGCATTAATGCATGAGCCTGACATTCTGTTTTTGGATGAACCCACTTCGGGCGTTGACCCGCTTACCCGCCGTGAATTCTGGTTGCATATCAATGGCATGGTGGATAAAGGGGTAACAGTGATGGTAACAACCCACTTTATGGATGAAGCAGAATATTGTGATCGTATCGGGCTGGTATTCCGAGGCAAATTGATTGCAGCAGGGACACCTGATGAGCTGAAAAAGCTGGTCGCCACGGATGAGCTTCCTAATCCCTCCATGGAAGATGCTTTTATCGATCTCGTGGTGAATTACGATAAGGAGCCACAATGAGTCATCATGAACATACGACACTTAAACATGCAATACATCAGAAAGCAGCCCGTTTCTCATGGCGTCGGTTGAAAGCACTCTGCATCAAGGAAACTAAACAGATTATCCGTGATCCCAGCAGTGCTTTGATTGCAGTGGTTATCCCTTTGATGTTGCTGTTTATTTTTGGTTATGGCATTAACCTTGATTCCAGCAAACTTCGCCTCGGTATTTTAATGGAGCAACAGAGCGAAGATGCCCGTGAATTAGTGCATGTATTTACAGGTTCGCCCTATATTGATGCCACTATCAGCGACAACCGCCAGCTTCTCATCAAAAAAATGCAGGAAAACCAAATCCGTGGCATTATCGTAATCCCGGTCAATTTTGATGCTCAGCTTGCCCGCATAGACGGCCACGCTCCTATTCAGGTTATTACCGATGGCAGTGAACCCAACACAGCCAATTTTGTTCAGGGTTATACCAAAGGCATCTGGCAAATCTGGTTACAACAACGAGGGCAAAATCGTGGTGTATCAACCACGCCTTTGATTGATACAGAAATTCGCTATTGGTTTAACCCTGCTGCCATTAGCCGACATTTTCTTATTCCCGGTGCCGTTTCAATTATTATGACAGTGGTAGGCGCAATTCTAACCTCACTCGTGGTCGCCCGTGAATGGGAACGCGGAACGATGGAAGCACTACTCTCAACTCAGGTCACCCGAACCGAATTACTGCTCGCAAAATTATTGCCCTATCAAATGCTGGGTTCTTTTGTCATGGTACTTTGCATGATATTCACGGTTTTTGTGCTGAACGTTCCCTATCGTGGTTCGCTTTGGATATTGGCGCTGGTCTCCAGCCTTTATCTCGCCACTGCCTTGGGCATGGGTTTACTGATTTCTACCCTGACACGTAATCAGTTCAATGCAGCGATGATTTCGCTTAATGCGGCTTTTTTGCCTGCCATTATGTTGTCTGGTTTTGTTTTCGAAATAGACAGTATGCCTGTGCTTATTCAGGCTTCGACTTATGTTATACCTGCCCGTTACTTTGTTAGTAGCCTACAGACGCTCTTTCTGGCTGGAAACATTGGCACTGTGTTGATTACAAATCTGCTTTTGCTGATTGCCAGTTCCATCGTCTTCATTGGTCTGACCGCGTGGAAAACCCGCCGACATCTGGATTAAAAAGGAAAGAGCATGTTTTATCGTCTGTATACACTTATCATGAAAGAGTTGCAGTCTCTTCTGAGAGAACCGCAAACGCGGAATATTTTGATTTTGACCGTGATTATACAAATGATCCTGTTTCCGTGGGCAGCAACGCTGGAGGTCAAAAACGCCGCCATCGCCATTTATAATGAAGACAAAGGACAGGCATCAATTGAATTAACCCAACGACTGGCAAAGTCTAAAGCATTTCCTGATGTTATCTTGCTAACCAGCTCGCAAGAAATCCGCCCCACATTGGATAACCGTAAGGCACTACTGCTGGTGCGTTTTCCACAGAATTTCAGCGCAAGTATCGCCAATCAAACACCAACTTCAATTCAAGTTTTGCTGGATGGACGTAATTCAAACAGTGCCCAAATTGCTGCCAACTATATTCAACAAATTGTGATGGATTACCAGAAACAGCTATTGGGAAATACCCCTAATTTCAATAACAGTGAGTTAATTATCCGTAACTGGTATAACGCCAACCTGGATTATAAGTGGTTTGTCGTACCATCTCTGGTTGCCATGATTACCACTATTGGCGTCCTGATAGTAACAGCATTGTCAGTCGCACGTGAGCGGGAACAAGGAACGCTGGATCAATTGCTGGTTTCTCCGCTGGCAACTTGGCAAATTTTCCTCGGAAAAGCCATCCCAGCGTTGGTTGTCGCAACTATGCAAGCCAGCATTGTTTTGCTGATTGGAACGTTATTCTATCAAATTCCTTTCGCTGGTTCATTACTGTTATTTTATGGTTGCATGTTGATTTATGGGCTATCTCTGGTGGGTTTCGGTTTGCTGATTTCTGCGGTTTGTTCCACTCAGCAACAGGCATTTATCGGTGTATTTGTGTTTATGATGCCCGCCATTTTGCTTTCTGGATATATCTCTCCGGTTGAAAACATGCCTGTTTGGTTACAGAACATCACGTGGATTAACCCAATCCGGCATTTTACTGATATCACCAAGCAGATTTATTTAAAAGGGGCGGATCTATCGGTTATTTGGCCGAATTTATGGCCCTTATTAGTAATTACTGTAACAACTGGTGGGATTGCTTATCGGCTATTCCGCAGTAAAATTGCGTAATAATAGCTCCAAAATATAAAACCTCAATAATAGGAAAGAGAGCGAATATTGGTAGATATTGGCTCTCTTACTCAATTTTTCCTTTTTTCAGAAAATGAAATTTTTATTTCCAACTAAAACCCCTGCCAATGCAGGGTTTTTATATAAAAAAAACAATTTGATATATTAGCAATTATCGACGATCACCCAGAATACGTAACAACATCAAGAACAGGTTAATGAAGTCCAGATACAGAGTCAGTGCGCCAGTAATAGAATATCTGCGAAAGTTCTCTTTATCATTCACATCCAGTTCTGCACCCATTTCTTTCAGTTTTTGGGTATCGTATGCAGTCAGGCCTGCAAAAATCACAACACCGATATAAGTGATTACCCACATCAATGCAGGGCTTTTCAGCCAGATGTTTAACAAAGAAGCCAGAACAATACCGATTAGCCCCATAAACAAGAAGCTACCCAGACCGCTCAGACTACGCTTGGTGGTATAACCATAAACGCTCAGTGCACCAAACATCCCCGCTGAAATGACGAAAGTGCTGGCAATAGAACTGCTGGTATAAGCTACAAAGATAACGGAAAGTGTCAATCCCGTCAGCATGGAGTACAGCATAAACAACCCTGTCGCCAGTGCTCCACTCATTTTATGAACCAAACCAGATAGCACGAACACTAGCGCAAGCTGGGCAATAACCAAGCCATAGAAAACAACTTTGTTCAAAATAATGGCAGATAAAATTTCAGGGGTATTTGCTACATACCATGCAACAAATGCTGTTAACAGCAAGCCACAAGTCATCCAACCATAGACTTGTGCCATGTAAGTTTGTATACCAGAACCAGTTTTCTGGACAATCGAATCATTAGAACGTTGATATCGGTCCATGATGATTACCTTTTTATGACAGTATTTAAGGATTAAGGCTGTTTAAAAAAACAACCCACACAGAGAGATATACATTAGCATAGAACATTAATAAAACCATCTGCCAATTAATGGCTATTTCATTGGTATATTATTTACCTGACCAGTTTTCGAGATAATTCACAGAATGAGCCACCGGACACAGTTTCAGGATATTATTACCAGTAATCATTGCCAGCGATTTACCGCATCCTGATCACTCTGCCTCGTTTCTACCCAACGCTCTCCTTCCGCAAGAGATTCTTTTTTCCAAAATGGCGCTTTGGTTTTCAGATAATCCATGATGAATTCAGCCGCCATAAAAGCCATATTACGGTGAGAACTGGTAACGCCAACAAATACAATCTCATCCCCTGGGTAAAGTTCACCAATGCGGTGGATAATACTGACTCGTTGCAAAGGCCAACGTTGGCGCGCTTCATCAATAATTTTCTGTAACATCTTTTCTGTCATGCCAGAATAATGTTCCAATGTCAGTGCCTTAACGTTATCTCCTAAGTTATGATTACGAACTTTACCCGTGAAGGTCACGACAGCGCCATCTTCATCACATTGCGAAAGCCATTGATATTCTTCACCAACATTGAATGCCTCCCGTTGAACGTGGATCTGCGTATTTTCCATTTTTATCCCCCCGTTACAGGTGGGAAAAACGCTACTTCATCACCGTCATTTAAGGCATGTTCAGTATGAACAAAAGATTGGTTCACGGCAGACAGCAATTTGCCTTCTTCTAATGCCAGCGCCCATCTTTCACCTTTTTCAATCAGTGCATGACGAAGATGCGCTACAGTTGGGAAATCATTCGGTAGTTCAAGAGAATCCGTTCCCACCAATTCTCTAACTTGAGCAAAAAACAGTACCTTTATCATGCTTCCACCTTAAAATTCCCTGATTTGCCACCGCTTTTTTCCAATAAACGCACAGACCCGATGACCATGTCTTTTTGCACGGCTTTACACATGTCATAAATTGTCAAAGCTGCTACCGATGCCGCTGTCAAAGCTTCCATCTCCACTCCTGTTTTTCCGGTCAAACGGCAACAAGATTCAATTCTGACACGATTATGTTCTGTTTGTGCTTCCAGCTGAACGTCTACTTTGTTGAGTAGCAGCGGATGGCAAAGCGGAATCAATTCCCAAGTCCGCTTTGCCGCCAGAATACCTGCAATACGGGCAGTAGCAAAAACATCTCCTTTATGGTGATCTCCAGCAATAATCATGGCCAAAGTTTCAGCCTGCATTTCAACAAATGCTTCTGCCCGTGCTTCACGCACAGTTTCCAATTTGGCAGAAATATCCACCATATGGGCTTCACCCGCAGTATTGATATGGGTTAATTGAGACATTCTTTGCTCCTAAAAAATTGCTCCTGAAAATGAATCTTGCAGTTAGGTTAACCACCAATAAAAGAAAGATTCTGGGTGATACCACTGTCACCCTGATGTAAAAAGTGAGTCTCACGTTTATGACGCAACCCACCTTGAATACGTAGTTTCAAAGCATCGAGTGCTGCGTCATCAGATAATAAATCACGCAATGGAATGCCCTGTTCACCAAACAAGCACAAATGAAGATTGCCAATCGCGGATACCCTCAGGCGGTTGCAGCTTTGGCAAAAATCTTTTTCATACGGCATGATGAGGCCAATTTCCCCCTGATAATCGGGATGATGGAAAACTTGAGCCGGCCCATCGCTACGCTCACGCTGCTGCTGCTGCCAACCTTGTTGCAACAATTTGCGACGAATCACTTCCCCAGAAACATGATGCTGATGAAAAATGTCACTACTCTCCCCAGTCTCCATCAGTTCAATAAAACGCAACTGGATAGAACGGTATTTAATCCAATCAAGAAAAGCTGACAGGTTGATATCATTTACATTTTTCATCAACACTGCATTAACTTTTACTGTGTTAAATCCCGCCTCAAAAGCTGCATCAATGCCACGCATAATCTGGAAAAATTTATTCTGTCCGGTAATGGCGTAAAATTGCCGGGGATCCAAACTATCAACGCTTACGTTAATAGCTGTCAGGCCAGCCGATTTCCATTGGGACACATCCCGCTCCATACGGTAGCCGTTAGTTGTAACAGCAATTTTTTTGATTTGCGGATTTTCATGAACCGCTGCGATAATGTCGCAAAAATCACGGCGCATAGTGGGTTCTCCCCCCGTTAGGCGGATTTTTTCTGTGCCAAGTTCAGCAAATGCCCGGCTAACACGACGAATTTCTGGCAAAGAAAGAAATGATTTATGACCATGAGGCCGATATCCATCAGGCAGGCAATATGCGCAACGAAAGTTACACACATCGGTAATAGATAATCTCAAGTAATAGAACTTGCGTAAGAATGCATCTACAAGTTGTTCCACAATAACACCTTCCAAGTACGGGAGATGCCGGTATTTCTACCTTGCATCCTGGTGACTCAGGAGCCACGGCCAGAGCATCATATCAATGTAGTATCCCATTCACAATGACACCAGATTATTACGGTATTTCCAAACTGTTGCGCGATCATATCAGGTAAAAAATCTGCACAAAATAACATCAATTTCTGAAAGCATCATATTTTATGATAAATTAGATAAGCTTTATTAAATCCTACGTTTAGCCAGTAATTAGCCAGTAACAGGAATCCTATGCGAAATCGCACATTAGCTGATTTGGATCGCGTTGTCGCCCTCGGCGGCGGCCATGGACTCGGACGCGTTATGTCTTCCCTTTCTTCCCTCGGAACCCGCCTGACAGGAGTTGTAACGACAACTGATAATGGGGGTTCAACCGGTAGAATACGACGTTCAGAAGGCGGAATAGCATGGGGAGATATGCGTAATTGCCTCAATCAGCTAATCACGGAACCCACGATTGCTTCTACCATGTTTGAATATCGATTCAGTGGCAATGGCGAATTATCCGGGCATAATTTGGGCAATTTGATGTTGAAAGCACTGGATCATTTAAGTGTCCGACCCCTTGAAGCGATTAACTTGATCCGTAATCTGTTGAAAGTCAATGCACAGTTGATTCCAATGTCGGAACAATCGGTTGATTTAATGGCGATTGATGATCAAGGCAATACCGTGTATGGCGAAGTTAATGTCGATCAGCTCAATTGTATACCACAGGAGCTATCGCTTTACCCTCGCGTCAACGCCACTAAAGAAGCATTGGATGCCATTGAGCAAGCAGATTTGATTCTGATCGGCCCCGGTAGTTTTTTCACCAGTCTAATGCCATTGTTGTTATTGGAAGATTTAACGCAATCCCTGCGACGCAGTAACGCTAATATGATTTATATCGGTAACTTAGGGAAAGAACTTAGCCATGCGGCTGCTAAGCTATCGTTACAAGATAAAATCGAAATCATGGAGAGTAAGATTGGTCGCAAGATGATTAATGCGCTTATTGTCGGCCCATGTACAAATATCAGTCCTTTCGGTGATCGGATTGTGACACAACAAGTTTTGGAAGCACAGGATATCCCTTACCGCCATGATCGTGAGTTACTGCGCCAAGCAATTGAACACACCCTG
This sequence comes from Xenorhabdus japonica, assembly GCF_900115195.1. Classification (GTDB taxonomy): domain Bacteria; phylum Pseudomonadota; class Gammaproteobacteria; order Enterobacterales; family Enterobacteriaceae; genus Xenorhabdus; species Xenorhabdus japonica. The sequence continues at coordinate 19,937 of NZ_FOVO01000041.1, forward strand.
CAAAAATTGGGTTAGCTAATAGACGGAAATAGAGAGTGAAATCGTTCACTCTCTATCATTACTTTAGGCTACTATTCTGCCTTAGACATAACTCTCGAAAATTGGCGGCAATCAGGAATTAACGATAAATTGTGCCCGCAATGCCTGAACCTGATCACGAATGCTGGCCGCTTTTTCAAACTCAAGATCCCGTGCACGTTGGTACATTTTTTCTTCCAACTCACGGATTTTGCTCTCTAGCTCTTTGGCCGATAAATTGTGGTAATCATCCGTACCCAAGGCAACTTTACTTTTTCCTTTGATTTTTCCTTTACCATTAACGGGTTGACCAATTTTCAGGATATCACCGATTTTTTTGTTCAACCCTTGAGGTACAATACCGTGCTCTGTGTTAAATGCCTGTTGTTTGGCACGACGGCGCTCTGTTTCCCCAATAGCCTTAGCCATAGAATTCGTGATTTTGTCGCCATATAAAATTGCTTTACCATACAGGTTACGTGCTGCACGACCGATAGTCTGGATTAGAGATCGTTCTGAACGAAGAAAGCCCTCTTTATCTGCATCTAAAATTGCCACGAGGGAAACTTCCGGCATATCCAAACCTTCACGCAATAAGTTAATGCCAACCAAAACATCAAATTCACCGAGACGAAGATCACGGATAATTTCCACCCGTTCAACGGTATCAATGTCGGAATGGAGATAACGTACTCGCTCGCCATGCTCTTCCAAGTATTCTGTCAAGTCTTCCGCCATCCGTTTGGTTAAGGTCGTTACCAACACTCGCTCATTTTTTGCCGCACAAATACGGATTTCAGACAGTAAATCATCCACTTGAGTTGCTACTGGACGAACTTCAACTTCTGGGTCAATTAGCCCCGTCGGACGTACAACTTGTTCAACAACTTCATTGCCAGATTTTTCTAATTCATAGTGACCAGGTGTGGCTGAAATATAAATGGTCTGTGGTGCCAATGCCTCAAACTCCTCAAACCGCAATGGGCGGTTATCCAGCGCAGACGGCAAGCGGAAACCGTATTCCACTAATGTTTCCTTACGGGAGCGATCCCCTCGGTACATTCCTCCAATCTGTGGAATGGTTACGTGGGATTCATCCACCACCAGCAAACCATTTGCCGGAAGATAATCAAACAGCGTTGGAGGTGGCTCACCTTCGGAACGACCAGATAGATAGCGGGAGTAGTTTTCAATGCCGGAGCAGTAACCCAATTCATTCATCATTTCGAGATCGAATTGTGTTCGCTGGGTAATGCGCTGTTCTTCCAATAATTTGTCTGATGCCAACAAAACCTTGCGCCGTTGTACCAACTCAATTTTGATCTCTTCCATCGCCTGAAGAATACGTTCACGCGGTGTAACATAGTGAGTTTTGGGATAGATGGTATAGCGCGGGACATTGTACTGTACCTGTCCCGTCAGCGGATCAAACAAGGAAAGACGCTCAACTTCATCGTCGAACAATTCCACGCGCAAAGCATGTTCATTCGATTCTGCAGGGAAAATATCAATCACTTCACCACGTACCCGAAATGTTCCGCGCTGGAATGCCTGATCATTACGAGTATATTGCAGTTCTGCCAAGCGACGCAAGATAGCACGCTGGTCAATTAACATGCCATCAGTCAGGTGAAGCATCATTTTCAAATAGCTATCAGGATCACCTAAACCATAAATTGCAGAGACAGAAGCCACCACAACAACATCACGGCGTTCCAGCAAGGCTTTCGTTGCAGACAAGCGCATCTGCTCAATATGTTCATTTACTGAAGCGTCTTTTTCAATAAAGGTATCAGAGCTGGGCACATAGGCTTCTGGCTGGTAATAATCGTAATAAGAAACAAAATATTCCACGGCATTCTCAGGAAAGAACTCTTTCATTTCGCTATAAAGCTGTGCTGCCAATGTCTTATTCGGGGCAAGGAGCATGGTGGGACGATTTAAATTTGCGATAACATTCGCAATCGTAAAAGTTTTACCTGACCCCGTTACCCCCAAAAGCGTCTGATGGGCTAATCCATCTTCTAGCCCTTCCTGTAATTGTCTGATGGCCGATGGCTGATCGCCTCCCGGCTTAAAATCAGAATGTAACTTGAATACCTTGCTCGTTTCTTTGCCCATTTTCCCCACACCATCCGTACATTGACAAAACTCTTTTATAATACTGGATAAAAAACCAGCTTCAAGCAAGTTGATAAAATATATTTTTATTTGAAGGAAAATCTGAGAAAGACTCTATAAAGATAAGACACAATTTATTAACATATTTATGTAATGTGATATTCACATTATGATATTAACCTTTAATTAACATTAATGATGGCTATTTTATCCCCAAATAATGAGCTTGCTTTTTCCTATTTTTGTATTAGCAATGGAAATGATAAAGCTCTAAATAGTAAAGGAGAACAAAAAAGGATTGATTTTATTTAACCGATTGATTTATTTCATAAAAAAAATACAAGTAGAGAATAGCAGCAAATCTTGTGCAAACCGCGTATTGCCTTGCACGAGGATACTTTTCTAAAACTAATACACAATGTTATCCACAACAATAGTGGATAACCCAGCAAAACCTATTAAGCATAGGCGATTGCGGAGTTATTCTTGTTTGTAAATTTTTTCAATGACGAAATATTTTATGCTGTTTTAGAATTGATTTTCGCTATTCGTTGTTCAAAAATATATCAATCTTTGTTGAAATAAAATATTTTTTATGTAAGAAAAATCAACTAAACAACCATTCTCGACACCAATTTTAACTCGCTCAAAGTAAATAATTAGTTAACCAATGAATCAATGGCAATATATTTGCCTAGATTATTTTTATCATCTGATTCACTCAGATGAGGAATAATTCCCAATAAAGGTGCAGGGATCATACGCTTTAGAGTCTCCAAATATGCCGCCTGATGTTTGCCTGCCGGCTCAATTTCATTAGCGACCCAACCTACCAGTTTCAATCCAGCATACTGAATAGCTTTCGCGGTCAATACTGCATGGTTAATACAACCTAATTTGACACCGACTGTCAAAATTACCGGTAGATCCTCCTGAATCGCCCAATCAGCAAAAGTCGTATTGTCCGATAGTGGTGTATACCATCCCCCAGCCCCCTCAATCAAAACCCAATCAGATTTTTTTTCCAATGTTCCCAATCCTTTTGATAAAACGGAAAAATCTATTGGTTGATTAAGTTCCGCACTCACAATATGAGGCGATGTAGGTTCAACAAATACCAGAGGATTCACCTCCTGGTAAGTTAATGACACTGCACTATTACGTTGTAAAGCCAGTGCATCACCATTACGTATCCCTTCAGCCGTCATCTCACTCCCCGATGCCACGGGCTTGTAACCCGCAGTCTGATATCCTTTTTTATTGGCAGCTTGCAGTAAAGCACAACTAACAACTGTTTTACCTACTTCAGTATCGGTTCCTGTAAGAAAATATTTATTTGTCACAATAAATGACTCCAAAAGCAATTTGATAGCTTAATGGGTAATTCCCATTATTCCGAGGATATGCTTCAGCAAGAATATTTAGACGTTTTCTCGTCATTAATCCCTGCTGGCGGCCATGATGAAGATGTGTTGCGCCGATCCTTTTTAGAGAGTTCAGCAAGGGCAATAGTTGTGAGTAGTGCTGGTGATATTCCCGGTTAATGACTTTATATCGATAGGGTTGGCATGCTTGCGTAATTGTCCCTAAGGACAGAAATTGATTGATATGCCGATAATCATCCACGCGCTCCCACGCTGCTTCCAATTCATTCAGTGAACCCTGCGCTAGTGTGGAAAATACGATAAGGCCACCGGGACGAGTAACACGATAAAACTCCCGCAATGCACATGGCAAATCATTGCACCATTGTACCGCCAGATTGCTAAAACAAAGATCTACACTGTTATCTGCCAGTCCCAAATGCTCAATATCCCCTTGCAGATAGTAATCGGCGACTTGCTGTCCCTTGGCATGGCTCAACATGCCGGAAGCCAGATCCAGTGCAATAACTTGTTTGCCCTGCTGTTTCCAGCGAGCACTAAAAAAACCGGTTCCACACCCTGCATCCAATACTCGCATACCGATATTTTCCACTTGTGCCAACGCCATCAAATACTCACCTGTTTGCTGTTGCAATTTAGCCACAGTGTCATATTTGGAAGCCGCACGTCCAAAAGCGCCTGCAATCGCTTGTTTGTCAACGGATTTAACAACCCGATCCATGTAGCGCCTCCAGTAATGTATCAATATCATGCTGTGTATGATTTGCTGTCAGCGTAATACGCAATCGGGCGCCATCAGGGGGAACCGTTGGTGGAAGTATCGCTTTGACCCACACTTTTTTTTGCCTGAGCACATGAGATAGTGCGGTACAGAGTTCATTGTCACCAATGATTAATGGTTGAATAGCTGTTTCTGAATTCATCAATACAAAAGGCAGCTGCTGCACTTCACGGCGAAAGTAACGAATATTGTTTTGCAAACGCTCGCGCAGCTCATCCCCTGCTCTGATTTGTTGTACTGCTTCAGAAAGTGCCACAGCCTGCGCAGGTGGCATTGCAGTACTGTAAATCAGGTGCCTGGCATATTGGAGCAAGTATTCTGCGGTTTGCTCATCACATAAAACTGCGGCTCCACTCAATCCAAATGCCTTACCAAAAGTAATAATCAAAATCTCCGGCTTAACATTTTGCATCCAGCAACTACCACGTCCTTCATCACCATGAATGCCGATGCCATGAGCATCATCCACCATCAACCAACTCGCTGTAGATTTCGTTTGCTGCGCAATAGCTTCAAGTGGAGCACAATCTCCATCCATACTGAAAACACCTTCCGTTACGACCAGCGTTTTACCAGCATATGCTTTTGCTAAGTGTTGCTGTAAAGATCCCATGTTATTGTGCAGAAAACGCCGACATTGTGCCGGAGAGTGTATTGCGGCTTCCATCAACGATGCATGGCTTAGGCGATCAGCAATAATGCGGTCTTCTTTTTCCATCAAAGCCGCAATTACACCTTGATTAGCGGCATAGCCAGAAATGAACAGTAAGGCGCGAGAGTATCCCAACCACTCCGCCAATTGTTGTTCCAGAATATTATGTGCAACGGTGTAACCCGTAACATGTCCTGAGCCTCCACTGCCCACACCATATTGTTCGGCACCTTGCTGCCAGGCAGCAATAATCTGGGGATGTCGGCTTAATCCAAGATAATCGTTACTGGAGAAATTAAGGTACTGGCCGTCTGAAGTGAACAGTAAACGCCCATCAGATCCCTGATGGACTTGCCTATTACGCCATAGTGAAGTGCTTCGACGTTCGGCCAAACGTCGGGAGAGAGAGTCTGACCAGCTCATCATATTGCCGCATTATAGAATTGTTCGTTATCAGCATTATGAATAATGGCTTCAGTCAAGTGCTCCTGCTGCTGATTGTCACCAAATGCCGTTCTTGTCTGTTGAGGATTGATGCCCAAACGGCGGAACAATTGCAGATCTTTATCTTCATCTGGGTTTGGTGTGGTCAGCAATTTACAGCCATAGAAAATGGAATTAGCCCCTGCCATAAAACACATGGCCTGAGTTTGTTCATTCATCTGCTCACGTCCTGCGGATAAACGGACATGAGATTTTGGCATCATGATTCGTGCCACGGCAATGGTACGAATAAAGTCAAAAGGATCGACATCTTCATTGTCTTCCAGTGGCGTTCCTTTTACTTTCACCAACATATTAATCGGTACACTTTCCGGCGGCTTAGGTAAATTCGCCAACTGCACCAATAACGCTGCACGATCACGAATTTGCTCTCCCAAACCAACGATACCTCCCGAGCAAACTTTGATGCCCGCATCTCGGACATTATCCAAAGTGTTCAGCCTGTCTTGATAACTGCGCGTAGTGATGATATTGCCGTAAAATTCTGGCGAGGTGTCTAAGTTATGGTTGTAATAGTCCAGACCAGCCTCTGCCAAGCGTCGTGCCTGCGATTGATTCAGCATTCCCAACGTCATGCAAGTTTCCATTCCCAGCTCTTTGACTTCTTTGACCATTTTTTCCAAATACGGCATATCACGTTCATGCGGGTTTTTCCAAGCTGCCCCCATGCAAAAACGGGTTGAGCCCGCATTTTTAGCTTTGTGCGCTGATTCAATGACTTTTTCCACTTCCATCAACCGCTCTTTTTCCAGACCAGTTTTGTAGCGGGAACTTTGTGGGCAATATTTACAGTCTTCTGGGCAAGCTCCCGTCTTTATCGAAAGCAGTGTACTGACCTGTACTTGTTGTGGATCAAAATGCTCGCGATGTACCTGTTGTGCCTGAAATAATAATTCAAAAAAAGGTTTATCAAATAAGCCCTGTGCCTGCTTAATTGTCCATTGTTGACGCTCGCTCACAATAACATCTCCGATGTGAAAAAATGTTGTCAGTTTAAATAACGCCGTTATCATGTCAACCAAAATGAACTCAAAAAGGTTTACAACAAAGTTATTATGACTCCTTCAGATCTTGAATTTGACCAGCGCCATATTTGGCATCCCTATACCTCAATGACTAATCCACTTCCTACCTATCCCGTCGCATCAGCCACAGGTGTGGAGCTGATTTTATCAGACGGACGAAAATTGATTGATGGCATGTCTTCATGGTGGGCTGCTATTCACGGTTATAATCATCCTGTTCTCAATGAAGCGGCAAAGGCACAGATCGATAAGATGTCTCATGTGATGTTTGGCGGCATAACTCATCTTCCTGCTGTTGAACTATGCAGACAATTAGTCGCAATGACACCTGATTCTTTGGAATGTGTTTTTTTGGCGGATTCTGGGTCGGTTGCAGTAGAAGTCGCCCTAAAAATGGCATTGCAATATTGGCAAGCCAAAGGGAAAAAACGCCATCGTTTTCTGACACTGCGTCATGGTTATCATGGTGATACTTTCGGAGCTATGTCTGTCTGCGATCCGGATAATTCCATGCATAATTTGTATAAAGGCTATCTCCCCAATCACCTGTTTGCCGATGCTCCACAATGTCAGTTTGGTGATGAGTGGCAACCGGAAGATATCGATTCTTTGCAGCGATTATTGTTGCAATACCATGATGAAATTGCCGCTGTCGTTTTAGAACCTATTGTTCAGGGCGCTGGCGGGATGCGAATTTATCATTCTGAATACCTACGCCAAGTCCGCCAACTTTGTAATGAATATCAGATCTTATTGATTGTAGACGAAATTGCTACCGGATTTGGGCGAACGGGTAAGCTATTTGCCTGTGAACATGCACAGATCGAGCCGGATATATTGTGCTTGGGTAAGGCATTAACAGGGGGATATATGACATTATCCGCAACACTGACTACCCGCCATGTTGCTGAAACTATTAGCCAAGGTGAAGCAGGCTGTTTTATGCATGGCCCGACTTTTATGGGAAATCCCCTGGCTTGTGCCGTTGCCAATGCCAGCCTGAAATTACTCTCAGATAGCCCGTGGCAACAACGTATTCAATCAATTGAAACTCAATTGAAAGCTGAATTACTTCCCCTCAAACCACATAATTCAGTCAAAAATGTTAGGGTCTTGGGAGCTATAGGTGTTGTTGAAATGAAACAGCCCGTTGATGTTGCTTCATTGCAATGTCATTTCGTTAAACATGGGGTATGGATCAGGCCATTTGGACGGTTAATTTATTTGATGCCTCCTTATATTATTCAACCCGAACAACTATCTAGACTGACAAATACTATTGCTAGTGCGATAAATTAAAAAATAATAGAATAATATTTCTATAAAGTTTATAAAAAAGCAATAAAATGAATCTCCAGCCACATATTTATTTATGTGGCCACTTGAACAAAAATCCAGTAAAAAAGCAACTTAATAATCAGTTAAAAAAACAGTCAAAATAGTATTTATCGCTATTTTACGGCATTAGTTAATGTTTAATAATCATATCTCTAATAAAAAATAAAAGAATGTTAATTCATATTCAAAGAACATTCACTGACAAATATTAATCACTAAAAAAGGGCTGTTTCATCACTATAAAACAAATTCTCTGATATATTCATTATGCAATCGAATTTATTTAAACAAAAAGGAAAACATCATGAATACAGAAAATTTATTCACACCTTCCAATGAAGAAACTCAAGATGTATTTGAACTATCTCAAAATAGGTATGAACAAGAAATTGCACATTATGAAGCGCTTGTAAAAGAAAAACCCGAACTGGCCCATCTGTTTTCAGATAATGTCAAACCAGACACATTAACCAGTCCAGTTTTGAATCAAACAGAGTTTGTTAGTGGATATTTCAACATTAACACATATCACCAATATGGCAGCTTTCCCTTTATCCAAATATCATCTCATTCCACTACCATTGGACATGCACCCAATGCAGGAAGAAAGACTAACTTCAATGGTTATATTCAAGGCGGATATAACACTCCACTCTTTAATTTTAATAACATTCACCTTGGCGGAGTAGTAAAATATCCTCACTCCATTGTAAATACACCATTAAACATTCAACTTTATATCTATCCAAGAAATATCATATTACGTCTTCTCAAAGGAAACGTTTATTTGGGTGATTTATATTCCGTACAACAAAATCACATATTAATTACATATCCTATTGTTCTATCTGGTATTGGAACTTTTAACTTATTCCAACATCAATAATCTGCATCTAATTATTAGATCAGAATCAGTTTTTTATTTTATGTAATTAATAGATTATAAGTTGCAGCTCTGTTCTGTGGCAAAGAAGTTATTTCCAGTCACATAGCTGGCTATGTGGCTGGAATAAGTAAAACAGATATTTTTGGGGTTTATGAGTATATGTTTGAAAACGATGTGACTAGAGCCGGATTTATCGCCAAGAAAAAAATTTAGCTTCCATCATTCTTAAAAATTCCTTTCAAACCAATCAAATTGCCAAAAGGGATCTTTAACTTGGCACATCCCTAAACCGTTCTCGCTACCGGAAATAATGGGATGGACGCCCCATTTAAGCGGCATCAGTGTGCCAAAATGGCAGTGTATTCAACACAGCCATTTAATAACGGGAGCGTCCACCATAAAGATGACAACAGTTGGTATCGATCTGGCAAAAAATGTCTTCCAGATCCACGGCGTTGATGTACAGGGTGAAACAGTGCTCAAAAAACAGCTGTC
>NZ_FOVO01000031.1 GCF_900115195.1 Xenorhabdus japonica
TACACCGGATTATTAACCATCTTGGCGAAATTCTGGCCCTCAAAATCACGGCCGGAAATACGGATGATAGGAAAGTGGTTCGGGAATTAGCAAAAGAATTAATCGGTTCCTTGTATGGCGACAAAGGTTATCTTAGTCAGGAAGTGGCAGACGATTTAGCGAAAAACGGTGTCACTTTCATCACGAAAAAGCGGAGTAATATGAAAGCGAGTGTGCTGGAATATTGGGATAAGATAATGTGATCAAGGCGTTTTATTATCGAAACGGTTAATGGGCAATTAAAAAATATTTGTCAAATAGAACATGCTCGTCATCGAAGTATAAAAGGATTTCTGTTGACTGTTTTAACGGGGTGAATGGCTTATTGTCATAAAAAGAAGAAACCATCACTGAAAGTTTTCTACTCAGAAGAAAAAGATATTCCAGTGACGGCTTAAACAGAATTGGGGTTAACTAGTTTTAATCAAAAATGATTATTTATTCGGGCGCATTGCCGGGAACAGAATAACGTCACGAATGGTGTGGCTGTTAGTAAACAACATCACCATACGGTCGATACCAATCCCCAAGCCTGCTGTTGGTGGCAGACCGTGCTCCAGCGCAGTCACGTAGTCTTCATCATAGAACATCGCTTCGTCATCACCTTCATCTTTTTGACGAACTTGCTCTGCGAAACGTTCTGCCTGATCTTCCGCGTCGTTCAGCTCCGAGAAGCCATTACCAATTTCACGACCACCGATGAAGAATTCAAAACGATCAGTAATGAATGGATTGTCATCGTTGCGACGTGCTAGAGGAGAAACTTCTGCCGGATATTCCGTAATGAATGTCGGCTGAATCAAGTGGCTTTCAGCGGTTTCTTCAAAAATTTCACACTGAACACGACCCAAGCCCCAGCCCTTTTCAAGGTCGATACCTAAAGATTTCGCGATAGCAACTGCTTTACCCATATCATCCAAATCTGCCATGTTGGTTTCTGGACGATATTTGCAAATCGCTTCTTTCATGGTCATCTTGACAAAAGGCTTACCGAAATCGAATTCTTGTTCGCCATATTGCACCAATGTTGTACCCAGTACATCTTGAGTCAAAGTACGGAACAGATCTTCGGTCAGTACGATCAGATCTTGGTAGTCCGCATAAGCCATGTAGAGTTCCATCATGGTGAACTCTGGATTATGGCGCGGAGAAACACCTTCGTTACGGAAGTTGCGGTTGATTTCGAAAACGCGCTCAAAACCACCTACCACCAAACGTTTCAGGTACAGTTCCGGTGCAATACGCAGGTACATGTCGATATCCAGCGCGTTATGGTGCGTGATGAATGGACGCGCACTTGCACCACCAGGGATCGCCTGCATCATTGGTGTTTCAACTTCCATGAAGTCTTTTTTGATCATGAAACTACGCAATGCAGACATCACGCGGGAGCGGATCTGGAATGTATTGCGTGATTCATCGTTCGCAATCAGATCCAAATAACGCTGACGGTAACGGGTTTCCTGATCTGCCAAACCGTGGAATTTATCCGGCAGTGGACGTAGTGCTTTAGTCAACAGACGCAGCTCAGTACAGTGAATGGAAAGCTCACCTGTTTGAGTTTTGAACAACTTACCTCGTGCGCCTAAAATGTCACCTAAATCCCATTTCTTGAACTGAGTGTTGTAAATGCCTTCTGGCAGATCATCACGGGAAACGTAGATCTGAATGCGTCCACCCATGTCTTGCAGGGTTGCAAAAGATGCTTTGCCCATGATGCGGCGTGTCATCATGCGACCGGCAACAGTCACTTCGATGCCCAGCTCTTCCAGTTCTTCCTTAGTCTTGTCATCGTATTCTGCATGCAGATCTTCGGAAATGTTTTCGCGACGAAAATCATTTGGAAAAGCAATGCCGTTGCTGCGCAGTGCAGCCAGTTTTTCACGGCGGGTTTTCAGTTCATTATTTAAATCAGGAGCCTGTTCAGCTCCCTGATGTTGTTGTGACATTTTAGTTCCTCATAGGCCAGCTTTTAAGCTTGCTTCAATGAATTTGTCCAAATCCCCATCCAGCACAGATTGCGTATTGCGGGTTTCTACACCGGTGCGCAAATCTTTAATACGGGAATCATCTAAAACGTAAGAGCGGATCTGGCTGCCCCAACCGATATCCGATTTGTTCTCTTCCATTGCTTGTTTATCTGCATTCTTCTTCTGCATTTCCAGTTCGTACAGTTTCGCTTTCAACTGTTTCATCGCCTGATCTTTGTTTTTATGCTGAGAACGGTCTGTCTGGCATTGAGTTACAATACCAGTCGGTACGTGAGTGATACGTACAGCAGATTCAGTTTTGTTAACGTGCTGACCACCAGCACCAGAGGCACGATATACATCAATGCGTAAATCAGCCGGATTGATTTCGATATCAATATCATCATCCACTTCTGGGTAGATAAAGGCGGAGCTGAATGATGTATGGCGACGACCACCTGAATCAAAGGGGCTTTTACGTACCAAGCGATGAACGCCCGTTTCTGTGCGTAGCCAACCGTAAGCATATTCACCAATGATCTTAATGGTTGCAGATTTCAAACCAGCAACGTCACCATCAGACTCTTCAATAATTTCCGTCTTGAAGCCCTTGGATTCAGCCCAACGCAGGTACATACGCATCAACATGCTGGCCCAATCCTGAGCTTCTGTTCCACCTGATCCCGCCTGAAGATCCAAATAGCAGTTTGCGCTATCATATTCGCCAGAAAACATGCGACGGAATTCAAGTTGACCCAGTTTCTCTTCTAACTGTTCCAATTCAGCGACTGCTTCATTGAAGGTTTCTTCGTCATCAGCTTCAACTGCCAATTCCAGCAAGCCGTTCACATCTTCTAAACCCTGAACGAGCTGATCAATTGTTTCCACGATGATTTCAAGTGACGAACGCTCTTTACCCAACGCCTGTGCCCGCTCCGGTTCATTCCAGACATCAGGCTGTTCGAGTTCAGCATTGACTTCTTCTAAGCGCTCTTTCTTGGCATCATAGTCAAAGATACCCCCTCAGAACTGCTGTCCGCTCAGACAGGTCCTGAATGTGATTTTTTACCGAATTAATTTCAAACATATTTTGTGTCTTATACGTTGTGTATTATGAATAAATAATGGTCGCATGGATATTTTCGAACCGCGTATTGTAACGGATATATCAAAGGGTTTATACCCTTCATCTTTTAAAGTGCAGCTTTATTGGCTGCTACTTAAAAGATGAAGAGTAAAAGCTAACTGGGTATATAACATTGCCGGAGATTTGATAATTCAGTAGGGCCAAATATGCTGGATCAAAAGCTGAACATCACGATTACCCCGAAATTCGTTAATATCCAGTTTATAGGCTAGTTCTACCGTTTTGACACTATTATCCGGCCAGCGGCTGGCATCAATGTTAAATGCAATGCCATCTAACATAGGCCCACCATTTAATGGCTCAAGCATGACTTTCAGGTGATTTTCACCAACGATGCGCTGTTGCAGTAGTTTGAATTTACCGTCAAAAATCGGTTCTGCAAATGCCTGCCCCCACGGCCCCCCGTCACGCAGGATTTCAGCAACTTCCAGTGATAGTTCTCCTAACGCCAATTCACCATCGCTCCAGATCACACCTTCTAATTGGGCAATATCCAGCCAGTCTGCCACCAGCTCGGAAAAATGACGCTGAAACAGGTCGAATTTGTCTTGTTCGATTGACAAACCTGCTGCCATCGCATGACCACCAAATTTCAACATCAACCCCGGATACAGGGTATCAAGGCGTTCAAGTGCATCACGCATATGCAGACCATTTATGGAACGTCCCGAACCTTTCAAATTGCCATCACCTGCCGGAGCAAAAGCAATAACCGGACGGTGAAAACGCTCTTTAATTCGTGATGCCAAAATTCCCACTACGCCCTGATGCCATTCAGGATGGTAAATTGCTAACCCGTAAGGTAACTGAATATGGGTCTGCTCGATTTTATCGCAAATATGCAAGGCCTCTTGCTGCATGCTCTGCTCGATCTCCCGACGAGTTTGGTTCAGGCCATCCAATTCACAAGCAATCTGGCGAGCCTGTGCCATATCATCAGTCAACAATAACGCCACTCCAACAGACATATCATCCAAACGTCCGGCGGCATTTAATCTTGGTCCCAATGAAAAGCCCAAATCACTGGCTGCTAATTTTGTTGATTCCCGTTTGGAAACTTCGAGCAATGCCCTTATCCCCGCACAGCAACGCCCTGCTCGAATGCGGTTTAATCCTTGATATACCAGAATTCGATTATTGGTATCAAGAGGAACTACATCGGCCACTGTACCCAATGCCACTAAATCCAACAACTCAGCCAAATTAGGTAATGGAATGCCTTGTTGTTCAAACCATGCCAATTTGCGCAATTCTGCCCTGAGTGCAGACATCAGATAAAATGCGACGCCAACGCCCGCTAAGGATTTAGAAGGAAAGGCGCAATCTATTAAATTGGGATTAATAATGGCATCCGCGGCTGGCAATGTTTCACCCGGTAAATGGTGATCAGTAATAATCACCTTGATACCGTGTTGATGTGCCGCTGCAACACCATCATGGGATGAGATCCCATTATCCACGGTGATAATCAAATCCGCGTTTTCTTTGACAACTTCATCAACCACCTGAACGCTTAATCCATAACCATCTTCAAAACGGTTTGGAACAAGATAATCAAGGTGACGATATCCCATTGCACGTAAAGCGCGAATGCTCAATGCTGTGCTGGTTGCTCCATCTGCATCAAAATCCCCAACAATCACAATGCGCCAATGTTCATGTAATGCTGTAACCAGCAAGGAAACGGCCTGCTCAATGCCATTAAGGGATTGATAATTGAGGAGACCCTTTGCGCCACGTTCCAGTTCATCAGCTTGGTGTATGCCACGCATAGCGTATAAACGGCGCAATAACGGATGGATATTGTGGGGAAGATGGCTGGAATCCGCCGTTGGTCGGCGGCGGAGTTGTGTTTCTCTATTCACAGGTTTCTATTCACTAGCTTGCATTCACTGAATGGGATGCATTATCGATTTCAATTAGTTGCTATGTTTCTTCAGCACATCCAGTAAATCTTTCGGTGCTAAATAACCCCTAAGCACGTAACCATCTTTCAGGATAATGGCTGGCGTACCCTGAACACCAAATTGGTGGCCTAGCTGATATTGTTTCATGATATCAATTTTGCATTCTTTAATTGGAGAGACTTTTTCACCTTTAAAAACAGCGTCCAATGATTTTTTCGGTGTCGCACTGCACCAAATGGACTGCATATCTTTAGCTGATTGATGGTGCTCCCCATGACGAGGGAACGCCAAGTAACGGATAGTGATCCCCAGATCGTTATATTCTTTCATGTCCTCATGCAATTTCTGGCAATAACCACAAGTGATATCAGTAAAAACAGTGACAACATATTTTTCTTTTGGCGCTTTGTAAATAATCATTTGATTTTTAAAAGATTCCAATTTTTTAACTAAAATCTGATCGCCAATATTTTTCAATATCTTGCCACTCATATCATAAAGTTGCCCCGTTAACGTATATTTACCATCATTAGACATATAAATGACGCCACTCTCGGTTAAAATTGCACTCACACCAGGAAATTGTGATGGAGTAATGCTTTCAGCGGTTATTTTCCATTTAGACAGTGACTTATTGATAGCACTCTCACTAGCAAAAGCATTGCTGGCAACAGCAGTCAACAATAATGAAAGGCAAAACGTAATCTTCTTCATAATTTGTTCCCTTATATTCATCTAACTCTGAAGCTATCCACGGGGATGATGTTGTTGATGAAGCGCTTTGAGACGTTCGGTTGCTACATGAGTGTATATTTGAGTTGTCGAGAGGTCACTATGACCTAATAACATTTGCACAACACGTAAGTCAGCGCCATGATTGAGTAGATGTGTTGCAAAAGCATGGCGTAATACATGGGGTGACAAGCGTTCAGTGTCAATCCCTGCCAATACGGCATAGTGTTTGATACGATGCCAGAATGTCTGGCGTGTCATCTGCGTCCCCCGCTTACTGGGAAAAAATACATCAGAGACAGAGCCATTCAATAACCACGGACGCCCATATTCCAGATATTTTTCCAACCAATAAACAGCCTCTTCCCCCAGAGGAACCAATCTTTCTTTATTTCCCTTACCCACAATTCTGATCACTCCCTGACGTAAGTTCACATCGGACAGGGTCAGGCCAACCAATTCTGAAACTCGTAACCCACAAGCATAAAGCACTTCTAACATAGCTTTATCCCGCAATTCAATTGGTTGGCCAGCCAAAGGGACACCAAGCAAATCTTCAACTTGTTTTTCGCTTAAATCCTTGGGCAAACGCTTAGGCAATTTAGGCGCAGATAATAACGCTGTTGGATCATCTTCCCGCATTCTTTCACGATAAAGATATTGAAACAACCTTCGCATCGCGCTCAGTAATCTGGCTGAACTACTCGCTTTATAACCACTATCCACTCGTTCAGCCAAAAATGATTGTAGTTCTACTGACTGTACTGAAAGTAAATCATGACCATAATGCACTAGCCAATTATTCAAGGCTTGTAAATCAAGTCGATAAGAAGCCAAAGTGTTTTCGGCCAGATCTTTTTCCAGCCATATAGTATCGAGAAATTGCTCTATCAGAGGATTGTCCGATGAATATGGCTCCGTTGAATTTTGTTTAAGTGAATTATTTTCCGATGAATGGTTGTCTGACAGGTTGTGTTCTTTTGGCATAAGCCCTCCTTTCTGTCTGCCTATCTACGCCTTCCTATCGGCCATTATGCCTGAAAAAGCAATTATTCTGTTACAATACCGCCCCTGATATTCAAAACTCCCTGATAAATAATGATGAAAATTGGTCTCTTTTACGGTTCCAGTACATGCTATACAGAAATGGTAGCAGAAAAAATACGCGATATACTCGGTGAAGATCTGATCGACATACATAATGTCAAGGATTGTGATCCCCAATTGATGGAAGAATATTCTGTCCTGATCCTCGGTATCCCAACTTGGGATTTCGGGGAGTTGCAGGAAGATTGGCTGGCTATTTGGGATCAGCTTCTCTCATTGGATCTGGCAGGAAAAATCGTTGCCATGTATGGAATGGGGGATCAAATCGATTATAGTGAGTGGTTTCTGGATGCATTGGGAATGCTGTATCACCACTTGCTACCGACAGGTGTACAGTTTATTGGGTTCTGGCCGACAGAAGGTTATGAATTTACCAGCCCGAAACCTTTGTCCGAAGATGGCAAACAATTTGTCGGGCTGGCTTTGGACGATGTAAACCAATTCGAACAAACAGATGAACGTTTAAGTGAATGGTGCATGCAAATATTGGCTGAAATGGAAGCGCTGTTTTAGCTGTCCATTTTAGCTATCAGGGTATTGGCGCATTAGTTGATTCAAATGACGCCACGCCTCGGATGACATACTATCTGATGCCACCCATAATCGGATTGGCGGTTGATAGCGCACATTTTCTGTTTGATTAAAGGCATGGAGCATAACGACCATTCCATAGCGATGGAACCACGGTGGCTGAGTAATGCTCCAAGCGGCTTTTTGCCAATGCACTTTGTTGCCTTTGAACAGCACCAACCTGCCCTGACATTGCCGGATATTTTTCTGACTCCACATCCAACTGCTTATGATGATGGCAAACATTGGAAGCCAAAAGTAAGCACTGTTAATTGGCCAGGGAGTCAATAAAGCCGCAATAGCAACTGCGCCATGTACGCCCGTGGAAAACAGGCGAGTATGGCGAGATTCTTTTAGTTTATTGTTCCACAGGACCACGGGCTTGGTTTCTGCTTTGGATTAATTTCACCATATGATAAAGCTCGTCATCTTCAGGTCGTCCATAATTCATCAGCCAATTGAAAAGATCAGGGTCTGGACATTCCAGTAAACGAACAAAAATCCGTTTGTCATCATCATTCAATGAATCATATTCATACTCAAAAAATGGCATGATAGAAATATCCAGTTCACGCATTCCACGACGACATGCCCAGTGAATACGTGCTTTATTATCAATATCCATGTTTAAAAAGCCTCTTTATCATTTTCATTCGTGCCATTGGGACAGCAATATTAAGATCAGGGAAGAATAAGATCGTGACAATTAGATCACGAAAGATTAACAAGTTACCCATCGTTTTAAATATGATCACGGTTGCAAAATTTCATAGTCGGGCAAGATTATCAACGATTCTGGCCTGTTTTTCATCACCAACCGGGGTGGAATCACTAGATATATCGACAAGTTGCGAAGTATATCGCAACAAGTTGGTAATAAATTCATTATCCATAAATAACAGGAATAACCCCTTTGCATTAAGCTACTTCTCTTTTACCATTAGCATTATTTCTCAGATAGTTTACTGGCAGGAGCTGCTATGGCTTACCAAATTCCGTTTTCTGCACAATATCCATCCCCTTCTGCAACACTCCCACTGACTTTAATTTCCCTTGATGACTGGGGAATCGTGACAGCTACTGGAGCTGATGCAGAAAAGTATCTGCAAGGACAAATTACAGCAGATCTTACCTCTCTGAATGATAACCAGCATGTGTTAACCGCACATTGTGATGCCAAAGGCAAGATGTGGAGTAACTTACGGCTGTTTCAGCTTCAGCGAGATGAAGGTTTTGCCTATATTGCACGCCGTTCATTATTGGAAACACAATTAACTGAATTAAAAAAATATGCCGTGTTTTCCAAAGTGACGTTTGCCAAAGATGAAGAAAATATCTTGCTTGGTGTAGCCGGAACAGGAAGCCGGGAAGCGCTGGCAACACTCTTCCCAACCCTGCCCGATGCTAAATCTCCCGTTATTCAGCACGAAACCACAACGCTTCTCCACTTCACACTTCCCGCTGAACGTTTCCTTTTAGTTACAGACAGAACAACTGCCGTTAAATTAACTGAAACATTAATCGAAGAGTTCCAGTCGCAGTTGAATGACAGCCAGCAATGGCTGGCACTGGAGATTGAAGCAGGATTCCCGGTGATTGATGCAGCCAGCAGCGTACAATTTATTCCACAAGCGACAAACCTTCAGGCAATCGAAAATAGTATCAGCTTTAAAAAAGGCTGTTATACCGGTCAGGAAATGGTGGCTCGAGCCAAATATCGTGGGGCAAACAAGCGAGCCATGTATTGGCTGGCAGGTAATGCCTCGTCTCTGCCTGTCGCTGGTGACGATTTGGAATGGCAATTAGGCGATAAATGGCGTCGGACGGGTTCAGTGCTGGCGGCGATCAAACTGGTTGATGGTTCAATCTGGGTACAAGTGGTCATGAATAATGATATGGAAATAGAAAGCGTATTCCGTATCCGTGAAGATGAAGGTAGTACAATCACCATTCAGGCATTGCCTTATTCACTGGACGAAGAAAAATAATTATTGAGGTTTTATATGTCATTATCTATATCTTCTGTTGATTTCGGCCCTTTCACCGATGTCATTGCGTTTATCATGGAGCTGGATAAGTTAAAATATGTCCATCGCAAAACGAAATTATTGAATAACACGCGCCATGAAAACTCTGCAGAACATAGCTGGCATTTTGCTCTTGCTGTGCTTGGTTTTGCTCCTTATGCCGGGGATGTCAATATTGGTCGCGTCGTGCAAATGGCTTTGATTCATGACATTGTTGAGATCGATGCAGGTGATGTTATCGCGTTCGATCTGGCCGCCCGTGAAGCTATTTACGAACAGGAAGTTAAAGCGGCTAACCGTATTTTTGGGTTATTGCCGGAAACCCAGCGCGATTACTTTCTGGAACTTTGGCACGAATACGAAGATTCCATCACTCCTGAAGCGCTATTTGCCAAAACACTCGATAGAATTATGCCGGTATTTATGAATCTGCATAACCAAGGGCAGAGCTGGGTTGAGAACAATATTCGTTTTGAGCAAGTTTACAACCTGCTTCAATTTGTTTCCGAAAGTT
This sequence comes from Xenorhabdus japonica, assembly GCF_900115195.1. GTDB lineage: Bacteria > Pseudomonadota > Gammaproteobacteria > Enterobacterales > Enterobacteriaceae > Xenorhabdus > Xenorhabdus japonica. The sequence goes on from NZ_FOVO01000031.1 coordinate 10,014, forward strand.
ACCCTGAGCTATGGGAATATTTGCTGCCACAATTGGAAGCCGCAAAAGAAAAAGGTTGGTTAAAATAACTCCCGCCTTGATCTTCTAAATCAAGCTGTCAGAATCAGTCTATACAAACTCTGACAGCTTCAAGTTAAATTTTTAAACATACTCAAGTCATTAAACATATTCAGTTAACCCCCGTCCTGCTGGACGAGGGCTTAATTGCATATTCATAAATCGCTATTAACGATAATCTTCAATGGGCGCACAGGAGCAATGTAAATTGCGGTCACCGTAGACATCATCAAGACGTTTAACTGTCGGCCAATATTTATTGGCTTTGGTTTCCACGGTTGGGAAAACGGCAGTTTCACGACTGTATGCATGATTCCAATCAGCGATCAGTTCAATCTGGACATGTGGTGCATTGACTAATGGGTTATCTTCCAAAGGCCATTCTCCTCTTGCCACTTTGCTGATTTCTTCCCGAATTGCCAGCATTGCGTCAATGAAGCGATCAATTTCAACTTTGCTTTCTGATTCCGTTGGCTCAACCATCAAAGTTCCCGCAACTGGGAATGACATAGTCGGGGCATGGAAACCGTAGTCAATCAAACGCTTGGCGATATCCATCTCACTGATACCGAACTCTTCTTTCAATGGGCGAATGTCCAGAATACATTCGTGGGCAACATATCCATCACGTCCGGTATAGAGGATCTCATAGGCTCCTTTCAGGCGGGATGCGATGTAATTTGCATTCAAGATCGCAACTTGGCTGGCTTGTTTCAGTCCTTTTGCTCCCATCATGCGAATATACATCCAGCTAATTGGCAGAATAGATGCACTACCAAATGGCGCTGCGGATACTGCACCTAATGTAGTGACTCCGTCTATTTCTACCACTGAATGACCCGGCACAAATGGGGCAAGGTGTTTTTTCACGCCAATCGGCCCCATGCCTGGGCCACCGCCGCCATGTGGGATACAGAAGGTTTTGTGCAGGTTCAAGTGCGAAACATCTGCGCCAATAAAACCCGGTGTAGTAATCCCCACTTGAGCGTTCATATTCGCGCCATCAAGGTAAACCTGACCGCCATTTTGATGAATGATATCGCAAATTTCACGGATGGTTTCTTCATATACACCGTGAGTTGAGGGATAAGTCACCATGATACAAGCAAGATCATTACTGTGTTCTTCCGCTTTTTCGCGCAAATCAACCAGATCGATGTTGCCTTCTTTATCACAGTTCACAACGACAACGGTCATGCCCGCCATATGTGCAGAAGCAGGGTTTGTACCGTGAGCCGAGCTTGGGATCAGGCAAACATGGCGATGTTGTTCACCGCGGCTGGTGTAATAGCGGCGAATTGCCAGCAGACCAGCATATTCCCCTTGTGCACCGGAATTGGGCTGCATGCAAAATGCATCATATCCGGTCAGCAGTACCAACCAATGGGAAAGCTGGCTGATCAGCTGATGATAACCCTCCGCTTGCTCTGGTGAGCAGAAAGGGTGCATATCGGTAAATTCAGGCCATGTAATCGGTGTGATTTCCGCTGCTGCATTCAGTTTCATGGTACATGACCCCAGCGGAATCATGGCTTGATTCAGCGCCAGATCTTTACGCTCAAGACTGTGCATATATCGCATCATATCGGTTTCACTGTGGTAACGACGGAAGTTGTCATGTGTCAAAATTTCGTCATTACGCAGCATGGAGGCAGGAATAGATTGGCTGTCTGCCGCTATTTCAAGATCAAGAGCATTGATATCCAGTATTGAGTCAGAACCCGTTATCACTTGAAACAGGGTTATCAAATCTTCACGGCTGGTTTTTTCACTCAATGATACCCCAACAGCACCAAGAATATCGGTACGCAGGTTAATGTGCGCTTTTTCCGCTCTTGCCAGTACCTGAGCCTTATCTGATACTTCAATGGTCAATGTATCAAACCATGTTTTATGACGCAGTGTGACACCTGCTTTTTGCAAGCCAGCAGCCAGAATGTCTGTCAGACGATGGATACGACCAGCAATGCGCTTCAGACCTTCTGAACCGTGGTAAACAGCATACATTCCTGCAATGTTCGCCAGCAAAACTTGAGAAGTACAGATATTGGAGTTCGCTTTTTCACGGCGAATATGCTGCTCACGTGTTTGCATCGCCATGCGCAGTGCCCTGTTGCCTGCCGCATCACGGGAAACACCGATAATACGCCCCGGCATGGAACGCTTGAATTCATCACGGCAGGCAAAGAAAGCTGCATGAGGGCCGCCGTATCCCATCGGTACACCAAAACGCTGTGCAGAACCAAATACAATATCAGCACCTTGTTTACCCGGCGCTGTCAGTATGACCAGTGCCATAAAGTCCGCAGCAACACTAACGATGATTTTACGTGCTTTCAATTTTGCAATAAGGTCACTGTAATCGTGAACTTCGCCCGTTGTTCCCACTTGTTGCAGCAGGGCACCAAAGATCCCTTCCAGTTCCAGTACTTTTTCTGCTTTATCAACAATGACTTCAAATCCAAATGTTTCAGCACGGGTACGCACAACATCCAACGTCTGTGGATGAATGTCATCTGCCACAAAGAAACGCTCAGCGCCTTTCAGCTTGCTGATCCGTTTTGCCATTGCCATAGCTTCTGCTGCTGCTGTTGCTTCATCCAATAATGAAGCAGAGGCAAGATCTAATCCCGTCAGGTCAATGGTAACTTGCTGGAAATTCAGCAAAGCTTCTAATCGGCCTTGAGAAACTTCTGGTTGGTAGGGGGTATATGCGGTATACCAGCCAGGGTTTTCCAGCAAATTACGCAAAATAACAGGGGGAAGTATTGAGGGTGCGTATCCCATACCGATATACGATTGATAGCGTTGGTTCTGGCTCGCTATCGCTTTCAATTCAGCCAATGCCTGTTGTTCAGTCGCTCCTTCACCAACCGCAGGAGGCTCTGATAATGCGATATCACGGGGAACGATTTTATTGGTCAGATCATCAAGAGAATTTGCACCGACTATCGCCATCATTTCTGTTTGCTGTTCAGCAGAAGAACCAATGTGGCGACGAATGAATTCACCTTGATTTTCAAGTTGGATTAATGTCTGAGTCATTGATGATAATTTCCTGAAACTAGCTATACCTTTTATCTTCCAAGTTACATTTTTGTGTTCTGTCACTTGAAATCTATTGGCTATAAAAAACAAGTACATAAAAAAGCCCCATTCACAATGTGATATGGGGCAATCAAACTCAATTACTCGTCTTCTTCCAAGAGGGACTGATAACCTTCAGCATCAAGCAAATTAGTGAGTTCACTCTCATCAGTTATTTTGATACGGAACAGCCAACCTTCGTTATAGGGTTCACTGTTCACTAATTCGGGAGAACCTTCCAGCCCAGGGTTAACAGCGATAATCTTACCGCTCAGTGGCGCGTAAATATCAGATGCCGCTTTGACTGATTCTACAACAGCACAATCATCACCACTATTTACCTCTATGCCTATTTCAGGCAAATCAACAAATACCATATCTCCCAATAATTTTTGGGCGTGTTCGGTAATACCTACGGTATATTCACCATCGCCTTCCGAACGAACCCATTCATGTGATTCTGTATATTTTAATTCTACTGGTACATGACTCATAGTTGCCATCTCCTTGTTTTTTGTTCATAGAGCAAAACGTTACAACAACTAAAACATTACAATAATCAAAATATTACGACAAAAAACTACTCTACTAGCGATTTACCCATCCGCACAAAGCCCGGTTTAACAACCTGAACGGGAATTTCACGATTACGGATCTGGACAACCGCCTGTTCACCAATACCTTGTGGTACACGTGCAAGAGCGATGCTAAATCCTAAGGTTGGGGAGAATGTTCCACTGCTAATAACTCCGGAACGCATTTCGCCTGAATCATTAGTGAAACTAACCGTTAAACCGCCACGCAATACTCCTTTTTCACGCATGACCAATCCAACCAATTGTTCAGTGCCTGTTTCACGTTGCTTCTCCAATGCTTCGCGGCCAATGAACTGACGATCTTCCGGTTTCCAGGCAATTGTCCATCCCATGTTGGCTGTCAGTGGTGAAATGGTTTCATCCATTTCTTGGCCATAAAGATTCATACCTGCTTCGAGACGCAATGTGTCACGTGCCCCCAATCCAGCAGGTTTCACGCCTACTGCCAATAACTGTTGCCAGAAATCTGCCGCTTGTTCTTTAGACAATGCGATTTCATAACCTGCTTCACCGGTATAACCCGTCGTTGCAATAAATAGATTTCCCGACTGAACGCCAAAGAAAGGTTTCATCCCGATTACTGTTTGCTTCTGTTCATCACTTAGCAATAATTGAACTTTGGCTTGCGCGTTTGGACCCTGAACAGCAATCAGAGCCAAATCATCACGCACGGTAATCTCAACGTCATATTCCTCAGCATGATGGTTAATCCATGCTAAGTCTTTTTCACGGGTCGCCGAGTTAACAACCATCCGATAAAAGTTATCAGTGAAGAAGTAGACAATCAGATCATCAATGACGCCGCCAGAAGCATTTAACATTCCAGTATAAAGTGCCTTGCCCTGCTCGGTCAGCTTGGCAATGTCATTGGCCAGAAGGTAACGGAGAAAATCACGGCAACCAGTACCGTGTAGATCCACAATTGTCATGTGGGAAACGTCGAACATCCCGGCATCAGTACGCACTGTATGATGCTCGTCGATTTGTGAACCATAGTGCAGAGGCATCATCCAGCCATGAAAATCTACCATGCGTGCTCCGCATGCCAGATGTTGATCATATAGTGGGGTGTGTTTTGACATTATTTCCCTCTTTCCATTCTTGACATGAAAACATTCGTGACCTGAAAAAACATACGGCGTATTAACCGACAGGTGTTGGATCATGAAGCAAAGAAGCGGTTAATAACGCAAACAATACCTTGGAATCAGAAGTTATCACTGAAACAGGAAATGAACCATAAAATAAATTATCTACACTGTAGTGACAACCTTAAAAAACACTCACTATCATGCATAATTTTTATCTAATTTATTGTGTCAGAACCCTCAAGATTTTTAATAAGGCAGTAAGAAACAATATATTCAAGTTAAAAAAAGGCTAAAGTGTGAAGTAAATCTACTTAACACACCTTAGACTAACATTAGAAAAACTAATTATAAACAATGAGCTGAATTAGATCTTTTCAACTGAAGAGGTTTGAGAAGTCAGCCAATCAGGGAGATCATTGAGCCCCATTGCATAGCGAAGCAATTGCGGTTTCATTCCTGGTAAGTGATCAGCCAGTGTTAACCCAATTCCCCGCAATAATTTTTTAGCCGGATTATTGCCATCAAATAACTGGCGGAAACTCTGCATACCCGCGAGCATAACCGCAGCACTGTGTTTGCGGCGACGTTCATAGCACCCCAAATAGAGATACTGACCGATGTCTTTTCCTTGCTGGTTCAAGCGATTCAATTCACCGATCAATTCTGCTACATCCATAAAGCCGAGATTGACGCCCTGACCAGCCAGTGGGTGGATAGTGTGTGCTGCATCACCCAATAGTGCCATTCGATGAGCAGCAAAATTGCGCGCATAACGTCCCATCAATGGTATGGTTTGTCGATCACTGATCAGTTCACATTGACCAAGACGCATATTAAATGCCACGCTCAGTTGCCGATTAAACAGTTCCGGTTCCATAGATTTACGCTGTTGCGCAAATCCAGACGGTAATGACCAAACAATCGAACATAGGTGAGGATCTGGCAGTGGCAAGAAAGCCAGTATTCCATCACCGTGGAAAACCTGACGTGCAACATTGGCATGAGGTTCCTCAGTACGAATTGTCGCCACCAACGCATGGTGTTCATAATCCCAGAAAGTCAGCGGTATATCTGCATATTGACGCAACCAAGAATGAGCTCCGTCTGCGCCAACAACTAAACGTGAAGTCAGCATTCTTTCATCAGATAAAGTGATGAAGGCTTCGTTTTCCCCCCAGACAACATTCTTAAGAGAGGATGGAGTAAAAATCATCACGTCTGGCAGACTTTCCACACGTTGCCAAAGCGCTTGTCGGATTACATGGTTTTCGACGATATGGCCCAAGTGTGTCAGGCCATTTTCCGCCACATTGAACTGAATACGCCCGAAACTATCCTGATCCCAAACTTCCATACCCTGATAAGGTCTGGTTCGCATCGCAAGGATATCCTGCCAAACACCAAGGTGGGTTAGTAATCGTTCGCTGGCTGCATTGATGGCTGAAACCCGCAACGCATATTCATCATTGGCATCAAATGGCTTTGTCGGTGGGTATTCTTCTACAATCGCGATGCGCAAACCGCTACCTTGCAAACCACAGGCCAGCGCAAGGCCAACCATTCCGCCCCCTGCGATCACCACATCAAATGATTGCATTTTTTCTTTCCTCTTAATCTGCCAATGGTGACTGTGCAACCCAACCCAATGTCCGACAGGCAAATAGATCCCGCATTGGTGGTAATATTTCCATCGTCATCAAGCCCAAATTCCGCCCAATTTTTAACGGTAAATAGTCATTGGCGAATAACCTGACCAATCCATCTGTGATCCCAATGGTGGTTTTACGATCTGCCTGACGCTGTTGCTGATATTGTGTCAGGGTCTTATGGGAACCAATGTCTTGCCCTGAAGCAGCCGCTGCTGAAATAACCTGTGCCAGAGCCATAACATCACGCATCCCTAAGTTAAAACCCTGACCGGCGATCGGATGCAAGGTTTGGGATGCATTGCCTACCAAGGCCAGACGGTGGCTAACCTGCCTACTGGCTGTCGACAAAGCCAACGGATAACTGTATCGTTGGCCGGTTTCCAGCATTTTCCCCAAACGCCAGCCAAATGCTTTTTGCAGATGTTGGAGAAATTCGTTTTGGTTCCAGTTATTGATTTCTGATTGTTTTTCCAGTGGGTGACACCATACCAGCGAACTGCGCCCCTCGGACATAGGTAACAGCGCCAATGGGCCATGTTTGGTAAAACGCTCGAATGCCCTTCCTTGAGGATGTTCAGAAGTCAGTACATTGGCAATAATTGCTGTCTGTTCATAAGATTGCCGCTGGAATGGTATATTGCACGCTTGAGCTATCGCAGAGTGACTACCATCCGCAGCCACCAGCAATTCTCCTGTCAGTTTTTCGCCATTATCCAGCGTAACCACCACAGAACTTTCCAAACGGTCAACAGAACTCACTCTGGCCGGACAGTGAAGTTTAATATTTGAAGATTGTTTTAATAAATCAAAAAGATGGATTCCAGCATCATGCAATTCAATCACATTGCCTAATGCCGGTATATCATAATCATCGGCGCGGATATTGACGAAACCGCTATTACCACGATCGCTGACATGAACGTGAGTTATTGGGGTAACACTATGTTGTAGCACAGGCCAGATGCCTATCTGATTCAAGCGCTGACATGTCCCATAAGCCAAAGCAATAGACCTTGCATCAAAACCGGGATGCTCCTGAATGGGTTCTGCTGCTTCAATCAAGGAGACTTGCAATTGACCCCGACTCAGCGAAGCAATAGCCAGAGCCAATGTAGCCCCAGTCATTCCTCCGCCCACAATAATCACGTTCATTAATAGCTTCCTGATTACTTTAACTTTTTCTGATTACTTTTATCTTAATTGTGCTTTGCCTGTGCCATCAGAGCTTCTATCTCATCCGGATCTTTCACGACAAATTCAGTCAGGTTTTCATTTCCTGTTTCCGTTATCACAATGTCATCTTCAATGCGGATACCGATACCACGGTATTCCAGCGGGACATCCGCATCTGGTGCAATGTAAAGCCCGGGCTCTACAGTCAGCACCATACCGGGTTCAAGGATGCGATTACGATCAACACCGTAATTGCCTACATCATGCACATCCAGCCCCAGCCAGTGACTCAAACCATGCATGAAAAATTGGCGATAAGCATTGGTTTCGATCAATTGTTCGACTTCGCCATGCATAATTCCCAATTTAACTAATCCCTCTACCATGACGCGTACAATTTGCTCCGTAACCTTGTTTATGCTGGTACCCGGTCTGTACAGTTCAAGGGAAAGGTTGATGGCTTCCAGCACAATGTCATAGATTTCACGTTGGGGACGCGTAAACTTACCATTTACTGGGAATGTCCGCGTAATATCACCAGCATATCCCTCATATTCACCCCCGGCATCGATCAACACTAAATCACCGTCTTTCATGCGACGATCATTTTCAGTGTAATGCAGGATACACGCGTTTTCTCCCGCCCCAATGATGGTGTTATAAGCCGGGTAACGGGCACCCTGACGGGTAAATTCATAGTGAATTTCGGCTTCAAGCTGGTATTCAAACATGTCAGGACGGCAAACCTGCATCGCTCTGGTATGTGCTTGGGCACTGATTTCTCCAGCTTTACGCATGATTTCCAATTCTGTTTTTGATTTAAACAGACGCATTTCATGTACCCACGGACGCCAGTCTGCCATAACCATTGGAGCACTGAGATTACGACGACCGTTTTTGCGCAATTTATCCAAAGCACCAAATACGATTTGGTCAGCGTACTCAAATTCTCCTTGAGCATGATAAATCACTTCCAGACCATTCAGTAACAAATAAAGTTGTTCATTGATATCATCGAATGGCAGGGCACGATCCACCCCCAATTTTTCTGGTGCAGCTTCTTGACCAAGACGGCGACCAAACCAAATTTCCGCAGTCAAATCACGAACTCGATTAAACAACACACTATGATTGTGAGTTTCATTGCTTTTGATCAGTATCAGAACGGCTTCCGGCTCATTGAACCCTGTCAGATAAAGAAAATCACTGTGCTGACGGTAGGGATATTCACTATCTGAATTACGTGTCGCAGGCGAGGCAGAAAAAATAATGGCGGCACTGGCTGGTGCCATTTTTGACAATAATGCCTGACGACGGGATAAATATTCTTGCTTATTAGTCATACCCTCTCCTGCAATTCCATTGTTAGTTATTATGCCCTTTATCGTTCAAGTCGCTGTTTGGTTAGTCGTATTAATTCTCCGAATCACATAATCAACTGCGCTCCTGAGAGTTTCTTTCAGCCATTACGCTGCAACTTGAAATCTATTAGATAAATATCGCCAATCAGTGCAACGTTGGCTTTTCATTTTTGCCTGCTGTTTTAGGTATCGCTAACGCGATATAGCAGAGTTGAACTGCAACACGAACATATTCCAGTATTTCTTCAAGAGCTTGGGATAATTCTTCCTGATCTTCACTTTCGTCATAGCCCAACATACCGATATTACGTAAATCGGTAACAATTTCCTTAACTTCCGGCCTTTCTGTCAACTTGGGATTCGCTACTCCCAATCCCAGCAGAAAGTGATTCACCCATCCCGCCAACGCATCTGCGCATTCAAAAATCCCGGCCTCTTCATTAGGAAGTAGCAGATGAAACGAGAAATTACTGTTATCCAGTGATTCAAATGTTGTTTCATACAATTCCCTGAGCGGCTGAGCCAAAACCTGAGAAAATGCCAAACCATCATTAGCGAGATCATGCACCAATGTCTGCCAACTACTATCATGATTTCCACCACATAGTAATCCACTGATTAAGCCATGCATTTCTGCTGCTGTCAGCGCAACGGACTGTTGATGCAAAATTTCATCAAATGACTGATAATTAGGTAATGAGTTTTGTATAGACATGTATATTGATCATCGTTGGCGATATAAGTTCATGCTATGCTACCATCAAGGGGAGTCGCTATACCAGACAGCACACACCGATATATCCTCAATAGATTTCGAGTTGCAGCGTGATGGCAAGGACATCCATCCCCAGAAATATAGATTATTTTGTATCTATAGCTAACTGGGATGAGTGAACATTGTCCAAAAGCAATGGCTTGAAAGATGAAGGGAAGAAAAAGGGAAGCTTTTGGTATTGTACGGTAATGATTGGTGTCGGCCTTGTTTTTATACCAAAATGTATTTATGCCCAATAGATTTCAAATTGCAGCTCCATCAAATAAAGCCGCAATTTGAAAGATAAGGGGTATATGTCAAAATCAAGGTGTCGGCACAGTAATAAATCAGGAAGGTGTCATGTCTGCACAGCCAGTAGATATTCAGATTTTTGGGCGGTCATTACGTGTCAATTGTCCACCAGAGCAGATTGAAGCATTGCAAGCTGCTGCTGAGGAACTTGATCAGCGTTTGCATAACCTCAAAGAACGCACCAGAGTAACTAACACTGAGCAACTGGTTTTTATTGTGGCACTGAATGTCTGTCACGAATTGGCACAGGAGAAGGTGAAAACCCGTGATTATGCCTACAATATGGAACAAAAAATAAGAATGCTCCAGCAGTCCATTGAGAAAGCACTGTTAGAACAGGGTAAAATTACCTGATACTCCGACCCATCAGCTAAATTTTGTTGATAAATCAGGCAGTAATCACGATAGATTAATATAAGCAGTTGCTTTCTTCATTTAGTTCCATACAATAGGCTTCATAGCGTTGCTTAGAGTCTATTTAGGTAGTTAAGCAGCAAAAAATTTCTCTGAGGTGTTCGTGAGCAGGTAAGTCCCCTGAGCCGATATTTCATATCCATAGAATGTGGTGCTCTGTTTCTTGTGAGCATGCTTGGCCCAGACCAAGAAGCCTAATAGAAACGACTCTGCGTTCACCTTGAACCAAGGGTTCAAGGGTTACCACCTGCAACGGCATCTTGGAGAACCCCATATTTTTATCTGTTTTGTATCCTTTTCTGCATTAATTAATAGGCAGGTATTATGCAATCAGATTCTTTCTTTTCTCTCCGCAAATCCATCAGAAAAAAAATTCGCCAACTACGTCAAAGCCTGTCTCCTGAACAACAATTACAGTTTTCCCGGCAAGCCGTTAAACAGGTCATGTCTCACCCTAAAATCCAGCAAGCAGATAAAATCGCCCTTTATCTCTCCTTTGATGGGGAATTAGATACACGACCGCTGATTCAACAACTTTGGCAACAAAATAAACAGGTCTATTTGCCAATCTTGCATCCCTTCAACCGGAATCACCTGCTGTTTCTTCGTTATTGCGCCGATACCTCCCTTATTCGGAACCGCTTTAACATAGAAGAGCCTCAGTTGGATGTCCGACAGGTTTTACCCATCTCTGAACTGAATGTCATGCTTATTCCACTTGTCGCTTTCGATTGTACAGGGCAACGTTTAGGTATGGGAGGTGGTTTCTACGATAGAACCCTCGCAAGATGGCAACAACAGAATTTTTATCCTATTGGACTGGCTCACAATTTTCAGTTAGTTGAGAAATTACCCAATGCGAGTTGGGATATCCCTCTGCCAGAAATTATTACACCAGAAAAAGTATGGCGATGGGTATAAATCTCTAAATAATTAACAGGGGCTATTATATTTTCAATAGCACGTCTTCAATAGCCCCTTTTCTAATAAATCTCGTCTTAATCAATAATTGCTCTTGTTAACGGGCAATTATATTTCAGCCAATCATATTTCAGTAAAGCAAACGAGAACGGATAGTACCCGGCAAGGCTTTCAATTTCTGCAAGACCAATTCAGCTTGGGCTGGATTTTGCGTCGTGATATCAATCACCACATAACCAATATCACCGTCAGTCCGTAAATATTGAGCATCAATATTGATTTCTTGCTCAGTGAACACTTGGTTAATGCTAGTTAAAATACCAGGACGGTTTTCATGGATATGCAGTAATCGGTGACTATCCTTGGCATGAACAGGAAGTGACACTTCAGGGAAGTTAACTGCCGACAATGTAGAACCATTGTCAGAGTATTTGACCAGCTTACCTGAGACTTCATAACCGATATTTTGCTGGGCTTCTTGTGTTGATCCTCCAATGTGTGGTGTCAACAGTACGTTATCAAACTTGCTTAATGGTGAGATGAAAGGATCGTTGTTTGTTGTAGGTTCCTGAGGAAAAACATCAATAGCTGCACCAGAGAGATGTCCTGTTTCCAGCGCTTCGCTGAGTGCCAAAATATCAACTACAGTACCACGTGATGCATTGATCAAAATTGAACCTGGCTTCATTAATTCTAATTCTGCCACACCAATCATATTCTTAGTTGAAACTGTTTCAGGGACGTGCAGGCTGACAACATCACTCATATTCAACAATTCAGATAAATGATGAACTTGTTGTGCATTACCCAGTGGTAATTTATTTTCAATATCATAAAAATAGACATTCAAACCAATATTTTCAGCTAAAATACCAAGCTGTGTGCCAATATGTCCGTAACCGATAATACCTAATTTTTTTCCACGCGCTTCGTAGCAGCCTTTTGCCTGCTTATCCCATACCCCGTTGTGTGCTTTTGCATTTGCCTCAGGAATACGACGCAATAGCAGCAACAATTCACCCAATACCATTTCAGCTACCGAACGAGTATTGGAAAAAGGTGCATTAAATACAGGAATACCACGTTTTGCAGCGGCTTTTAGATCAACTTGGTTAGTACCAATACAAAAACACCCGATTGCAACCAGCTTTTCCGCTACGGAAAAAATCTCTTCCGTCAGCTGAGTACGAGAACGAATCCCCACAAATCGGGCATCACAAATCGCTTCTTTCAACGCTTCAGGCTCTAATGCCCCTTTGTGATACTCAATATTGCTGTATCCTGCCGCTTTTAAGTTGTCTACTGTGCTTTGATGAACGCCTTCCAGTAGCAGAAATTTAATTTTATCCTTTTCTAAAGATACCTTAACCATTTGCCCGCCCTAGTTATACTAAATTTGTACTAACTTTCATAATGCATATCGATTCCACCAAAATAACAAAAAAAACAGCAACGGCAATACAATCGATTGCTTATATTACAGAATAAGCAACAGTAAATAAGTTGTTATGCAAAGTAAAATAATTCGTTACGGAATAAAGACGGGATTTCGAGTTTTCTTTAGACAACAGCGTGATATATATCACTAAATTTCTTTTTTTGAATAAATACAAAAATATTTTGAGGGCAGGATATTCCACCCTCAAAAACGATTATTTAGCGAGCACTCTAACACCATCCGCAGTACCTACCAGTACCACGTCAGCTCCTCGATTAGCAAAAAGACCCACCGTTACCACGCCAACGATTCCATTGATTTTATTTTCTAACGCCACAGGATCAACAATAGAAAGGTTGTGAACATCCAGAATATCATTGCCATTGTCTGTCACTACGTTTTCACGATAAACGGGTGTTCCACCTAGTTTCACCAACTCACGGGCCACATAAGCTCGTGCCATCGGGATGACTTCAATTGGCAGGGGGAATTTGCCTAACACATCGACTTGCTTAGACGAATCAATAATACAGATAAATTTCTTTGCAACCGCTGCAATGATTTTTTCTCGGGTTAATGCTGCACCACCGCCTTTGATCATCTGCATTTGATCATTAATTTCATCAGCGCCATCAACATAAATATCCAAAGTGTCAACCTCATTGCAGTCAAACACAGGGATGCCAAGACTTTTCAATTTTTCTGTTGATGCTTCAGAGCTAGATACTGCACCTTCAATTTTATCTTTGATAGTTCCTAACGCATCAATAAAATGCGCAGCCGTAGAGCCTGTACCAACACCGACAATTGTGTCTGGCTTAACGTATTCCAATGCCGCCCAACCTACTGCTTTTTTCAGTTCATCCTGAGTCATATCGATCACAGCCTATAATCAGTTACAAGAAAAAATCTGATAGCTAGTATAAACAATATTGGCTCATATCATGAAAAAATATGGCATAGTGCTATTTAGGCCACATAATGGTTTTAACGCTTCAAGATCTTAGGCTATATCACACAAATTGGGCTACATCACAAAAGAGCAAACACGGAGAATCTTATTTTCAATGAAACGTCCTGATTATCGATCATTGCAAGCATTAGATGCAGTGATTAGAGAACGTGGTTTCGAGCGAGCAGCGCAAAAACTTTGTATTACCCAATCAGCGGTATCCCAGAGAATCAAACAATTAGAAAATATGTTTGGTCAACCGCTATTGGTACGCACTGTGCCTCCCCATCCCACAGAACAAGGGCAAAAGCTGCTTGCGCTATTACATCAGGTAGAACTGTTGGAAGCGCAATGGCTCGGCGATGAAAATAGTAATGAGATCCCGTTATTACTTTCCCTTGCAGTTAATGCAGATAGCTTGGCAACATGGCTTTTACCAGCTCTCCATCCTGTTTTGTCTGATTTGCCCATTCGACTAAATATTCAGGTGGAAGATGAAACCCGGACTCAAGAGCGTTTACGGCGGGGCGAAGTCGTCGGGGCGATTAGTATTCAGTCTCAGCCTCTGCCAAGCTGTTTGGTTGATAAATTAGGTGCTCTGGATTATCTGTTTGTTGCCTCTCCAGAGTTTGCAAACCGTTTTTTCCAGAGTGGAGTCACCCGTTCGGCACTACTGAAAGCTCCTGCTGTTGCATTCGACCATTTAGATGATATGCATCAAGCATTTTTACAGCAGAATTTTGATTTATCACCGGGAAGTGTGCCCTGCCATATCATGAATTCTTCCGAAGCATTTGTTCAATTGGCAAAACAAGGTTCGACTTGTTGTATGATCCCACACCTGCAAATCGACAAGGAGCTGAAAGCCGGTGAGTTAGTCGATCTAACTCCAGGGCTGTACCAACGCCGTATGCTTTATTGGCATCGTTTTGCCCCAGAAAGCGGAGCGATGAGAAAAGTCACTGACGCCCTGCTAAAACTAGGGCGCCAGATGTTACGTCAGGAAGATGATGCTAATTAACGCTGTAACTCAAAAACCGCATCAACATGATCAGAAAACTCAATGCTCTGAGGTTCGTAAGTTTCACTGGCCGAATCAGAAGCTGGTGCTGCCAACAGAGCTGTCCGATATTTCAGACGGCTCATTGGTACAGGCACAGCTTCAGGTGCACGATAATTAATACTATATACAGGGCCTAACTTACCGTTGAACCCTTTTGCCAACACAGTTGCCTGTTGAATGGCATTCTGAATAGCTTTTTGTCTGGCTTCATCACGATAACGTTGTGGATTATCTACACTAAACTGAACGGAGCTAATTTCATTCAAACCTGCTTTCAAGGCTCCATCCAGTAAAGCATTCAGTTTATCCAATTTGTGAACTTTCACTTCAACTGAACGTGACGCTTTATAACCCGTAATACTTGATTTTCCCGTCTTTTGTTCATATTGATATTCTGGCTGAGTGCGCAAATTGGCAGCATCAATATCTTTCTTTTCGATGCCACTACTTTTCAGAAAATCAAAATATTTCGCGACGCGTGCATCTACTTTTTTCTTTGCATCTGCCGCACTTTTTTGAGTTTCACTCACATAGATCATCAACGTAGCCATATCTGGTGCCGCTTTAACTATCGCGTTGCCAGAAGTGGAAATATGTGGAACAGAGAGCGAATCAGCAGCGGAAGCAGTTATGTAAGATAAGCTTCCCAAAGCCATTATCGTGGCTAATACCAGTGATTTACGTTTCACAAAACCTCCTTAAATACAACAAAGTTACATTAGTAAGGTGCTTGCAAAAACATTAGCACACTATTTATAGAGAAGTATTGTAATCAATAAAAAATCTATATCCTTGCTTAATTAATCCCCAAGCGATGTACCACATCACACAGCCAACAAAAATATTGATAATTCGTTGTGATCGAGGCTGATTAAGCACAGGTGAAAACCACGCGGACAAGTATGATAATGCAAAAAACCAGCTGATCGATGCCATTACCGCTCCGGTGGTGAACCACGGTCTAAGCTCTGCTGATAATTGTCCCCCTACGCTTCCCAATACAACAAAGGTATCCAAATAAACATGGGGATTCAGCCATGTTACTGCGAATAACGTTACTATGACTCGCCAACGGCTTTGAATAATTTTTTCAGTACGGGACAGTTCGACTTCCGCTGATAGCGCTGTTCGAAAAGCTCCCCATCCATACCATAATAAAAACGCAACACCGCCCCATGTTACAGCCTGCAATAAAAGTATCGATTGCCCCAGCAAAGCACTTCCACCAAATATCCCCGCAGCAATGAGGAGAGCATCACTGGCAGAGCATAACGCGGCACTCATTAAATGGAACTGCTTCCTGCTCCCTTGCTGCATTACAAATACATTTTGTGGCCCAAGCGGGAGAATCATCGCAGCACTGAGAAAAAAGCCCTGGATAAATATCGAAAACATGCAAAGATCCCTAATAAATATTCAATTAGTTACGTTATCCATGCATATTAGGCAAGATTAGGTATTAGGAGAAATGAATCATTCTAATGCATCATCAGAAAAAATAATGGTAGTTTTATTCAAACTTAAAATCAAAAAATGAGAGAAACCTAATTTGGTGTGAGAAAGAGAAATTCTCACACCGCGATATTTTAATTATTCATCTGCCTTCTTCTGTAAGGCCATATTTTGCTGATGCAGATAAACATCCATTTGTGGGAATGGAATATTGATATTGTGCTTATCCAAAGCACACTTAAAGTTTTCCATCAAATCCCAATATACATTCCAGGCATCACCATTGATAGTCCATACACGAACCACAAAATTCAATGATGAAGGCGCCATTTCATGCAGGCGAATAGTGACACCTTTTTCATGTTGAATGCGTTTATCTTCTTTAATCACATCACCCAACACTCTTTTTACTTCATCAATATCCGCGTTATACGCAACTCCCACCATAATTTGGGTACGGCGGTTAGGTTCACGGCTGGTATTAATAATATTGTCCGCAATAATCTTCCCGTTGGGAATCACAACGATACGGTCATCTGCCGTGAGCAATGTTGTCGAGAAAATCTGTACTTGCACGACAGTTCCTTCCACCGCTCCAATAACGACATATTCACCAGTACGAAGTGGACGAAAAATCACCAATAAAACACCGGCTGCAAAATTAGACAGTGAACCTTGTAATGCCAGACCAACCGCCAAACCTGCGGCACCGATTACTGCAATCACAGACGCAGTCTGAATTCCCAATTTCCCAAGAACGGCGATAATCGTAAACGCTATAATGGCATAACGAATAATCGCGGATAGAAAATCAGAAATAGTGGCATCAATGCCACGCAATGACATAACACGCTTAACTGCTTTACTAACCAATTTAGCTACAAATAAGCCAACGATAAGAATCAAAATGGCAGATACAATGTTTACCGCATACTGAATCAATAGATCCTGATTGCTGGCAAACCAACTTGCCGCTTTATCAATCTCATTTGACAGATTGATCTCTTCCATACAAAGCCCACCGTTATTGTTGGAACCTATTCCCATTCAATGCTGTAACTCGCAAGCAACACCAGCAACAGACATAAGTTCCTATTCAAAAATAGGTTCCTGTTCAAAAAATAGAAAGCCACTGTCACAACACAAGCATGTGATAGATATAGATTATGGCAGAAAGCCTCCATTGATTGAACATTAATACTTATTCTCTCTTTTTTTGCAAAATAAATTCTCTGTAATCAGCCAACATATTGATAAAATCGTCTGTCCCACAAAAAGCCAAACTCTCATTATCATAGTAACTCATTCCTTCTTCTATAACTTCTGTATCAAATTGGAGTTGGTTAGCCCTGACCATAATCTCATCTTCGCTCATCAATAGCGTATATTCATGACCAGACAACTGCCACTGACGCTCACTACCTTTAATCTCTTGCAAAGCTACAGTGATTTTATCCAATATACTCAAATCATCTTTCACTTCTTCATTCAACCAATGACCGATAGCTTCATGATCCATTGAAAAGAATGTTGTTACCTGACCGGTAATATCCTGCATAAATTCATATTCCATCACATACCTCCCATTATTACAGACTCCAAATAACCCGTTTGGATTTTAAACATTTCTGCTACTTCCACCTCTGAGGCAGTCCACAAACTGATACAAAAAATGACAGACACAAAAAAGGGAGGCATTTGCCTCCCCATTCATTGCAATATACTTTTTTATACTGCGGTTTGGAAGATCACATCATCCGCTTTTTCAGTGTATTGGCTCAGTTGATCAAAATTGAGGTAGCGATAAGTATCTGCTGCGGTTTCATCAACCTTATCCATAAACTGCAAATACTCTTCTGGCGTTGGCAAGCGCCCCAACAAAGAAGCTACTGCAGCCAATTCCGCAGACGCAAGGTAAACATTTGCACCTGTACCAAGGCGGTTAGGGAAGTTACGGGTAGAAGTGGATACTACGGTTACACCATCAGCCACGCGCGCCTGATTTCCCATACACAATGAACAACCTGGGATCTCAATGCGTGCCCCACTCTTGCCAAAGACGCTGTAATAGCCTTCTTCCGTTAACTGTGCTGCATCCATCTTAGTCGGAGGAGCAACCCACAAGCGAGTCGGTAGCTGGCCTTTGTGCTGATCCAGCAATTTACCTGCTGCACGGAAGTGACCAATATTGGTCATGCAAGAGCCAATGAAAACTTCGTCAATTTTGCTGTTAGCAACTTCAGATAACAAACGCGCATCATCAGGATCGTTAGGCGCGCACAAAATGGGTTCTTTAATGTCCGCCAGATCGATTTCAATAACAGTAGCGTATTCAGCATCTGCATCCGCTTCCAACAATTGAGGATCTTTCAGCCAGTTTTCCATGCCTATAATACGGCGCTCCAATGTCCGGCGATCACCATAACCTTCCGCAATCATCCATTTCAGCAATACAATGTTCGATTGCAGATATTCAATGATTGGTTCTTTATCCAGTTTAATGGTACATCCTGCCGCAGAGCGTTCCGCCGATGCATCAGCCAACTCAAATGCCTGCTCGACTTTAAGTTCTGGCAAACCTTCAATCTCAAGAATACGGCCAGAGAAAATGTTTTTCTTGCCTTTCTTCTCAACAGTCAACAGACCTTGTTGGATCGCATAGTAAGGAATGGCATGAACCAGATCACGCAAAGTAATTCCTGGCTGCATTTTTCCTTTAAAACGAACCAGTACGGATTCTGGCATATCCAATGGCATTACGCCCGTTGCGGCAGCAAATGCCACCAGCCCTGAACCAGCCGGGAAAGAAATGCCAATTGGGAAACGAGTATGGGAATCTCCGCCTGTGCCCACAGTATCTGGCAGCAACATGCGGTTCAACCATGAATGGATAATACCATCACCCGGACGCAGAGATACCCCACCACGGTTCATAATGAAATCAGGCAAAGTGTGATGTGTAGTCACATCCACAGGTTTTGGATAAGCGGCTGTATGGCAGAATGACTGCATAACCAGATCCGCAGAGAAGCCCAGACACGCCAAATCTTTCAATTCATCCCGTGTCATTGGCCCAGTGGTATCCTGAGAGCCAACAGAGGTCATCTTAGGTTCACAATATTCCCCCGGACGGATACCGACTGTACCACAAGCACGGCCAACCATTTTCTGTGCCAATGAGAAGCCACGATCGCTTTTCGCAACTGCTTTTGCCTGACGGAATACATCACTATGTGGCAAATCCAGTGATTCACGTGCTTTGCCAGTCAAACCACGACCGATAATCAATGGAATACGGCCACCGGCACGTACTTCATCAATCAGGACATCGGTTTTCAATTCAAAAGTAGATAGCAACTCATTTGTTTCATGATCGCGGATTTCACCTTTATGGGGGTAGATATCAATCACATCACCCATATTAAGTTTAGAAACATCTACCTCAATTGGTAACGCACCTGCATCTTCCATAGTGTTGAAGAAAATGGGGGCAATTTTTCCACCCAGTACCACGCCTGCCCCACGTTTATTGGGTACAAACGGAATGTCTTCTCCCATGAACCACAAAACGGAGTTAGTTGCCGATTTACGAGAAGACCCCGTACCAACAACATCACCAACGTAGGCTAATGGATAGCCTTTTTTGTTCAGTGCTTCGATTTGTTGAATCGGCCCTACAACACCGGCTTGATCAGGCTCAATACCTTCACGGGCATTCTTGAGCATTGCCAAAGCATGTAGAGGAATATCAGGACGTGACCACGCATCAGGAGCAGGAGATAGATCATCGGTGTTTGTTTCACCCGTGACCTTAAAGACTGTAACTGTGATTTTTTCTGCCAATTCAGGGCGTTCAAGGAACCATTCTGCATCAGCCCATGATTGAATGATCTGTTTGGCATGAGCATTACCCGCTTTTGCTTTTTCTTCCACATCATAGAAACTGTCGAACATCAGCAAAGTATGAGAAAGTGCTTTCGCCGCAATCGGAGCTAGTTTTTCATCATCAAGGGCATCAATTAAAGCGTGGATATTATATCCACCCTGCATAGTCCCCAATAATTCAATGGCTTTTTCCTTTGTAACCAAAGGAGAGGCCGTTTCCCCCTTAGCAACGGCAGCAAGGAAACCTGCTTTCACATAAGCGGCTTCATCTACACCAGGGGGAACACGATTGGTCAGTAGATCTACCAGGAAATCTTCTTCACCTTTAGGTGGGTTCTTCAGTAATTCGACCAGCGATGCTACTTGAGCTGCGTCTAACGGTTTAGGGACGATGCCTTGAGCTGCACGCTCGGCTACGTGCTTGCGGTATTCTTCTAGCACGACTTTCTCCTCGCTCTCATTGTCATTTTATATACCCGGCTGTCTGCACCCGGTAACGATCATTGAAAACGATCATCCAAAAACAATCACCTAAAACAATCATCAAGGGTGCCAGGTCAGAGGATTTTGCTCGCATAACATTGGAATTATGCCCAGCTTCGGGCGCTTAGCATACCAAAATTTGAATAGCATGTTAATTCATTCACATAAAATCAACATTGAACAATGATAAAACTTCAACGTTCAGAGTAGATTATTTCTGCACCATTAGTGATATTGATTAAAATTATATGAAGATTCTACTTATGAACAATCCGGTCTTTAAGGTAAATTAAAGTCTAAAAAATTATATGTTCAATTACGGTGAAATCTCACATGCAAAATCCTTTCTAATCGCTGATTGAAGATTTTCTTTTGTTTCCCTTATCCAGGTTCTACTTTGCTCATTCATGATAAAAAGTACCGGAGAACTATTTTCAACAAGCATTTTCATCTTGTTATAAATGGGATATTCACGTCCCAACGTAACAAAAATGGATTTTCGCAAGGGCATGAGATACTGCGGGTTTGACTCAGGTCCCTGTAAAGCACCCGGAATAGGCTTTGAGCTTGAAACCATATAATCTTTTGATGCCATAACATTCGCCAGCTCTTTGACCTTTGATAGCTCTTTATCAGTTCGATTTTGCTTCGGATACACTCCGACAATATCAGCATAAAATAGAGAATTACTTTCGGTATTATTCGATAATGGCATCACTTTGAACTCGATATTATCTAGGGTTCCACTACTCATAACTGCCATTGATTCAGTGAAACCCACAAACGCTCTGCCATGCCCTTTTTCAAACCATTCACCATGCTGATAACTAGCTGTCTCCTTAGTGGAATTGTCATAGCTAGACATCTCCATAATGGATCTTAAATTTGCTGTTGCATCAGCATCAAACTCAGCAGAATTGAATGGCAGGTTCATTGGCATCTGATTATAGATACTATAAACTGCCTGCAAATATAAGCTGGCATTTGTCGTTGAACCACTCATATCCACCATTAATCCTGTCTTATTCGGTGGAACCTGACCTGTATATTGGCAGGAATTTAATGTTGTTTTTAGTTGGGTTAATGTCTGAGCTATATGCACTTCAGTATCATTAGCCTGATAAAACAACAGACGAGCACATCCCACTTGAGGAATTCCCCAATATAATTCCGTGCCTACCATTTTGATTCCATCTACTGCGTAATCAAAGAAATCATCAAAATCATCAATATCCGACTTTACCAGAGGCAACAACCAGCCATTATGAGCAAAATAATTCATATTAATTGCATCAAATACATAAACATCCAATTGGTCTGATGGATTTGTATTATAGCCCCCGTCCCAAACTTCCTTAGATACAAAAATGAGGTTGTCATCTGGATATCTTTGTTTCCAAATTTTAGTCAGTTCTGTCTGAAACTGCTCTACGCGAGGTACCCAAGGATATAAACCGACACTAATATCTTGAGCAAATGCTGAACCAATTGCCAAGATAGAAACAAACCAAGATACAATGAGATACTTAACTTGCCTAAACTTTAAAATATTCACATTTATTCCCTTACAATTGAGGAGATTAGTCTCTGGTGTAATGTAATTTGGTTTTTATAAATTTCATCAAAAATGACCAAATTGCCGATAGAACAACCAGAGCCATTCCCCAAAAATGATAACTACTGAATGGCTCTGATAGTATGAAAACTGCCATAAGAGCTGTTGCCGCCGGACCAAATGCTCCCATAACTGCAACCTGATTAGTGCCAATGCAATTAATGGCTTCACTCAAGAGAAAAGAAGGGGCAATAGTACAAACTATTGCGATCGTCAAAGAAAGTAACAAGACTTGTAGGGTTAGATTTATGTCTTTCCATCCCTCTTCTGTTAGAAAATGTATAAATACACATACGCTCGCGGCCCCCATCGCAATACTAGTGAACATAGTGCTTGGTATTTTAGACATAAAACGTTTACTAAAGACCATGTAACAAGCAAAAGCCAGTGCCCCTCCAACGGCATATACTGCTCCAAACAATACACCGGAAGTATCTCCGAAGTTGAACTCATACGATAAGAGCAGAATAATACCGCTATAACTCAAGAAAAGCGTCAACCACATATCTTTTTTAAATGTTTCTTTAAACAAAAACCAATTTATAAAACAAACAAATATTGGATAGGTAAACGAGAGTAATCCGGAAAGTTGCGCACTTAAATAATTCAGACTTTTCAGATCGAAGAAGCTTGATAAGTAGTAACCAACAACACCAATCAAACAACACAAGTACCAGTTAGACTTAATTGATTGCGCCTGTTTGAAAGTAAGTTTTGCATAAACCCTTATTCCAATAAGGATGTAAATTGGCAATATAAAGAACATCCTGAGTGCCATAACACTGATGCTATCAATACCATTTTTATACATAATTTTCACAATAATGCCTTTAAGTGAATATAGGCAAGTTGCTATCACTGCCAATAATAAGCCAAAAGCATATCTGTTGGATCTCAATCTACTTAAACTCACTAATACCATCTTAATTTACCTTCGAAACTAATCATGTAGAACCCATTATCAGCATCGTTGTAACAAGTAAAGGATTTCACCAACAAATATCGAGCATCTAGAATTTAGTAGCTTTGAACATTACGAAAGGTGGATAATATTGTAGGCCTTCAGTATCCTTTGAAGTATCCACGTCACTGTATTCAAAAAGTTCAATAGTTTTAAACCCGGCCTCGGTCAAAATTTCGTAATATGTATCTTTATGCCAATGCGTGTCTGAAATCTCAAAAATACTTCCATCTGGCAGATCTAAATACACTAATCTTCGTTCTCCATCATTATATTTTTTATTTGGCTCACCGTTCATGAAAGAACTGAACTTAATCCCGGTTGAATCCGGATTAGTATCCAATACGTAAAAAATGCTACCAGATTTTAATGTCCTATGAACTTCTTTAACTATTTTCAAAAGATCAGATTTTTCATTATTATTGATGAAAACATAACAACATATAGCGGCGTCGAAAGTATTATCCTTGAAGCTAAGGACACCCGTATTGATTTGATGATAAGAACTATTACCACGATTGATGTTATTGGAAGCTTTATCCACCATAGTTTGTGAGATATCCACCCCCGTTACCGCCTTTATGCCTCCAGCAATTAGCCGACGTGACACTTTCCCACCACCACAACCGTAATCAAGAACTGATATATTTTGGCCCAAGCTCTCCTTAAGGTTCTCAATTAACGGTTTGTACCCAAGTCTCTCCTCCAAATAATCATCATATTGATCAAATAAGTTTGAAACCTCTTCATTCATCCAATTAGTACCCATTTATTACCTCATATTCATTTATGTGTAGTAATAATCAACAAAGTCTAGATTTGACCTATTTCAATCTGTTCAATAAAAAAGATCTGTGAAATGGATGGACACTTTCAATCAGCATATCAGGCACACTCCTCCCAATTTGGAAATAAGTATTTACTTTAAAGAGACGGAGAATTTCTATCCAATACTCGTCTAATGGAAGATGATTTATATCGTTCAAAGACAATTCAGAGCAACGAATTTTCTTCTCATATTCGAGAACTTTGGATACCACTGAAAAATCTGATTTAGGCATTACAGGCAGTGAACATATTGGCTCAAATGTTTTAAATGGAAGCTCGAGTATGGATTGGACTTTCTCTTGATTAGGCTGGTATATATGAATCGAGCCCACGTTATGAGTATATTGCCCCACTTCACACCCAAGCATTGAAGCTATGAACTCTTGAATGAAAGTGAATGAAAAAATATCTCCTAACATACCCACATACGCATCATTAGCCCGCATATATGCAACCATGTGTAGTTTTCCTTCACGCAAGAGCAATTGCAGTCCTAAAGTGCATGATACGTCTATATTAGTCTTATAGATATCTTCATCAGCACTGAATATTTGGATAAATACTCTCTTACTATCAGCGTCATCATTTTTGATAATATCGACAGCTCTAGCAATTTGGTTCAGGTCGTCAGATCCGAAGTGCAACAGTTTTTTTCCATAGCCAGTGCCAGGCAGAGTTTTCCCATCTGCTGAATATTTGGCCATAGACGGAGCATACCAATATATAAAATCAAGATCATTCTTTCCTGAAAGATACCATAGAGCTTCTGCATAATTGAAAATTACATTTTGCTTTCTCATAGGATGAAAGCAATATCGCGATAATGGGTTTGTCAATTTACAACTAAAACCAAGAACCTCACGTTCGGAATGCCCACGTGGGCTATTTTCAAATTCATAGTTATTACTAATCAGATCAAGTGTCTCAATGTACAATTGATTAAATGTGTCATAACGATTCATGAACGTTCTCGAATTCTTCAATTAACATCTCTATTTGGGTGATATCAACACCAGCTTCTTTTCTGTAACTCAATATCTTAACTGACGTGATTTCACCCAACCCTTGGACTAAAAAAGCGTATTCTTCGTTCTCTTCAAGCAAAAGCACTATTGGCTTTTTCATCGCTGATGCCCAACCCATTTCAATATGAGTACCGGGTGAGGCAGGGGCTCCAGGGAAGGCTACAAAATAGTCACATTTACTAATTTCTTCGTAATCAATGAGTGTGCATTGAGAAGGTGCCATAAACTCACGTCCCCATTTTTCACGCTTATGAGCACAATGCACAGACCATCCTCGCTCTTCAAAATATTCGATGATACTTTGGAATTGATCGATATCTTTATGTGACATAACATGACATTCAGGATCTACTAATGCTTTAAACGGTCCAGCTAAAAACATCTTTTTCATATATTATGGGCCTTATTCTGATGTTAATTAGCTCGTGTTCTGATAATTGCTTCAGCTTCCCGAGCTACTGTTGCAACATGTTCAATTAGTGTTTCTGATTGACTGTAAATATCTCTGAAACTCATCCAGCGGCATTCCAGTGCATCGTCTCCAGCAACAGGAGTTCCCGATAAATAACTACAGAGAAGTGGTACTAAGATAAAGTGGTGGTGGATACCGTCACTATCAAATTCATTGACTTCGACTATAGAAAGAATTTTTTCTACTGTAGCTATTAATTGAGTTTCTTCTTTGAGTTCTCTTAGAGCACCATCCTTTAGACTTTCACCAGGCAGTACAGAGCCGCCAGGAAAACCCCAACCAAGCCGCTGAGGTTGTTTATTCCTCTTAACCAATAAGATTTTGTCGTTATGATATACAATGGCTAACGTAGCAACCTTGGGCTCAGATAGCGCTTTGGGGCCTTCATTTGCTCTCATAATCAAACTCACCTCTTTGATATTACTGAATTTAAAATTTAATCCTTATCTGGCTTCAAGACTTGCCATAGCGATGAGCGCGATATCTCCATCCCAATAATTACGAAGATTTCTCGCTGCATTCCACGCACGTAAGCCGGATCTACACGCTAAAACAGCTCTCTGCCCAGACTCTGGAATAAAGCTTCCATCACAAAACTCATCAACCGACATCCTTAACGCATCAGGGTATACAGGAGTTGGCGCTTCATCTTTCCCCCGAAGATCTATTATCAGATCCTTGGAAGTTAGTGATGATATTGATATGAAATAGAATGGGGCTGATTTTGGCTCTTCAGCATTATCAAAGCGAAAACTTGAAAATGCATAAGTATCTAAATCAGCAATTACCATTTGACCCAAAGGCGATGAAGATAAGTGCAGTAAAGTCCCGATTGCCATTTGTGCCTGCAAAGCACCTATTATTGCGACTACAGGACCTAAGACTCCCGCCGTGGCACAAGTAGCCGTATTATTTGGTATATCAGGGAAAACGGCTCTGAAAGAAGGAGCGGATGCGCAAAACCCTCCCACATAACCTTTAAGGCCAAGAACAGTGGCAGAGATAAGCGGCTTTTCTAGCAATGAACAAGTATCCGATAGCATGTAGCTAACTGCATAACTATCAGCACAGTCTAAAACGACATCGGCATTACTCACCAATAAACGAGCATTATCTGGATGTAATGTCGTGGCATGGGTAAGAACTTCAACTTCAGAATTAAGTTTATTTAGAACTATCTTTGCGGCATCTACTTTCTTCAGGCCGACTAAGCTCTCGTTATAAAGAGGTTGTCGATGCAAGTTAGTAAGCTCCACAACATCAGGATCAACGACAACTAAGGTACCAACTCCAGCTCCGCACAAATATTGAAGTACTGGTGAAGCAAGGCCACCAGCACCAATAACCAAAATCTTAGCGTTAGAAATCCTTGCTTGCCCGCTCTTTCCCACTTGCTGTAGTACTTGCTGCCTATCATAACGATTCAATGCCTTGCCCTCTTGTTATAGTGAGCCACTCTTTCACTCGATTTACTGGATCAACATTCAATGTAATATCCGTTAATACAGAAATGATGTCAGCGCCTGCGTCAAATACGTCGTTTGCAAACTCTACCTTCATTCCACCAATAGCAACCAACGGAATGTCACCAAGGGCTTGCTTCCACTTTGATACTCGACTTAATCCTTGGGGACTCCACTTCATTTTCTTAAGAATAGTTGGGTAGACTGGACCAAAAGCAATATATTCAGGGTTTAATGCGATCGCCTTTCTTAGATCTTCATCATCATGTGTGCTGACCCCCAACCGCATGTTTGCACGACGAATTTGGTCTAAATCTGCTTCTTCCAAATCCTCTTGACCAAGATGAATAAAGTCACACCCTTCCTCAATGGCGATTTGCCAATAATCATTAACGATCTAGGTACAGTTAAATCGAGAACATATTATTTTCGATTTCCTGATTTCGTTACGTATATGCTTAATATCTTCATCTTTAATTCGTAATTGGATTTGCTTTATTCCTAACGGGACTACTAACTCAACCCACGTCGCACTATCGACAATTGGATAAAATGGATCTAGTTTCATGTTAAATAGGCCTTACCAAATACAGGGGTAGAAGGCTCTGCCATATCTCTCTTTTCAATTGGCTTAGCCAAATAACAAAATCGACCTGCCTCAACTGCATTAGCAAATGCCTGAGCCATCATTACTGGATCACCAGCACGCGCTACAGCGGTATTTAGCAGGATCATGTCATAGCCTAATTCCATTGCCGCCGCCGCATGAGAAGGCAAGCCTATTCCTGCATCAATAACCAAGGGAATATCAGGAAAGTGGGCGCGGAGAGTTCTCAAACCGTAGATGTTATTTAGTCCTCGGCCAGAACCGATCGGAGCACCCCAAGGCATAAGGATTTCACAGCCTGCTTGCAGTAATTTCTCTGCTACTGAGAGATCTTCAGTGCAATATGGAAAGACTTTAAAGCCATCAGCACATAAAATCTTTGCTGCTTCAGCAAGACCGTAAACATCAGGCTGTAAAGTGTCTTCGTTAGCAATAATTTCTAATTTGATCCAGTCAGTGCCAAAAATTTCTCTTGCCATGTGCGCAGTAGTTACTGCTTCTTTTACCGTATGGCAGCCCGCTGTATTAGGGAGCACTCGAACATTTAATGTTTTAATTAATGACCAGAAACTTTGTCCTGCCTTATTTTTCCCTGACTCTCTACGAAGAGAAACGGTGACAATCTCCACTCTGGAGGCTTTAACGGCTTCTGACAAAATTGTTGGCGATGGATATTGAGATGTTCCAAGCATCATACGGCTGTACAGTTCTGTATCGTATATTTTGAGCACATTAGCCTCCTTGCATTGGTGCCAAAATTTCAATTTTGTCTGCACTTTTTATTTCAAATTCATCACGCTCTTGCACACTTACAAAATTACCGTTTACAGCTGTTACTAGAACTGTATCTACATACCCAAGCTCTTCAAGAATTTGTCCCAAATTAGAACCTGAAACAGATACCTCTAAACCATTAACTAGAATATTCATCGATTGACTCCGGAATGTTAGCGCCTTCAAAAACAGCTTTTGCCGCCATTTGTGCCATTGAAGGTGACAATAAAAAGCCATGACGATAGAGACCATTCACACAAAGAATCTCACCTTTCCAATAGACACGCGGGAGATTGTCTGGAAATGCAGGTCTTGCATCGACACCTATTTCTATAATTTCAGCTTCATGAAAACTTGGATGAAGAGCAAATGTTGAACCAAGTAGTTCAAACATGGATCGTGCAGAAATTCGTTCACGCTCTTCATTCTCAATCATAGTTGCACCAACCATATAATCACCATCACCACGCGGCACTAAGTACAAAGGTATTCTTGGATGCAGTAATCGAATGGGTCTGTTAATCTTTATGTCATTACTGTGAATCAAGAGCATTTCACCTTTGACCCCGCGTAATGTTTTTGATATGTCACGAGCCTCCAGGCCGCGGCAATCAACAACTAAATCGGTTCCTCTAACATCGCTGATATTAGCTTCATTATTGAATACAAACTCGACGCCCAATCTCTCCAATTTTTCAGATAACTGAATAATTGCTTTACGAGGGTTTAAGAAAGCCTCGTCTTTAAAAAAAAGTCCCCTATGAAAGCGATCGGCAAGGTCTGGCTCAAGTTCTGCAATTTGGTCTGAATAAACACTTTCGTAATTCTCAGTTTTATTGGCAAAAGTCTTCAGTTCAGAAATATCACGTCCCAAAGCAAGTACAAGGGTACCTGATGAGACAAGTGTTTCGGTATGATTCGCCCACCAATCAATAGCACGTTGTCCTAAGTTAACGACTGAAAGCTCCGCACTTTCACCTTCACACCATGGTGCCAGCATTCCACCAGCCCACCAAGAGCACGCCTCAGCGCCCACTCTAGACCCACGCTCAAGAATCCGGACATTTCCCCCTCTCGCAGTGAACTCTGCCGCACAAGCAAGACCCGCAACACCAGCCCCTATGATTGTAATGTGCATAGTTTCTCACCCCATTTATTAAAAAAGTGATGAACTGGGCCATGACCGAAACCTATTCTTAACTTATTAGATTCTAAGATAGCCTGATGTAAATAATCTTTTGCCTCGGTTACTGCTTCAACTAAGCCCAATCCATTCGCCATAAAAGCGGCGATCGCAGCAGAAAGAGTGCATCCAGTACCATGCGTATTCTTAGTATCGATTCTTATTGCCGTGAGATTTATTGTCTGCTGTTCGGGTAAAATGAGTAAATCCACGCAATTATTGCTATTGAAATGTCCTCCTTTCATCAATACACCTTTAGCTCCAAGTTTTAGTAATTCTCTTCCTTGGCTTTCAGCTTCAGCCAAAGTTCTGGCTTCTTCTTGCCCAAGCAAGACCGCTGCTTCAGGTAAATTAGGTGTTATCAACGTTGCCAACGGAAGCAAATCTGTTCTAAAGATTGACATTGCTTCCTCTTGTAGCAAGGCGTCACCAGATTTGGCCATCATCACTGGATCAAGGATTATAGGTCCACAATAAAACCTTAAAACCTCGACTATCGCTTTGATAATTTCAAAAGTGAGAACCATTCCAATTTTGATTGCATGAACAGCAATATCCTCTAAGACGGATTCTAATTGTGTTGCCACAGAAATAGCTGGAACACTATAAATGTTCCTAATTCCAACTGTGTTTTGGGAAGTTAAAGCAGTGATCACTGTCGTCGCATAAACATCTAAGGCACTCATTGTTTTAATATCTGCTTGAATTCCAGCACCACCACCGCTATCAGAACCCGCTATTGACAAAGCTACCGGAGTTTTAATTAAGAGTATGTCTTCGTGGCACATCGTTATATCCTTAAATTTACAACTTCGACAAATAAGCTCCTTTCAAATCTAATTTTGAAAGTTCTCCAAAAAAATAACCGAATCAAATGAATAGGATTAACGGAATCTAAAATAACTAACAGATTATTATCTATAACTTTAATATATGTTGATTTTTTCTTTAATTTATCATCACCCCCTATAATCCATAAATTAAACTAGATAATAAAACATCAAAATAAAAAACATCACCGTATATGAATGGGGGTTATTTATAATATATTTATTTAAGCTATATCGTTACTTTTGGTTACATGATTTTATATATAATCAATCAGTTTGACTCCCAAACTTCCAAAAAACAGGTGTATTATCGTTAGGGAGTTTTATTTGCCATTTTTAATCTAGGTATTCTAAAAATCCTAACATATTGCATATATATTCTAACTTCTACATATATACTTCGTTTTTCAAGTTGTCTCTTTGTTGACGATGTAAAAAAGCAATATAGTAATAACACAAATATAACCATATTAATATGTATATTACTTGGATTCACATATTAAGCGCAACACCGTAATGAACGAAGTAAATGAGTGGGTATTCCTTTAAATAACTCATTCGGTGTTTTGTAATCTCGTGT